>DATCHE010000023.1:0-2022 GCA_036508535.1 Bacteroidales bacterium | reverse complement strand
AGTTACAATAAGCTCCTTGTCTGGTGATCCATACAGAGAGCGGCTAGTAATTATGTGAGATGTCTGTATACTCTGGTGACGTTGCGCAACAACTTGTACCTCATTAAGGTTAATAGTATCGGAAAGTTTGTATTTTTTCCTAATAGTTTTCTTGATTTCCGCATCCTGTATCAAAGCTTTGGTGTTCTCTTTCGAGAAATGATTATCATTTAGTAGCAACTTTGAACTAAGTGTTTTTTCCCGGATCTCTGCCGGTGAATAGTTCAGAGAATCCATCAGCAGCCATCCCTGCAAATGTTCTTTTTTCCCTTTACCGGTTATGACCAATCTTGCATCACCTGTCAGGTCGACTCCTTTAAGATCAAATATCCCAGAAGAATCTGTAGGGAGAGTACAAATTATTGAATTTTCATTTCTTAATAAGGCAATAATGACTTTAGAATTTTCTAAAGGTACATTGGCAAATGTCTTTCTTATTCTTCCCGAAATCGTGAAACCGGTTTCAGGGGGAAAGTTCAAATTTTTATATTTCCATTCAAAATCACGCCATCCCTGTGTAAGTAAAAGCAGATCCAGATTTTCAAATCGGTTTGAATTTGATGGATCAAAATAATACGATGGGTCTTCCACTGGTCCCCTGACATCTGATTCAAGAAGAAACCATGAAGAAATTGTAGACCGAAACTTAGAAGAGCTATTAGAAGAGATCTTTTCAGTTGCTGATAGCGAAAGATAGGCTTCCTGAGCAATTCCGGAATTTTCAGATAATGATATCTTTAACGATACAGAATCGCGCTGTTTATATATCGTTTTGTTGGTTTCTATATTTACTCTATAATCTTCATTTTTTCGAATGTAGACCAACCTTTCACAAAGAGGAAGCTTATCAGGGCCAGATAAAGTAAGAGCAGCAATACCCTCAGGAATATCTTCAGTTGGAAAAATGAAACGTTTACTCAGAGAGTTCATCCTGAGAACTGCAGCCTTGTAAGAAATGTTTCGGGCAGAAATTGTCAGAGTCAGATCGTGGTCAGGAATCTGAGGCAATGTCTTCATGTTTGTTCTTATTGTAACAGCCAGATCATTGCTGTCGTTTCTTGATATATTTAAAGCAAAGCCTGTTGAAAAACTCTTTGGGATTTCACTTTTTACCTCATCCCCATTAAGGTTCCTGGCAATAATATAATAATTTAATCCCGGAACCGGATTAAGTGAAAAAGTTCCCATACCCAGGTGAGTACTTTTAAATGTTGTAACTAACTTTCCTATTGAAGAATAAACCTCTCCAGATATTTCGCATCCTTCTCCAAGGGCATTCACAGCTTTAAAGGCCACAATTGAAGAAACATAATCAACTAATGAACCACCTTCAGGGAAAAAGGCTATCTCCAATTTGTTTTTGATGTATTTGACACTGTCAGAGAAGACTTCGATCTTATCTGAAGAGTTAATAATTGTAATATCTTTATTAAAGAATAACTGATCATCGAAATTTCTCATGTAGTTAGTATAGGCCCTTAGCTGATATCGTCCTGATTTCAGATTTTCAGGTAACCAGAAATCCCCATTGCCTAATCCTTCATACAGTCGGATAATATGGCTATAAATTATTTTTGAAGTGGGAGAAATCAGTTCGACATGCAAGTTATTGCTATGATTAGAAAGTACCCTATCTGAAGCATCAATGAGATATGATTTGAACCAGATATCGTCACCCGCGTAATAACAATCTCGATCTATATGAAGATATACTTTCTCTACAATCTTCAGAGAGTCATCCATAGAATAGGATTGATAATTAAAATTATTGCAAATGCTGACTGGTTTGTAAAGTACTATTAATATTACCAGTACGATGCTATTCTTTTTCATTGGGAGTCGGATTGGATTGGCATAATATTGATTTAAAGTGGTATCTGTAATACACAGTATCGTAAGGGGTTGCAGCTAACGGCCCGGCAATAAAGGGAGGTTGTGTTACCCGACGACTGCACCGGGCAGTTTTTGCAGTCATGGTACAAA
>DATCHE010000022.1:0-8644 GCA_036508535.1 Bacteroidales bacterium | reverse complement strand
TCAACCTAAGAGTATAATCGTAATTACAGAGTAACGAAATTTCCCCTCCTTTTTGAAGGAGGGGTGGCCGGGATAGCTGATTATCTCATTTTTTACAAATGTTCATTTCCCGGCCGGGGTGGTTGATTTATGGAACAGGCCTACTTAGGCTGAGGCAGCATTAACAGGAATAAATTCCTGAATAGCTATGGATTCACTGTATTAAGGTTTGAAAACAGATTTGTATTCCAAGACCCTGAATATTTAATAAGTGAGATAAGTAAAGTTATCAATAAAAAAAGAGAATCGATCTGATAAACCAATCAACCACCCCGGCCGCAACTTGACTTTTCAGCACTTTTGCTATCATTGTGCTGCGGCCACCCCTCCTTAAAAAGGAGGGGAAAATTTTTCTAATCCCTGTATTTAAATACTACTATTAGGTTGACGACCATGCCTTGGGGGAAGTCTAGGTTAGGGGTTTTTATATCAAATTCAAAAAATATACGGAATAAACATCTTGGTCTCCTTCATATATTTTCTGTACTCATCTCCGAATTTGGCGATCATCTCTTTTTCTTCAACGCGGGCAGTAAAATATATTGCAATAAGGATAATTCCTCCCAGAATAAGCTGAATCTGTCGTGGATCTTTAAACATTACTCCAATGCCGAACAGAAATACTGAGAGATAAAGCGGATGCCTGATATACCCAAATAAACCCGATTTAACGAGTACTGAAGTATTCTCAAAGCTTTTTTCTGATTTGCCTTGTCTCTTAAGAAGAAGATATCCTTCAATTCCTACATACGCTGAAAGTATTAAGAGTATCCATGAAATCATCTGAACCAGCGAAAACGGGTTAATGAACCATATTCTATAATTCAACAGAACCAGAATAAATGCACTCTCAAAAGCAAAAAATCTGGTAATGCCATGGTATCTTTTATACTTTATAGAAAAGAACCATGAAAAAATCAATATGCCAAGGGTGCCGGTGAAAAGGACAAGATAGTTCATATAGTGTGTGTTAAAATTTTACTGCCACGAAGGCGCAAACCTGCCTGCTGGTAGGCAGGGACGCAAAGTCCGCCTGAATGATCTTGATACATCTTCCCAACCTTTCCCCCTTGGGGGAAATTAGAAAGGGGGTAAGAATCAATAAAGAAAACTAATTTTTTTGTTATCTAAATTCTGAAGTATAACGTTGCTATCAGCCGGGAAGGGGGTTTAAAGTATTATAAATTAATGTGTTGCAATCTCAAACTCAATCTATTTTTCAACAGCCTTCTCATTTACCTTTTTCAAATAATTATGAACCTCAATCTGAGAATTGAATGGTTTCTTACCGGATTTAACAAACATATTCGAAAGTGTGGCATCAAGAAGGCGTGCTTTTACATTATCGCTCCATTGTATCTCAAATATCTCCTTCATTTCACTTCGGATACTTTTATCAAAAACCGGGCAGGTTACTTCTATGCGGTGTTCAATATTTCTGGTCATCAGATCAGCTGAAGAGATAAAGCACTCCTCATTCCCCCCGTTACAGAAAATCAAGAACCTGGTATGTTCCAGAAAACGGTCAACAACGCCAATTGCTTTAATATTCTCACTGACATCCTTTATTTCCGGAACAAGTGAGATCATCCCCCTGATAATTAATCTGATAGTAACTCCGGCTTTACTTGCTTCATAGAGATGATTTATAATCTCATTGTCGGTCAGATTATTCATTTTGATATAAATAAAGGCTTTTTTACCCGCCTTAATATTCTTTATCTCGTTTTCTATCAGTAAAATGATTTTATTTCTAAGGAAAAATGGGGAAAGTACAAGATGATAAAAATTGTCCTTCCTGTAATTTACGTTGAAGAAGTTAAATGCTTTAAAAACTTCATTCGTAATCTTCTTATTTGTTGTTAAAAGAAGATGATCGGTATAGATTTTTGCTGTATCCTCATTAAAGTTTCCGGTGCCTATTGCAGCATAACGTTGGGTAACTTCATTTTTAACTCTGGTTATGAGGCATAACTTGGAATGAACTTTCAGACCCGGAACACCATAAATGACCTTTACACCCTCTTCCATCAGTTTATTTCCCCAGAGAATATTTGCTTCCTCATCGAATCGCGCCTGTAATTCAACAACCGTTGTTACATTCTTCCCGTTTCTGACAGCGTTTAATAGTGCATTAATAACGCTGGAGTTTCTGGCCAGCCTGTATAGCGTTATCTGAATCGAAGTTACGTAAGGATCAATAGAAGCCTCTCTCAGAAGGTCTATAAAATGGTCGAAAGGATTATATGGAAAAAACAGCATTATATCCTTCTTCTTAATAGCAGATAAAATGCTTTTCCCGGACTGAATATCCCTGTGTGGAATGGGAACAAGCGGTTCATAATAAAACTTCCTGCGCCCCAGGTTCGGGAAATTCATAAAGTCCTTGAAGTTATGATACCTGTTTCCCGGAATTATGGCGTCGTCGGGGCCTAAATTAAGTTTTTTGGTGAGAATTTTCAGAAGGTCGTCAGGCAACTCCCTGTCGTGAATAAAACGGACAGGCGTACCCCATTTTCGCTGTTGAAGACTATGTGAAAGCTTATCAATATAGCTCTCTGAGATATCGTCAACCAATTCAAGTTCAGCATCTTTAGTAAGCTTAATTGTATATGCAGAAAACTCATCAAAATCAAAAATAAAAAAGATCTCTTTAAGTCCGAACCTTATAATATCATCTATAAATATTACATATTTGTCATCGTCTTTTTCAGGAAGAACAACAAACCGGGGGAGGACATTAGTAGGGATCTCCAGAAGGGCAAATCTCTTTTTTTGAGTCTCTTTTTTTACAAGATATATGGCAAGATAAATCGCAGCATCAGTAAGGTTTGGCAACTCAGAATCTTTTTCGATAAGAAAGGGCATCAGCCTTGTTCGTACCTCTTTATGAAAATATTTCTGAACAAATTCGGTTTGTTCCTGATTTAACTGTTTCTCATTGATAATGTGTATTTTATGTTTATCAAGTTCCTGAATAAGTCCTGAGTAGATCTTCTCAAACTTTGCATTTTGCTTGATAACTATTTCCTGGATTCTTTTAAGAGTAGCCTTTGGGCTATAGCCCAGAATATTTTTCGATTTTACTCCAAACAGTGAAAGTCGTTTCAGGGTCGCAACCCTTACCCTGAAGTATTCATCGAGATTATTTGAGTAAATCCCGAGAAATTTAAATCTTTCTATAAGGGGAACCTCTTTGTTTTCAGCCTCCTGAAGAACACGTTCGTTAAATGACAGCCAGCTTATTTCCTTTGGAATATATGTTTTACTCATAGTGGCTTTTCAGGTATAAGAAAATATTCCATTTTCCCTGTATGGTGCTTTAAATCCGACCATTTTTCGATATTAAATGAGATACCGATTATACCACATTTTGGTATAAAATCACAACCTTCTTTGCATAAATTATCTGCAATCTCTGTAAATGAAGGGTTATGACCGAAAAGTGTTATTACCTCATTTTCATCCTCAATAACAGACAGCAATTCATCCATATAATGAATATTCATTTTGTAATACAGATTACTGTCTGCTCTTATGCTTTCAGGTTTAATGCCAAATTCTACAGCAAATATATAAGCTGTTTCCAAAGCTCTGAAAGCCGTGCTTGTTAACATCATTCCCATTGAGTTCTCTTTTTCACGAAGCGAGCGGGCCATTAGTTTAGAAATAGTTTTTCCTTTAGGAGTCAGAGATCTTTCGAAGTCTGATATTTCAAAAGCCTGGTCTTCCGCTCTTCCATGCCGGATGAAAATCAGCTTTTTCATCATTACCTTATTTTTTTGTGGCATTTATAACGTTTTTATTTTCAGGTTGGATTGAGAGATTAAAAACCGAAACTTGTTCCCATTTTCTGAGCCTGGACTACCAGCGGATCATTCGACTCAACAAGTTTTAGTTTTCCTGCAACATCTGACAGGGGAACAAATTCAATTTTGTTTTCCCTGAGCGCAACCATTTTGCCATAATCACGATTTGCTATCAAGTCGGCACAGGCACTGCCATATCTGGTAGCAAGTACGCGGTCCATGGGAGAGGGTGTACCTCCTCTCTGTATATAACCCAGAACTGTTTCTCTTGTTTCGAGACCAGTCATTTCGTTAATTCTTTTACTTATATACTGTGCTGCAGACCGGTCTTTTACCGGATTCTTAATACCTTCCGCTACTACTACTATTGAGTAAGCCTTGTTTTCATTCACACGATTAAGAAGATATTCTGCAATCTTTTCCTCATTATATTGTATCTCAGGAATTAAGATAACGTCACCTCCTCCCGCAATACCTGAGTATAAAGCAATCCAGCCTGCATTATGTCCCATTAATTCAATTATCATTATTCGTTTATGGGAGTTGGCAGTGGAATGAAGACGATCTATTGCTTCAGTTGCTATATTCACAGCTGAATCGAAACCGAAAGTAACATCGGTTCCCCATACATCATTATCTATTGTTTTGGGAATTCCAACTACATTCAACCCTTCCAGCGATAATAGATGAGCTGTTTTAAGGGTGCCGTTTCCTCCGATACATACAAGACAGTCGAGTCCCATTTGTTCATAATGTTCTTTGATAAGTACAGGTTTGCTTATTTCATTTTTCCCCTTCCCATTGCTTTTAAAAGGTTTTTCCCTTGATGTTCCAAGAATTGTTCCCCCAATGGTCAGTATTCCGGAAAGGTCGTGTTCGGTAAGTTCCCTGTACTCCTTATTTATCATTCCGGTAAATCCGTCGCTGATTCCGACCAACTTCATACCATAATTCACAATAGCCGTTTTGCCCACCCCGCGTATAGCTGCATTGATCCCCGGACAATCTCCCCCGGCTGTGAGAATGCCAATCCTCTGTCCGGTATTGTTTTTTCCCATTCTTTTATCATATTTATTTATTAACAAATTTAAATATAATTTGTCGTAAATTTAGCATGATGAAAAAATTCGACTAATCTGAGATTCGATTGCTATGAGAAAGTTATTATCACTCGTTTCTTTATTATTTGTTTACTATATACTTGAAGCTCAGGATGGAGGCCTGCTGCTTACTAATTTTAAGGAAAGCAGGGATATTGAAAATCAGAACTGGGCTATCTGCCAGGATATAAACCATGTGATGCTATTTGCTAACAGGAAAGGAATCTTGTCATTCGACGGACAGGATTGGCTCTCTGTAAGAATACCTGTTATACCCTTTTCCATGAAGGCAAATAATACAAATAGCAAGATATTTATCGGAGCTGAAAATAACTTCGGATTCCTCGAAAAGAACCAGGTCGGATCATATAATTATGTATCATTATCTGGTGATACTTCGGAAGTAGGTATTATTACCAAAATTCAATTAACTGACTCTGTAGCATGGTTTTACGGCGATAATTCAATAAGCAGGTATAATCTTACAAGCGGTAAACTTGAACTTCTTTTAAAATCGAAGGAAGGAAGCCCTTTTACAGGAATCATTGTAACGCCTAAAAATACATTTATCAATGTACTTGATAAGGGATTATACAGACTTGAGAGTGATACCCTTTTCCCAATCGTTACCGGCTACCTGACCGCAAAAACGGATATTCTTTTCTCACTTCCTTATAATTTAAACTCGGTTTTAGTTGGTTTCAGCGATGGGAAATTATCACTTTTCGACGGGATAAAGTATTATGATTATCAGATAAAAGATGATAATTACCTAAGGGATAATATCTTATCTGATGGAATTTCTATCGGTGACAGCCTATATGCATTTTCCACCCTTGATGGAGGTGCACTGGTTATTGAAAAAAATAGCGGTAAAATCCATTTTACTATAAATAATCAGAATGCCCTGCCTGATGATGAAATCTTTGCAATAGGTCTTGACGAAAGCAGCGGACTATGGCTCTCGCATCAATATGGGCTGACAAGGGCAGACCTGAACCTTCCTGTCAGGAATTTTAGCATTTACCCCGGACTGATGGGTAATCTGACAACATCATTGTGGAATGATAATGAGCTATTTGTTGCCACGAGCGAAGGGGTTTTTTATCTTACAGAAGTTAAAAATTATTCTGATGTTCAGGTTCTTATAAAGAATGCAGCTACTCCAACTCCGGCAGTAGAAAAGGCATCTCAAAAGGCCGTCCGAAAAAACATTTTTGCAAGAATATTTGGCAAAAAAACAACTCCTGAAAAAATCACTGTGCCTGCTGCTCCGACTAAAAACTCAATCGACCAGTATTCTAAAACAACAGTAAGTAAGCTTAAATCAATAAATTATATTTTCAAAAAAGTAGAAGGGCTAAGTGAGAAATGCCGACAGCTTGTTTCAACAAAAAATGGTATCCTGGCTGCTACAAATAAGGGACTCTATATAATTATTAATCATAAAGCTGTGGCAATTGCTCCGAACCGGTACATTAACTTCATCAATTGGCAGTCTGTGGATGAAAATTATTATATTGCCGCGGAGGATGGATACTTTTCAGTGAAGTTTCAGAATGGAAAATGGATTACTGAGTTTCTTGATTCAGAGTATACTAATCCTGTTTATTCGATTGCCCTGACAAGCGATAAAACGATATGGCTTGGTGTTGATAACGCTGCTCTCAGATTGGAACCCGGCAACGGTACCGAGGCAATTAAATATACTCCTGTGAGTATTAAAAATGATTTTCCGCAGCGATATATTCTGAATTTAGTCAGCGATTCTGTCTTTCTATACTCAGAGACGGGTATTTATTTCTTTGATAAAAAATCGAACGCATTTATTCAAACGAGACTTGATAAAAGCTCTTCAGGTTCAAAGATTAAATATCTCTATCCTTTGTCGAACAAACCATGGATCAGTTACGGTAATGAATGGATCTGTTTAAACCCTGGTACCGGACTGATTGAAAAAGAGATGTCACTTTTTAAGATATTTGATGAAGTGATATCGATAAATGCTGATAAAAATAATCTATGGATTGTAGATGGGTCAAACCGGCTTTTCAAAATTGACATCAACAAACCTTCAAAAATCAGTCCCGAAAGCGATGTTTTTATTAAAAGCATTTACAATGAAACCGGCACATCTTTTAATTTATCCAATATTGTCTTAAACAGGGGTGATAATATTGTTAATTTTGACATAGTTGCACCCACCTACCTAAAACAAAACACAACACAATATCAGTATAAAATAAATAAACTGATGCCCGATTGGTCACCGTGGTCGGTTCGTACAACCTATAATCTTCTAATACCGGAACCGGGCGATTATATAGTTGAGGTACGGGCAAAAGATTTATGGGGTAATATAGGTGCTCCGGAATCAATTAAATTTACCAGTAAGGCTCCTTTTACCCAGACAACGCTTTTCTATATTCTTGTAGTACTGGTTGTCTTAAGCTTACTTTTACTTATTGTCCGTTTCAGAGAAGGACAACTTCAAAAAGAAAACAGGATTCTTGAAGATAAAGTACAGGAACGTACAGCTGAGATTGAAGCACAGAAAGAAGAGATTACTTCAAGTATTGAATATGCAAGCAGGATACAGATGGCTATGCTTCCTGAAAAGGAACATTTTATGAATTTCTTTTCAGAACATTTTATAATTTTCAAACCAAGAGATATCGTGAGCGGCGATTTTTACTGGATAGGAGAGGATGAAAAGCATATCTTTTTAACCGTGGCAGATTGTACTGGTCATGGTGTGCCGGGTGCCTTTATGAGCGCTCTCGGGATATCTACTCTTAATGAGATAATTACAAATAATGATGATCTTCACGCAAATATAGTATTAAGTCTTTTACGCGATAAGATTAAAACATCGCTTCATCAAACAGGTAAGGAGGGAGAAGCTGCAGATGGAATGGATGTTTCATTCTGTATGCTTCATAAAAACAAGAAGCTGCTTGAATTTTCCGGCGCCTATAATCCTCTATTTATTTTTCAGGGTGATGAATTTAAGGAATATAAGGCAGACAGAATGCCTATTGGTATATATTATGGGGAAAAAAATACTTTCACAAATTATGAGATCAATGTTAAAAAGGGCGATACCATTTACATCTTTTCAGACGGTTTGTCTGATCAGTTTGGTGGTCCGGCTGGCGTTAAATATAAGATTGCCAATCTGAAAAAACTTCTTGCCGGGATCTATTCCAAACCAATGGCCGAACAGCGCAGAATTATAGAATCTGAATTCGAAAATTGGAGGGGATCTATTGATCAGGTTGACGATATTACGATAATCGGAGTGCGGATATAAGAGTTGCGGTTGCTGGTTGCTGGTTGCTGGTTAAGTTCGCCAGTCAGTTTCTACATAATTAATAAAATTATTAATCTTTCGTCCAAGGACATCCAGATCTTATTAATCCCAGCTAGCGCGGATTTGCAATCCGTGCTTAATATTTGGCACCGATTGCAACCGACCCGCCAGTTGGCGGGGAGCTCGGCGAAGCCAAATCGGCGCCATCGGAGTAAGCAAAACCTTTCCCCCTTGGGGGAAATTAGAAAGGGGGTTTTTAATCAACAAAGAGTATTGATCTTTTTGATTATCTTTATCCTACAAAAAAAACAACTAAATGAAAATAAAATTTATAGGCGCCGCGAGAGAGGTAACCGGAAGTAAACATCTTATTACTACAAACT
>DATCHE010000021.1:0-8194 GCA_036508535.1 Bacteroidales bacterium | reverse complement strand
TCAGGATGAACTTGTTCGATTTTGAAACTAAAGGATGCTGCGATGGTTTTGAAAGTTATGGGGTAAACCGTAACCAGGGTGCCGAAAGTTCACTGGCCTATTTGATCTCTCACTTGACAGTTCTTCTGGCATTTGAAGAATTTGAAAAATAGATTCAAGATAACTTCAACTGCAGTGTAATGAAAATTAGCTATAAAATATGTTAATTAAAAGATATCACAATAATCCAATCCTTACAAAGGATGATGTGCCTTATCCGGTTGCTACCGTACATAATGCAGGTGTTGTAAAATTCAACAACAGGTATATAATGATTTTCCAGTCTCATAAACTTAACGGAAGAAGTATATTGGCAAAGCAGAAAGTAATGACGGGCTTAATTTTAAAGTAGATAAAAAACCTTTCATGGTTCCTGCTGCTGAAGGTATATTCAAGGAATATGAGGAGTACGGCATTGAGGACCCCGGAATTATTTTTCTTGATGGTGAATATCTTATGACTTACAGTGCCTATTCCCGGCATGGGGTACGTATTGGTCTTGCAAAAACTAAAGATTTTAAATCCGTTGAACGGTTTTCTCTTATCACTGAAGCTGATTTTCGTAATGTTGTAATTTTTCCTGAAAAGTTTAACGGTTTATACGCACGACTCGACCGACCTCATTCTGAAATATCACCCTGGTCAATCTGGATCTCCTATTCCCCCGACCTGAAGTACTGGGGCGATTCAAAACTAATTATGAAGCCTGTTCAGTATCATTGGGATGAAATGAAAATAGGTCCCGGAGCACCTCGATAGATGTTACTTTATTTGCTACTGCTGATTCCATTACAAAAGGCAAACTAGAATCTGTATGTGACATATCAACTGCTGCTATGGATAATAGAACCACGGGAGTAAATAGCATTGGGAGCCAGTAAAGGTGTCTTTAACCAGCCACTGCACCTGCTAATCTGATTTCGGTTCAGTTGGACAATTTCGTACTGTATCAAAGAAGGGAGTTCTTTTTTCTTCAACGCATTTTACTGCGTACAGATAAAGCGCAGCAGACCAGGTTTGCCAGTCCTGTCCCAAGGCTTTGCCGTTCTGGGCTTTTAACCATTCATTAAAGCCAAAATTGACGTTCCTGGTATTGGAAATTTTTACACTATGGGTAAGCGCCACGAGCTTTTCCATGGCGAGGGTGTACCTTTTGGCAGCAACCAGGGCTGCCACATAAAACCCGCATATAAAAGGCCATATACCTCCATTATGGTATTCCCCAGGCATGTTATAGGTTTCATATCGTAATCGCCAGTCTGTATCTTCGGGTTCAATAAAGGGGAAAAGATTAGGAGGCAAATCACAGGCAAGTTCACCCTTTTTTTTCATGCATGCACACTCTTCTTCGATCCACGAAATCATTTCCTCTGCCCGTGAGGGTGATGCAATCCCGGAAAGAATGGCAAGGCTGTTACCGAGCAGGTCGAACCGTTCGCTGTTATGAATTTTATATGACCAGAGAGCAAAGTATGGCTTATGTTTTATCGCAAGACCTTCACTGATATGACGGGGCTGTACCCCTCCCGTGATCGTGAACTTCCTCATTTCTTTGCGTATCATATCTGCTCTTTCATGTTGACCCAGGAGCCGGAGGTAACTATAGACAATCGTATTGACATACAGTCCATAACCGGTCACCCACTGTTCATCGCGCCAATCGCTTGTTGGCTGTTGAGCAGCCATATACCGGTCCGAAGGGCTTTGATACTCCATCCATGTCAGGGCTTTACGTACAGCATTCTGAAGAAAATCATGTTCCCCTGTTACTTTTCTGAATATGCCAACGCATAGTAAAAATAAAGGAGTTGTATCACTTGATCCACGATCTTCTTTGTCGTGCACCAGTGAGGGGATATGACCATGGTCTGTCTGATTTGCTGACAGAGTTTCCAGAACCTTACGAATGCTCTCTATTAACTTCTGATTCTCAGAAACACCAATTCCGAATATGGAAAACATCAAATCTCTTGTATAGGGTTCCGGGTATCCCCAGCCTGCTGTACGCGGGAGCCCGTGGTATGGCCCGTGAGCATTGTGAAACAGCACTTCCAGGGCTGCCTTTTTTGCCTCTTCTATTTCCTGCCAGTCTGCATTTTGCATGGATTTGATAATTTATGCTATCCCCAATTTATCGTTTATAATCTGTACAAAACGTTTTGCGACTACACGGTAGTCGAAATACTCAACTACGCGCTCTCTTGCGGCTTTGCCCATTTTTTCGCGCAATGATGCATCAGTCATAAGATCCATCAAATAATTGGCAATATCATGAACACTTGCACGATAGTCCACTGTCCGTGGATCTTTAAATACAATCCTATGATTGTCTTCAAAGCCCGATTCGTCACCAAGAATCACTTCGTTCACAAGAATTTGCTGTGCTACATTTGCCAGGAATGCCGTTTCTCCATGAACAAGCGTATCGAGCATTCCCATGGCTTTGATACCTATAACCGGTTTTCCACAAGCACCTGCTTCCACTTGCGGCATTCCAAAGCCTTCAAGTCGGGAAGGCGCAGCATATATATCGCAGGCACCTATCAGGTAAGGCATGAAATTACGTGAGATGATGTTTGTTGTATAGATGACATTTTTTTCGATGCCTAAGTGTGTCGCCAACTCGAGATCAGCCAGGTTCTGAAGTTTGGTCCGTGGCTGGGGCCATACTTTGCAAACATATTTCCAATCGGGCGCTTTAGTGTCAATAATGGCAAGGGCCTGCATTACCTCCTGTGCACCTTTTGAGGCAGCATCACCACCCACAGTCAGAATCATTAATTGATCAGGCGAAATCCCCAGTGATTCACGTACAGTCAAAATTTTCGGGTCGTCTTTATTACAAGGGGTAAAAGCATCTGTATCGCAGCCAACCGGCAGCACCTCAATTATATCACTATCAATCCCGTCGCGGACATACATTTCTTTTACCCAATTCGATGTCACCATGATAAGTGGAAGAGCATTCAGCACCTCCTGGTAGTTTGCAACATAACCATCGGCAACCAGCCAGGGAACAGGCCGAACTCCATATCGTTGCGGATGGAGTACCAGATGCGGTGTATGCCCCCAATAGCCGACACCAACAACAACATCCGGCTCAAACCAGCGGTAGTACCATTCCTTTTCCTGGGGTGATTCGAGATTAACTGCATGGGCATCAATTCCCATTTTAGTGAGGCCCCTGTATAGCAGATCTCCCTGGGTTGCAAGCCCCCCGGGGGAAGCAGGGTAGTCATATAATACTAATACTTTCATGTTAGAATAATTTAAAACTGCTTAAGCCATTTCTGAGCATTATACGAATTTGTAAATTGCCAGAATGATTCTGCACGTGGTGTTGTCTCTGCTTCAAAACTGTTTTTTTCAAAGCCATACGTTTCAGTAATTATGCTATATTTTTTCAACCATATTCGTTTAGTAAGAACACGGTAATAAGTAGCGTTTTCTATTGGTCTTGGATAATATTTCTTATCACCATCTTCATAAGCAAAAGTCCAAAGTTCATTTGCGAATATCTTGCCTGCCAGCCAGAGTTTAATAACTGCTTTCCCTATTTCTTCATGTCTTATATGTCTTGTATATTCGCCACATGGATTATGGGAAATAATCAGGTCTAAATGCATGGGAGGTAATAACCGCAGTATTGCATTCTCCAGCTCATTCTCATCCAGAGGCTTTTGTTCCGGCCCATCGTCCAAATCGCCCATTATTCCCTCAGACCTCAAAGCTTGTAATGCTCTTAAAAACTTAGGAGCACGATTGTTATCGCTTCCTCTGCAAAGACAAACGATAAACCATTGCCATGATGGATGGCTCAGTATAGTTCCGCCCGCCCATAACGTTTCATCATCGGGGTGAGCTACTATAACGGCAACTGCCTTTGACTTTATATTATCCATTCTCCCTGTCTTCTGAAAGGGAAAGATTTTAAATGCATACCAGTAAAGAAGTGGAGGTTGTTGTAGTAATAGTTGCAGTCACTGCCACTGTTGCTGCTATTTTGAGTTCTTAAGTTCATTCAGGAGTTCATTTAAATCAATAGACACGTAAGAAGATGCGTAGTCTGAAATGCCATAAGGAATAATCAGATTTCTATTATGAATAATAGAACCGCAAGAGTATACGACATTTGGTACATAACCTTCCCTTTCTTCAGCATTGGGAGCTAATAAAGGTGTCTTTAGTCTGCCAATTTCTTTTTCAGGATTATCAAGTTCATATAATGAAGCTCCTAATACGTATTCCCTCATGGGTCCTACTCCATGTGTAATTACCAACCAACCTCCTTCTGTCTCGATAGGTGAGCCGCAATTTCCAACCTGTACCAGATCCCAGGGAAATTTTGGTTTCTGAATTAGTTTGACCTTGCGCCAGATATTTATATTATCTGAATAAGATATATAATTACTCGCTCCATCTATCCGGCACAGCATAGCATATTTACCTTTGATCTTTCTTGGGAACAATGCCATTCCTTTATTCTGAGCAATTTCACCATGAATGGGCAATGATTTGAAATTATAGAAATTATTAGTCTCAAGTAACTTTGGTAATATGGTTATGCCATCATAAGCAGTATAGGTAGCATAGTAAGTTATCTCACCATTACCCTCTGTGAATTTAACAAAACGGGCATCTTCAATACCATTTCTTTCAGTTTCAGAGGTTGGAAAAATAACTCTCTCGGAAATTGCCGAATCAAGTGAAAACTCAAGTTCGTAGTGAGATTTCGCCAGCCACATAATTTGATTAATGATTAATATTTTATTTGCCGTGAGTTGAGGTGTTTTTCTTGTTTCTTCCACGACCCTTTTCAATTCGCCATAAGTAAAACTTTCGTTCAATTTTTCCAATACAAAGACCGGGGAAATTTTATTATTGAAAACACGCATTTCATACAGCTTCTTTATAAATGATTTTTTATTATAAATATGCCTTTTTATTCGCTCTGCTTCTGCCAACATTTTGCCGACAGGTTCAGTAGTCAAATTATCGTTCTTATCAATAATACCTGAACGAAAAACAATTGACGAAATATGCCCTTCGCCAGTTGCTCTGAAACTAAGAATCACTCTTTTCTCACCCGGTCCTAATTCCGACTGATCAGGATCTTCTACGATAGACGGATTAAAAAAAGCTGCAGATTCAATAGAATATTCCATCGTGAAATATGAACCTATAAGCAACTTTCGTGATTGATTAACCTTGCCTGGTCTTATTCCCAATTCGCCAAACAAGTTAGACAGTTTATTATAATACGTTTCAAATATTAGTGAAATATTTCTATGACGTCTGGAATAACCTCTCAGCACCTGACTTAATGCTATATTTACCTCACTATCAGGCATAGCCAACACATTAAGGATAATATTTTTACTTCTTTCATCGGAAGTATAATGGAAGCGGGCGATTACCCTGCTAGGATCAGGGAGAAATTTACTATCCTTTCTGGTCACAGTAACTTGCATAGCTCTCTGATTTTATTATAAATTTAATTTACTAAATTAGACTAATAAATGCGACTTTTAACGATGAAAGAGCGTTAAACATATTTTTCAAGAAAAGATATACAATTTTTCAAATGAAAAGTCAAGGGCATAAGCAACCGTAAAAGGTGTGGTTAGCAGGCATCAGTTTTTAAAGTAAAAACAATTATGTCTTTCCCCAAAATGAAATGAATATTCTGACTTATTCAATAATAAAGTATTGAATGGAAAAACGCTGCATACAAGTCAGGAAGCAGGGCATTACAAATCACCTAATGAATTGAAAAATAAAAAATATAGTTAATTGTTTGCGGTTATAAAATCAAATCATTGCCGGGAATATCAAGATTAAATGCAATGAAATATCAGGAACCGATTTGTTGGAGAGATGTAGGCATTCTTATTAAGATGGGCCTGCATTAGTTGAGTTAAAAATATTTGATTTCTCTTTACGCGGTAGTTCTGTCTTCTGGTGAAATTGAGAATGATAATCTTCCATTAATTCCTTTGCTAATGATTCAGAGATGGTTATTCTTGCTCCTTTAAGATGACCATCCTGAATAGTCAATCGCTCATCGAGCATTTCTCTTGCGGTTTTCATCTCTATTTTTATTAAACTCTTTAAAAGTTATTTCTCCTGTAATAATTAAATCACATTCTGGAATCTGTAAACTCCTTCTATTGGTTGAAATATCATTTGGCCTGCAAGTTTTTCTTCATTTTACGTTTTAAATTACATGTTAAAAGTAATGCATAAGATAATATCTGTCAAGCAGCTAAAGTCCAATTAGTGGGGAAATTAGAGAATTCTAAGAGTTCTTTGGCAATAAAATCTGACGGATTATCTACGGTTAAAAACAATTGACAAACAGAATGATGCTATTCGTCAAAAATGGATCAATATTTATCAGGAATCAGTAAAAAATATTGATTTCTAAGTTATGTAATATCCTATATTGCTAATTATCTGAATGATAGAATGGCAATATATTTAATATTTAGGAAGTTGCTGTTTTGACAAATGGTAGATTTAAAAGGATGAGATTTAGTCCCAAAGGCATAATTCTGAGCTTTTTATCATAGAAGACTTACTATAAAACATCGAAAAGGGTCTCTTTTGAAGCCCAGGGACGGTTCCGCCGAACAGAGTGAGGCGGAACGCCCCCGCCAATTCATATTCATTCTTTTCTATATTCTCAAGCGAATGTGGTAACAAGTGACCGTTTTTATTATTATTTGACTTGCATTATTGTGTCCATCATAATCGGTGGAATAATGGGACAACGGTATTTGAATAAAAAAAAGAAAAACCAGGACCGTTAGCCTCCAAGTAGAAACATGACCGGGTGTGATGTTGTACAGGGTTGGGTATTTATCCGGGAAATTATTATTATTTTTGCACGCACAATATTTTGGTCGGTTGTCCGAGTGGCTAGGAATCGGTCTGCAAAACCGGCTACGGCGGTTCGAATCCGCCACCGACCTCAATTTAAAAACAAAAACCCGCTGATATTCAGCGGGTTTTGTTTTTTGGTGGCTTATTTGGTGGCAGGAGTAATAATGACTTTATACATGAAAAAAGAATTAATTGTATTAGTATTAAATTCTTGAATCTGGGGTTGGCTATAGGGCTTGTTAGCAGCCGTTTATTTTTTCCAAAATATCCCGCCTATTCGTAATGAATATTTTATTCCGAAAAACTGCAAGATTAAATTGATAGTATTGATGAAAAAAAATTTCATCATGTATAGTTTTCTTTTTATTGAACTTTCAGCATATTCTGTTGTGAAAGAAACATTTCCTGTTTTCTCCGCATAAGGAGGTTCCTCTCTTTTCCTTTTCTCTATGACAATGATGCTGTCGTAGTAGTGAATAGAATCAACTGATTTTGTAAATCCATTCACACGTAATGACCTTTGTTTCGAATGGTATGCATTCAGAAAATCAATGAAATTTTTGCTGTACTCAATGAAAGAGCCTTTGCGTTTGTATCCCCCTCCATAACCTACCAAATAGGACGTATGCAGGTCTTCACAAAGATAAATTCCGTCTTCTTTGATCGAATCAAATAATTCTTCATAACTAACAATCTGCTGAATCATGGTATGTCCTCCGTCATCTATTAAAATATCGATTGGAGGAATCTGTGTCTTTACCTCTCTTAAAAAATTCTTGTCTGATTGGGAACCAATAAATATTTTGATATTCTCTTCTTCCAGATTTTTACACCTTGGATCAACATCTATACCAAATATTCTTGCTTTCTCGCCAAAATATTCCTTCCACATTTGAAGACTGCCGCCTTGTGAAACTCCTATTTCAAGAATTACAACTTCTTTATTTCTATAATGATTGAAATGTCTATCATAAATATCAAAATAATGCAGGTATTTATAGATGAGTCTTTTGTTGTTTTGTCTGAAATACTTTTCTAAATCATTCATATTCGTTGTTATCGTTAATTATTTTTCTCAATTGTCTTAAATGGCTCAACTATTCATACATACCTTAAAGGTAAACATAATTGACTAGTAATGGCTTTATTGTACACCTTATTGACTTTTATCAACCCCCAAAATATTTTTCTTAAGAGGAAGAAATATCTTCCGAACTGCTCTTCCGGAATGGGTCAGGCTTTTATAGCCTTCCGGCTTTTGTAATCATCA
>DATCHE010000020.1:0-4496 GCA_036508535.1 Bacteroidales bacterium | reverse complement strand
CCTGCCATCAATCATCCGCGGATTCAAATCGGCCGTAACAATTAATGCACGAAAAATTGATATTGATTTCGCCTGGCAACCCCGTTACCACGAACATATTATTCGTGATGAAAAATCGCACAACCGCATTCGGAATTATATTATTGAAAACCCTGAAAATTGGTGCGATGATGATTTTCACGAATAACATTATAAATTGAAAAACCATACGATGGCAACAATAATGGTTTCATCGATTATGGCAATTCCATACCCGATAATAAACCCACCGCAGTATGTGCCGTAGAGACGCCATGCATGGCGTCTCTACTGATTAATAGATATCTGCCCGGCCCCTCTTAAAGTATATTAATTAAAAATCGAACATCAGTCCAAAAGTTGGTACAATGCCATAGAATTCCACGTTCTCCTCAACCGGGAGGTTGTTGACCGTTCTGTAAACATGGCCGATACTATTCTTCCTGTTTAAACAATTTATAATATCAGCATAAAATTGTACAGGGTAGGAAAATACATTAAAACCTTTTTTGAAACGCAGATCGACACTTAAAAAATATGGTAATCCGGCCGTGACTGTTGCATTGCCATTACCCCATTGACTTGTAGATGAATTGTAAAACTTTCTCTGATAAGTATATCCGCTTCCGTAACTTATTTTAGTGCCAAACTCCATATTATGGCGCGTCCGGAATAAAAGCATTGAAGAAATAGTGTGTCGCTGATCAGTGTAGCGTGAATAGTATTCAGTAGTGCCCTTAATCCTTTCCCTTGAGGTAGCAAGGCTGTAATTAAACCAAACATCGACTGTGGTAGAAGTAACAATATACTCGAAATCAATTCCGGTGGCATATCCCTCTGCTATATTTTCTTTGATATCATATATAATCTCACCCATAGAGCTCCGGCGTAATGGAATAAGATCGTCGTATTTTTTGTAATATACCTCTGTTTTGAAAGTTGAACTACTTCTTTTTCTCTCTATTCCCGCCACGTAATGAGTCGCTTTCTGACTTCTTGTATTTTCAGAAACGGGATAATTGTATTTCAGTTGTTTCATGAGGGGCGATTTGTAAAAAACTCCCCAGCCGGCTATTGCTTTTAACCCAGACCGGATATTGTATGTCAGACCAACCCTTGGACTTATATCAAGTTCTTTGTTTATATTAAAATAATCGGCACGTACTCCCATGTTAATTACAAATCCGGGACTCACTTGCAGCAGGTGTGTTACAAATCCGCCAAACTTGTATGCATCTGCTTTAAAAAGCTGGATGTTGTTATTATCAACGCCCGACGGAAATTGAATTGTGTCAACAGTATCCGGATATTTCTGGGTATTATTAAAATACTCATTAGATGTCAGAATAGACCTGTTGTAATCGAATTCCGATCGTCTGACGTATATTGCGGTTTTGCTATTGTTATTCTGATTGAACCTTATTTTCCCTGAAAGTTTAATCTCGTAATTTGTTATATCATAATTGCGGACATCACTTCGGAAGTAATAGATATTGTTAAAAAGTTCCGGTCTTGAATATATAAGAATAGTAGTATCATTATTCGTTTGGGGATTATTTTCTTTTTCATGATAATACGAAAACTCAGAATTAATAATAAATTTCCCGGAAAGAATATGACGGCCCGATAATGCAAGAATAAGATCATTATATCCGGCATCGAGTAAATAATTATTACTCACTGTTTTTGTAATTATTATGGGATTATTCATGAACGTTCCATTCCTTGTCGATACTGACCGGTTTATTTCAGGACCAAACTTATCTTTATCTTTAGAATAAATTGCCAGCAGCGAGATCTTGTTTCGATTACTGATATCATAATCGAACTTTATCTGGATATCATAGTAGCGGATTGATATCTTTTCATCCGGTCGTACGATTTTCACAATCGGATCCAGAAAGCTTCGTCTCGCACCAAATAACAACGATGATTTTTTTCCTAAAGGTATTTCTGCTACCAATCCCAAATCAATCATTCCCAGGTTTATTCGTCCGGTTATTGAATCATTATTGGCCTTTCTATATCCGACATTCAGTACTGAACTCAGTGCGTTTCCATATTCGGCACTGAACCCTCCTGCAGAAAAATCTATGCTTTGAGTCAGATCGATATTGAAAATACCTACGCTGGCTAAAGGAAAAACTTTAATATGATAAGGTTCTTCAACCTCGATACCGTTTATTAACATCAGGTTTTCATCATAGGTTCCTCCGCGAACATTATAACGGGCACTGGCAGCATTGTTTGAACTTACACCTGGAAGCATCTGGACAGATCGGAATATATCTTTGGTGGTTCCGGCAAGGTTATAACTTTCAGAAGTTTTAAGAGATTCGAGGCTAGATGCCTGTACACCGGTCCTGCTGGCATATACATTTACTTCATTCAGATTTATATTTGCCGGTTCGAGCAAAACAACGATGAAAGTATCTAATTTATTTACAGTTATTTGAGTATTATTATAACCTATCGAACTCACCTGAAGTACGGTTGGGAATGATTCCGGGCTAACGCGGAACAAGCCGGATAAGCTGGAAGTGACAACTTTTTTAGTATTCAGATCTAAAATAAATGCAAATGGAACAGGCTCTCCTGTATCGCCGGCTTTCGTCAGACCGTTTAAAGGTAATTGGGAGTAGACATTTATACCTGCTGAAACAGATAAAAACAGAATCAGATATTTAATATAGCCAATCTGCACTTTTTCAAACAAAATTACTACTTAATTACTACTTAATCAATACGAAAGATGCCTGGTTGAATTAGTAATTCTTTTTTTGCTTTTATAAAAACGTTTACTAAATATTTTTTAATATCTTCGCCTTCCCAGTGTAATTGTACTTTGCTCTTTCGTTCACTTTTGAATAAATGGTGAATTATACTATTTAAAATGTTGGTTAAGAATCTCTTAAAGTGAATCAAATCCCTAATCTGAAAATTCTAATTGTTGAAGATGACCAGACGTCTGAAATAATCATATCCAGAGCTGTAAGGTCAATCTGTAAAGAAATACTTACTGTAAAGAATGGACAGGATGCTGTTGAGACCTGCAGGAATACTCCTGATGTTGATCTGGTTCTTATGGACATTCAATTACCTTTTATGGATGGATATGAAGCTACCAGACAAATTCGTCAATTTAACAAAAGTGTAATCATTATTGCTCAGACAGCCTTTGCTCTTATGGGCGATAAGGAAACGGCAATTGATGCAGGTTGCAATGATTATATCAGTAAACCCATAAATAAGGATTTGCTGCTGAAGCTGATTAGGAAACAATTTGAAATTCAACCAAAAATTCCCGGTTAATATTTAACCCTCATACTTTAAATATTCCTCACCTATAGCCTTCAATATACTTGCTTTTCCAGGCTGTAATTTCAGTAACAATAATTTAATAAAAACTTTGGAAACATTTTATATAAAATTTGTTTCCTAAGTTTATTGATATTACTTTTGCCGCGTGAATAATGAATTAAAAAATATTCTGTTGAAGGTTCGTGAGTTATACATGAAATATGGTATAAAAAGTATAACCATGGATGATGTTGCCAGGGAGCTGAGCATTTCTAAGAAAACGCTTTATCAATATGTTACAGATAAAGATGATCTTGTCGGGAAATTTATTGAAAATGAAATTGAACTGAGGTTTGAGGAAATCTATAAATGTTTTAAAATAGGATTTAATGCCATAGAAGAACTTTTTGAGATCTCATTTTTCATGAATAGAATGATGAAAGATCAGAATCCCACAACCGAATATGATCTGAAGAAGTATTACCCCCACCACTATCAGAAAACTGTTAAAGCCAGGAGGGAAGGTATGTATAAATATGTCCTTCAGAACCTGAAGAAAGGTAAAGAGGAAGGGTTATATCGGGAAGACATGGATGTTGAGATAATTGCAAAACTCTACATGTCGAGATCAGAAAACAATCATTTAAATGAGCTTTTCACCAACGAGGAGTTTACCTCTATCAAGCTTTTTATTGAAATTTTAACTTACCATATTCGTGGTATTGCAACCAAAAAAGGAATAATTGTTTTAGAAAAAAAATTAAAAGAATTAGAAACTAAAATTAAATAATTTGAAATATGTATTTGATTCGTAAATGTTGTTTAATGTTTGTTATTCTGGGATTATTTACCAGGGGATTTAGCCAGGATAATAAAGAGATAAAGCTATCTATTTCTGAAGCGCAGACCTATGCTCTTCAGAATAACCGTTCAATCCAATCTGCAAAAATAGATGTTGAAATTGCCAATAAGCAGGTTTGGGAAACAATAGCAATTGGACTGCCTCAGCTTAATCTGGCTGCAAATTATCAGCATCAGTTTGTTATCCCTGAACTAAGTTTTGGACCAGCACTTAATGTAAATTCCCTTCCCTTAACTGGGTTTCTGACCAGAGATGATTTTTTGAGTGCCTATGCACCTTCCCCTCCCGTAGCTCTTGGTGTAAAGAATAATACAAC
>DATCHE010000019.1:0-41527 GCA_036508535.1 Bacteroidales bacterium | reverse complement strand
CTACTGCTGACAGGTTTTATGAGCCAGCTCCGGGTCGTTCCTTTTTCTTAAATGCATGTTTAGTATACAATTAGAATCGCCTGATATGGTGAAAACTATTTCTAACCTATTGATTTAATGAATATTCAATTGACTTGCCTAAATAGATTAGATAATAAGTGTTTGGTAAACTGGTTGCAACTTTTGTCCGTTTCGCCCCCTCCTTCTTTTGCATCGTCTAACTTCCTGTAATATTCCAGGAGGTTCTCCAGCATAGGAACTTCTTTTTGAATATAAACCACGACTGTCTGTTAATCTTGTAAGTAAAGAATACGTAGAGTCTGAGAGCTCTTCTGATACTGAATTAATAGCAGAATACCAGACAATAGGAGATAATGTCTTATAGCGTCAACGTACAGAGGTACGTACAGTAAATTTTGAAGGAAGTTCAACTAACTTATCTAATCTCATCAATGGTAATTTGTATTCGTTTAGTTGCAAAAACCATGACATCGGCGTTTTATATGCAGCCAATTTTATTGTTGAATCATTTTCGGGTACTTTTACAAACGCATTGGCTCATGGCATTTTCTGAAGAACCACAAGACTGTATGCATGGCCTGCATCATCTCCTTGAGTGCCAATTATTAATTTTTTATCCGCACTCATAAAGCCATGGTAGTCTCTACCAAATGTAATTACTCCACCTGTAGAAACTGACAATATTACGGTGCCGGGATTATTAAAGGTTACCCCGTTATCTTTAATCATATTTGAAAATGTACCATTTCCGCTTGCATCAATAGTCATGATGCCGTGTTCTGTCCAATTTTCTGAGCCCACCAATATGTCATGCAATTGCCATGAACCTTTCAAATCAGCTGTGCTATATGTTGTTCCTGCAACCACCTTTTGTGCAATTGAAAGACCGCCACCGCCACCACCATCTGTCATGTTTGTAACCATTAAATTCTTATCGGCACTCAAAAAGCCGTTGTAAGAAGTAACGCCATTGACAGTGATAACACCACTTGAAGAAACAGAAATTGTTCCACCAGATGAGACACCTGAATTACCATCGCTTTTTACAATAGTGTTTGATATGGAACTTCCAGTATTGTCAATTATAGAAACTGCATGTACCCAACCGCTCCATGATCCTCCACCAACTAAATAGTGTGTCTGCCACGTTCCTTGCATATCAGTTGCACTATAACTTGTACCGGATATTACTTTTTGGTCAAATACAAGCGTATATAAATTATCGCGTTTTGTTGTTCCAACCATTAAATTTTTATCAGCACTCAAATATGAATGAGCCAGAGGGTCAGATGCTGTAGTAATAACGCCATCTGACGTAATAGAAGCAACAATATTATTACCGATATAAGTGGTATCCATATTATGTCCATTAGGAAGTACTAGATGAGCTGTTTGTGAACTCTCACCATTTACAATAGATCCATATATCCAAAATCCTTGATTAGAACTGCTTGTAACCAAACTATGCCGTTGCCATGTCCCAAGCAAATCATTCAGAGAATATTTAATTGAATCATTCTCGCCAGGATTGTCATTTTTTTTACAACTATTAAATGTTGTAATCATGAGGAAAACACTTATCACTACTAGTATATTTTTTAAGTCTTTACTAATAAGACGACATAAATTAATTTTATTTTTCATTTTATTTTTGTCAGAGTTTATATGTGCTGACTCCGCACTTTTTATTAATATACTCTAAAGGTAGAATTTAATTTGGCAAAAACAGGGAAAATGGTTCTAAACTATTTATTAGGTTGTCAGTGATTAAAGTAATATCCTCTAAGTATTTTCAAACTAATTAAAACAACAGATTTGAGAACGGTTTCACTATTTTTGTCCCTGACTTAAAAAATTATGCTTACCATCTATTCATCGCCACTTCAGGGATTTACTGATTTTCGCTTTCGTAATGCCTTTCAACAGTTTTTTGGAGGGATCGACCAATATATTGCTCCATATATACGGGTAAATGGAAAACTGGAGATAAAACCAGGCAATGAACGCGATATATTACCTGCAAATAATAGATCGCTTAATCTTATTCCTCAGATAATTACCAAAGATGCCGATGAATTTTTGTTTGTGGCAAAGTTTGTTCAAAAACTGGGATATACTAAGCTGAACTGGAATCTTGGATGTCCATATCCCATGATTGCAAAAAGAGGAATGGGTTCAGGTTTGCTGAGTATGCCTGAGAAGATTGACGAAATTCTAGCCAGGGTATGTGCTGAGACAGATATTCAGGTATCGGTAAAAATGCGATTGGGCTACGAAAGTTCGCAAGAGATATTTCATGTCTTACCTGTGCTGGAGAGATACCGGCTGGCAAATATAACAATACACCCTCGAATCGGAAAGCAGCTATACAGGGGAGATGTTGATCTTAAAGCCTTTGAAGAGTGCCTCGGGCAAACCTCTCATAAAATTTTTTATAATGGTGATATTACTTCCGTTCAGAGCTTTCGGGAAATGAAAGAGCGTTTCCCAACCATCAATCATTGGATGATAGGCAGAGGTCTGATTGCTGATCCCTTTTTACCCGCTATGATTAAAGCGGATAATCCTGTCTATCCTGAAAAAAGATACGAAGTATTTAACTCTTTTCATGATACCCTCTTCTCTTCCTATGAAGAGGCATTATCGGGACGAAAACATCTTCTGATGAAAATGTATTCTTTCTGGGAGTTCTTTATTCAATCATTTCCCCTCTCACCAAAAGGTCTTAAAAAAATTAAAAAGGCCCAAAGCCTGAGTATGTACAGGGAAGCGGTTAAGCAAATAATATACAACGAAGCCGTTAATAGCGCCCCTCGCTTTCCTTAGGAAGAAAGTAGATATGTGCTCTACTTCCTGACCTCGAATTCGTAAGTGCCCGATTTCAGGTTGGACGTCACTTTCCCATTTGAAAATTTCATCGGTTCTACTCCGTCCTTACCTTTCAATACCGAAACACTCTTCACCGATGGAGCTACAAGTGAAAGCGATGCGGTTGTGTTGGCAGGAACGGTAACGCGATAGATATAGCCTCCCGACGTTGTCTTCTCCCAACCGCTCGAAATCTTA
Organism: Bacteroidales bacterium; assembly: GCA_036508535.1. Lineage (GTDB taxonomy): Bacteria > Bacteroidota > Bacteroidia > Bacteroidales > VadinHA17 > LD21. The sequence continues at coordinate 38,440 of DATCHE010000019.1, read as the reverse complement.
CCGTAAGGCGATTCAAAGTATCCGTTGGCGAACTTCATCTCGCCTCCCACCTTGGGCTGAAGAATAATATGTTTATATCCCGGGATGTCTTCGTCGCGCTGAATACCCAGGGAATGTGAGAACATCCACTCCCCAATGGCGCCGTATGCGTAGTGGTTGAAGGAATTCATATCAACAGGGCCGAAACCGTTTTCGATAGTATAGGAGTTCCAGCGCTCCCACATGGTGGTAGCCCCCTGAGTCACAGGATAGAGCCATGACGGATAGGCTGTTTGCTCGAACAGGGTATAGGCAACATCATCGCGCCCATTGTTGGATAACACAAGATTCAGATAAGGAGTACCGACAAATCCCGTCGTAAGGGTGTTTTTGTGTGCTACAATATTCTTCACCAGATTATCCACCGCCAGTTGTTTTACATCATCGTTGAACAGATCGGCCTGTAGGGGAACGATGTATGAAGTCTGGGTGTCAACGGGGCGCAGTTCACCGGCTACCGGAGGGGTTGTGCCGGCAGCAACAGGAGCAGCGGGGCCAAATCTGGAAGGAGCATAGGGTGCTACGGTAACCCCTTCTTTGTTAACGTACTTTTCGTTAAAGGCCTTTTTGATATTTTTATACAACGTGGCAAAGCGCTGTTCGTCCTCTTTATATCCAAGACGTTTGGCAATGCGTTCCATCATCCAGGCATCATAGGCATAATAGGCAGTATGCACCAACGGAATGTTGGTAGGCTCGAGGGCAAGATGGTCGCCCAGACCACCTCCATTCAATTGAATATAATCGACAGCCTTAAGCTCCAGATAGTTCATATAGCTCAACATCGAAGTGTAGTGTTGACGAAGGATCCCATCGTCGCCAAATTGCTGGTACACCTGCCACGGAACGATGATTCCGGCCTCCATCCAACCCATAGAGCCTGCACCCGATTCCTTGGATGCACCATAGGGAACACTACCCATGTTGGGATAATAATTGAAATAGCTGCCATCGAAGTTCTGGTCATCGCGCATGGAGTACAACCAACGGTCGTAGAATTGACCAACATAGGGGCTATAGTAGGTGGCTGCGCGGGCAAATACTTGCGCATCACCGGTCCATCCCTGCCGCTCGTCACGCTGAGGGCAGTCGGTAGGGACCGAGAGGAAATTGCCGCGCTGTCCCCATAATACATTCTGGAACAAGCGATTAACGTTCTGATTGGAAGTGTTATAGTTGCTCGTAGCCACGCCTATTGACTCAAGGACAATTCCCTTCACCCTCTCTATCGGGAGTGGAGCATCGAGGCCCGTAATGGAAATATACCGGAACCCGTGTTGGGTAAACAACGGTTGGTAGGTTTCACCCTCTGGCTTGCCACGCATGATATAGTTGTCGATGGAGATGGCACCACGGTAGTTTTCGACATAAACCTGACCCTTCATCTTTTGGTAAATCGAAATAGTGTAGGGAGCTACGGGAGCCGTCGGGATGATATCGGGGTAGGTCATCTCGCCGAACCGGATATTGATCGTCTGACCCGACTTGCCCTTCATGTTCTCGAGACGTGGAATACCCACGATATTTTGGCCCAGATCATACACGTATGTTCCTTTAATGGGTTCGGTTACCGATTTAGCCGTCAGAGTGATATTGTTTTGGATGGGAAGTCCCACATAAGATTGTATGAGCACATTAGCTGCAGGACGATCGAAAATGGTAGCAGGAACCCATGAAGCGTCGTTGAAATCTCCTGTGGCCCAGCCATCTGTCTCTTTGCGGGCATCGTAATCCTCGCCGAACTGAAAGCCGTTGCGGGTAACAGGGCCATAGTTGTAACATTTCCAGGAAGGATCGGTAACCACAATTTGCGAAGTGCCGTCTTCGTATGTAATCAGAATTTTTGCCAGCAGTGATTGGCGGATCCCGTACTGATCTACAAAACTAGCGGTAAAAATATTGAGGTCGCTGTACCAGCCTGTACCCAAAATGGCACCGAACCCGTTGGAGCCCGTTTTCAACATCGGTTTAATGTCGTAGGCATTGTACATGATGCGAAAGCGGTAGTCGGTCCAACCTGGATTAAAGTAGTCGTTGCTAACTCTGGCACCGTTGATATAAAATTCATAGATACCGCGGGCCGTAACATACAAGGTGGCCGACTTAACAGGCTTTTCGATATTGACGCTCTTGCGAAGCATAGGGGCCGAAGTGTGGCCGTAGGGTTCCCATACCTCAGTTTCGCCAGTGCCGGTAACTTCATGCTTTTGAACAGGATCGACATACAGTGTGGTATTCCAGTTGTCTTCGCTGAGACGGATATTCGAGAAAACAGCCTTCTCGCCCTTAGGTTGCTTAAACCCTATGGAGTGGAGACGGGCATAGTCGTGAACACGTTCCCCGTTGGGATAAGGATTTATGGTAATGCTTCCGGCGCCACCGCGACCGGTAGTCGGAGCAGAAGTGTTTCGGATAAGTACCCCATCGATGGATGGTGTGAGAAAGGACATCAGGTGGTAGCCGGGCGTGGTGACCTTAAGGTGTACACGATGGATAGCATTCTTGTTCTCCGGAGTGATGATATTGGATATGTCCTGGACGAGATCTTCTTTTTCAACACCCTCTACTACATGGCGGATGATAAACTGAGCTTTATCGGTTCCGTTCAGGTTGACCTCCACCGAGATATAGTTGGAGGCATCTTTATGACTATACACAAAAACTGCGCGGTTACTGCCCTTAGGTATTTCGAGATCGAAGTCAACGATGAAAAATGTCCGGTATTTCGACACCAGAACCTCGGTTGAGCCAATCCATTGCGCCCTGGTCCAGCCCGTGCCCACAAGGCCCGTTTCAAACCATGAAGGGGCAGATTCAATGATGTTTCCCTTTTCGTCCCACACCTGCACCTTCCAAAAATAGCGGGTAGAGGGCTTCAGGACTTTGCCACGGTATACAACTCCGAGAGAAAGGTCTGAAAGGGTTTTGCCTGAATCATAAACATATTCGCCCGATTTGAGCTTCGCTTCATCAGCAGCGACTACAATTCGGTAGGCATTCTGTGTGGCACCTATAAGGTCAGAAGACATTTGCCAGCTAAAGCGGGGCTGGGCTTCGTCAATACCTATCGGGGTATCCAGATACTCGGTGCGTAGATTGACAATTGATGTTGCGGCAGAAGATCCGGCACAAAACACCACACTGAGAATTAGCATCAGTAATTTAATCTTTTTCATATTATTTTTTTTAGTTTGGGGCCTTCGGTTAAAAGTAACCATTTCAAATTATTTTCAAACTCTGCCTGATGTTATTAACAAAGGTTAACTTGTTGCTTCGGACCATTAAAACGAAAAGGCCAGGGATGCCCCCTTTGTCCGGATTCCTGGCGAGGAGGTTTTAAGTTGGCGGATGCAACCTCTTATTAAACCATTTTCGTACAGATTGCATGGTTCTTAGCTGGTTTGTTGGAGCCTGACGGCGGCATGTTGCCCTCTCGTTACTATTCACAGGTGCCCCCCAGCGAATTTCAACTCCGTCGTTAGGATTATAAGCCATCTCAAAGGCTTCTCTTCTTTTAAGGATTTCCGCTACAGTCAGAACCTGAGATGAACCATCTGAACGATTATAACTTATTGTAAGTTCTGAAACCTTTTTAGTAAGGAGTGATTGAAGCTTTTCCTTAATATTCTCCTGAGAATTAAATATTGAGATTTTAAAGTCGTCGGGTGAACCGGCAACTCTTTCAGGGAACCCAAGCACTGCATCAATAGCAATAAGAAGTCTTAAATCGCGGTTCGGTGTTGAAAAATTTTCCCATTGCCCCCCAGCCAGAAATATGCCATTAGCATTTGAAGGCATAGAAATCACCGTTCCCGGATTCGATTTGAAATATTCTTCTCCGTTAGCCACCGACTTGACTCGCACCAATAATTGCTCATGAAGTGCCTGGATCAGGTCCATCAATGCCGCCTCAGGTTCAAGCGGCTCCGGATTGATTATTCGTTCCATCGTATGATAGAAAACATTACTAGCCATTTTTCGCTGCTGTAACGAAAAAGGTGCAAAACCGGCTGATGCTTTCAGTGCTTCGTTTGGAATCAGATATGCCTTGGCATTATCAAATGAAATGGGACGAAAAGCTTTAAATCCGGGTTCTCCGACCACTTCAGTAGTGTTAAAAAGAAAATTCCCTTTCCAAAACCGTTTGATTGCTATCGTTTTATCGGGTTGGGCATCTACTGAGAGAAGCCGTCCCGGATGGTCTTTGGTTTGTGGTATCCAGCCTACAAGAATCAGCGTGTGCCCATAAGGATCAGCATAAATGGCACCCGGACGCAGGGCTCCCCGCTCAAGTGATACAGGATAATAGTCTGATTTTTCGTTATCAAGAGATGTTCGCGCCGTACCCGAATGGACACCATTCATTACCGAACGCAAAAAAGAATTGAATGCCAGTACCGGATTGTTTTTTGAAGATGACGATTCATTGGTGATCCATTGACCTGTTTGGGGATTGCGTCCTACATAACCTCTGTCGCATATATGATACCCAAACGGGAGTCCCAGTTTCCATGCAAAATAAGCCCTTAGAAAAAAAGGATTATCTGCACAGTCAGGTTCCATAATAACACTGTTTTTCCCATCAGGGCCATCTTCTCCAAGCGAGAGGTAGTTGTAAAGGAAATTACGATCCTTATTCCGGGTTACCTCGTGCAGAGCTGACCATGAAGACTGCTCGTCGCAACCCTGAAACAAAGCGCTTATCCAGGAAGAATAGATCGTCTCCATTCCGCTATCCCAACCTCGGGTAGTCTTCCATACTACACTGTTAGAGGGAGTCACTTTCTCTGGAGAAATCACGAACTCCAGATTACTGACCTCATTATTATCCACAATCAGGATAGCCTTATATTTACCTGCAGAACTTCCGGAAAAATCATCTATACGCCAAAATGGTAATTCCTCTCCGGTTTTACTATTCAGTGATTCTAATTTACCCGACGGTCCGCTGACTATGATCTTCGCTTTTGCGATGTTTCTTCCACCTGTTGCAAGAATGCGAAAGCCTTCATCCGGAGTTGGATTTCCGGGCAAAACCAACAGGACATTAACCGGATTATATTCATCTGATGTCTCAACCTTTGTTTCCGATTTTGTTTTTTCGGAAAACACCAATCCTTTCTTACCGGTCTGATTATCACCGCACGACACTAAGAAACTGAATAGTAAAAGCACGATAATACCAAAAAACCGCGATTCCAATCGGGTTGTTCGCAGAAAATCGCGGGGGTCTGTTTCCATAAATTAATTAGTTATGGTTTATCGTTATACCATGGATGATCTTTCACTCTTATAATTCCTTCGGTATTCAGTGAATTCAGGATTCTGCAGGCAGCCTGGGTTTTCCGGTCAACTACGTATTTCGGATCACCTGGATCAATACTGCTTATGTGCACTCTTCCTGAGGAATGAATGAAATTTCCTTTCTCCTGGTAAATGCCCACATGGCTGATACGTTGTGCTGAACTTCCGAAAAAGAGCAGATCGCCCGGTTGCAGGTTGTTCATGTTGTTGAAATCAATCGGTTCACCATACCTGGCTTGCTGCGATGCATCACGGGCAAGAATGATTCCCTGAGCGTAATAAACAAGCTTTACAAAACCTGAACAATCGACCGCTTTGCCTGAAGCTCCTCCCCACAAATAAGGAGATCCCATCATTTGCCTCGCAACCGTCAGGAGAGACTTAAAATTTGGTTCTGAATTGCTCCAGTCATCAAATGAAATACAGCCGGACTTTTTAACATATCCTGTACGCCCATCCGGAATCTTAATTTTTAAAAATCCCTTAACTTCTGATTCAACTTCGAAAAGGTCGCCAACGACAAGATCGGTTATGATGTCGCCTTTTAAAGTCGGAACATCATAACCATAGCCCGAAAGATTATGATATAAGTACCGATCTGCGTTTCTCCAGTCTTCCATCTCTACTGCAGTTAACTGCTGCAATCCGCTTCTATCCATCCAACCAATGTATTTTTCGGGTGTTTGTATCCGGTACCATTTATTGTTGTAGTCCAATACTTTTAACGGGGTTCCCATCATTGCCTGCGAAACCAGTTCAGAAGAATCATCGGGTAAGGCACGTATGTTCGATACCGACAGCGTTGCCAGTGCCCATATTTTATCGCCCACCGAAGCATCGGGTAAAAGCCTGATAGAATCAATGAATGAAACTTTTTTACCAGTCAGAAATTGTATGATTTTCGCCTTCGCATCTGGCAGGTCGGTTACACCGGATATGGTAATGTTGGGTTGAAGTGTATCTTTTAATTCAATTTCGAGAATAGCCACACGTTTATCAGGTACAAGCTGTTTTTGCAAAGTTTGCAGCTCCTGAGAAAGGGTTTCGTATGAATATGATTGAGCCATCAAAATAATTTAATTGTTTGAAATCATCTAATATTTAAATACTTCTGCTCCCGAATCTTCTTACTTATCGATATTTTCCTTCTTCATTTCTTTATCATTTCTTTTTGAATATTTTAGGTGCAGTAAATAGAACACCGGAATACCTGATAAAATCAGGGTTATCCCTATAGCTGCCTCGCGAGGTCTGGTAATAATTGTATTGAAAACCAAACATATACAAAAGATGATGAAAATTGCCGGGACAAACGGATATCCCCAGACTTTATAAGGACGGTAAGCATCGGGCATCCTGCGGCGCAAAATAAATACACCCAGGGTTGTGGCTCCGTAAAATATAAATACAGCGAAAATTAGCATGTCGGTCAACTGGTCGAAACTCCCGGACAGAACCAGCACCGAAGCCCAAAGTCCCTGCCACAACAGCGAGTTACCGGGAACATTGGTCTTGTTCAGTTTTCCGATACCGGGAAAGAAAAGCCGGTCGCAGGCCATCGCATAATAGGGACGGGCGCCTGTGAGAATACTGGCATTGGTGCATCCTAAAGTAGTCAGGAGTATCAGCAAAGATATAAACATCACTCCTCCTGTTCCCCAGAAACTTCTTACTGCCTCAACAGCAGCAATCTGATTGCCTGATGAATGAATCTGTTCCAGTTGAGGAATAGACAAAATAGAGAGATATGTTACATTTACCAGCAGGTAAATAATTATCACTATAAAAACACCGATCACTATTCCTTTCGGGATGTTTCGTGTTGCATCTTTTACTTCGCCACCAATGAATCCGACTGAAACCCATCCCTGATATGCCCAAAAAGCTGCAAGCATTGCCGTGAAAAAAGAGGAGAATGTAACTGCTCCACTTGTTAAATCACTAACATGCATGAAATTTACAGGCTTTACAACATTGCTGGTCAACCCGAAGATAACAATCATAAAAAGCCCGATGAATACCAGGCCAAGGATGGCTTTGCTGACCCATACCCCACTTTTTAACCCCGAAATATTAAGGTTCGTTAAAAGTAAAATTAGCAGAATAGCAGTTAGTTTGATTCCAAAGTCCTGGAAAGGATAAAATACACCTCCTATGGTTAAATTTTGAAGGGAAGGAAAAATCTGTGGTATAGGTATAATATTGTTCAACGATTGTGCAAAAACCCAGGCCAATGAGGAAATTGTTGCAGTTTGGATGACTGTAAATAACGACCAGCCATATAAGAATGCGAAAAAACGATTGTATATTTTTTTTAAGTAGACAAATTCTCCACCTGTATCGGCCAGTAATCCGGCTACTTCAGCGTTGCATAAGGCGCCAAAAATGGTGATAATCCCTGCAACAACCCATGCCAGAAGTATCCACACCGAAGAGTGAAGTTCGGTAGCCATCGGAGCGATCTTTTTATATACACCAGATCCGATAATGTTTGCAACCACAAAAATGATAACATAGCTTAAGCCTAGTGTTCTGACCAAATTTCTTTGATTAGCCATAGATCGGATTTTTTCTCAGGATCAGGTTATGGGCCCCGGGTTAAACAATACCAAATCGTTATGTAATCCTAATTTATCACAGGCAACTTGTTTTTCACCACTGGCAACATCTAAAATCAACTGGAAAAGCTCCCACCCCATTTCTTCAATTGTTTTTTGTCCCAGCGCTACCTGTCCGGCATCAAGATCAATCAAATCGAACCAACGGTTACTCAGCTTCGAATTAGATCCTACTTTAATTACCGGAACCATAGATAATCCATACGGAGTTCCCCGGCCGGTCATAAAAACATGTATGTTCATCCCGGCTGCTATCTGTAATGTGCCACATACAAAATCGCTTGCGGGTGTTGCCGCAAATGTTAATCCTTTTTGTCTGATTTTCTCGCCGGGAGCCAGTACATCTACAATAGGGCTGGTTCCTGATTTTGCAACTGATCCGAGAGCTTTTTCGACTATATTACTTAATCCTCCTTCTTTATTTCCGGGTGTCGGGTTGGCACTCCTGTCAGCTTCACCTTTTAAAAGGTATTCATCGTACCATTTCATTTCATTTATAAGGGCTTGTCCAACTGAAGAATTTGTAGTTCTTGGAACCAATAAATGAGCAGCATCCCTCACTTCTGTTACTTCAGAAAACATAACGCTTCCCCCTGCCCGAACAATTAAATCGGCAGCAAATCCCGCTACAGGATTTGAAGTAATTCCCGAAAAGGCATCACTTCCTCCACACTGCATGCCAACTATTAACTCCGAGGCGGGAAAAACTTCTCTTTTCCGTTTGTTAAGTACTTTCAGGTGCTCTTCGGCTAATATCATTACCCCCTCTGCCATTTCATGAAATCCATTATACGACTCATCCTGCATTGTCATAACATTTGAAAGGCAATTCGATTGATTGTCCATTGATTGATCTTTCTGCGGAAGAAGTTTATCAGGTAGCAATTTCTCGCATCCAAGTCCAATAATCAGAATATTGCCCCCAAAATTCGGATTCCTGGCAATGTTTTTTATTGTCCTTATCGGAATAACTGCCCCGGGTGCATTAATAGCCACTCCACATCCATAGGTATGATTTAAAGGAATAACATCATCCACATTGGGATACTTCTGTAGTAATTCTTTTTTTATCCGTTCGGCAATATGACTGGCAAAACCGGTTACACAATTGACGCTGATTGTAATCCCTAATATATTTTTTGTCCCTACGCTTCCGTCAGGATTGCGAAAGCCTGTAAATGTATACCCTTCCAGGGGTTCCGGGGCAGGCATCGGATTATCCTTTAATGGTATTGAATCCAGATCTGGTGGTTGCGGAAGTGAAACCATTGATTCCCGTACCCATTCACCACGTATGATCAGTTTGTTTGCATAGCCGATTATCTGGTTGTATCTGATAATTGTACCGCCTTCCCTGATATCACATAAAGCTATTTTATGCCCGATTGGAACATTTTCAGATAGCAGAGTACCATCATCAAGAAGTGTCCCCTTTGGTAATCCGTTAAGATTGGCCACAATCCCAACGTTATCTGCTTTCGCCGTTTTAACAATTATTGGTTTCTCCGACATTCTCTATTGTTCTAATGATAAAACTTAACCCTTCCCTCAACAAACACTATTTTTTATTTCAATAATCCCATATCGACAAGCACTTTCCTTAGCTTTGTCCTTTCATCACCTGTCATTGGTCCGGCCGGTTCCATGCATGGCCCGGCTTCAATACCCAATAAGTTAAGTGATTCCTTAATTACGGCGGGAAATGTACCGAGAGTAAATGCTATCCTGAGCGGGGCTAAGGAGAACTGTGCCTTCAGGGAACCTTTTAAATCACCGGCAATGAACTTTTCATAAATATCTACGCATAACCCGGGAGCAACGTTGGCGCACGAAGCAATTGAGCCGGTGGCTCCGTAGCAAAGCGCACCATATATTAGTGTATCGCGCCCCATTAATACCGAAAAATCTCTAATGTGCTGAGTTAAGCGAATATATTCGGCAGTCACTGTCAAATCGCCGGAGGAATCCTTAATGCCAACAATATTAGGGACTTCTGCCAGTTTTGCAACAGTTGCCGGGGTAAGGCTCACTGATGTTTTTGGCGGATTATTGTACATTATTACAGGGAGACTTGTATTTTCTGCAACTGTCTGGTAGTGCTTAATCAGTTGGTCCTGAGTAGGTGTAACAAACATTGGGGTCAGGATAGAAACTGCATCTACCTTGCATTCTTCTGCTATTTGGGTCAACATCACAGTCTCGCGGGTTGTAATACCGTTTGTTCCGGCATAAACAGGGACCCTTCCTTTAGTCTCATCCATTGCAATCTTGAAAATATCGCGCTTTTCTTCGGGTGTCAGTCCATAAAATTCACCCGTTGTCCCAACAACGAACAAACCATGGACACCTCCGTCAATCAGATAATTTAACAATTTGCGCATGGCTTTTTCGTTAAACTTCCCATCATTGGTGAGCGGGGTTATTACTGCCGGGATTATTCCTTTTGGTGCAAATCCTGTTTTCTTTTCCATATTATTATTTATCAAGTTCGAAACGATGAATATCCCCAACAATAAAAACATAACTGATAATAGCAACTAACGCATGAACACTTATGAATACCAAAGCCATACTAAATGACCCTGTTGCTTTAATTATGTAACCGATTGCTATTGGGGTGACAATACTTGAAAGATTCCCAAATGTATTAAACACAGAACCACTAAGTCCTGCAATCTCTTTTGGCGCTGTATCGGCATTTACTGCCCATCCAAGAGCTCCAATACCTTTGCCAAAATAGGATAATGCCATAATGGCAACTACTAACCATTCAACATTGGTATAATTGCATAAAACCATACTCATTGATATTAACATCCCGACAACAACAGGCAATTTTCTTGCATAAGAAAGAGAGACTCCTTTTTTAAGCAAAGAATCCGAAAAAATTCCTCCCAGGTTACCTCCTGCAAAACCAAATATTGCAGGCAAAACAGAAACTATCCCTGCCTTGAGAATAGACATTCCGCGTTCCTGAACCAGATAAACCGGAAACCATGTAATAAAGAAAAATGTTATCGCATTTATGCAGTATTGAGCAATGTAAATGCCTATAAACATACGGCTTTTTAAAAGCTGGGGCAGAAAGCTCCATTTTGCAACCTCATTCTTTTTGTCTTTCGCCAAATTATCCATCTCAACAATTGCTCCTCCTTCTGTAATATAGTCCAGCTCTGCCTGATTAATGTATTTTGATTTTTTGGGGGCCTGGACAAACTTTAGAAAGAAAATCAGGAAAACAAATCCTACTATACCCATAAAGTGAAAAGAATACCTCCATCCATAAGTATGAACGATATATCCTAATAATGGAGCAAAGAGCACTGTTGCAAAGTATTGTGCTGAATTAAATATTGCTGCTGCCGTGCCGGTTTCTTTAGTAGGGAACCAGGCAACAGAAATTCTGCTGTTTGCAGGAAATGCAGGAGCTTCACCGACACCTACAAGAAGTCTTAAGACAAACAGAACGATAACCGCCGAAAACCCAACCAGAAAACCTGTAAAGCCTGTTATAAATGTGAAAAAAGACCAGGCAAAAAGGCTTATTGCATATACTTTTCTCGATCCAAAACGGTCTAACAGCCAACCTCCGGGAAGTTGTGAAAGGACATACGACCATCCAAATGCCGAAAATATATATCCCATTGACACGGAATCCAACCCTAAACTCTTGGCCAATGCCGGCCCTGCAATAGAAAGTACTGTACGATCTGCATAATTTATTGCTGTTGCAAAAAAAAGTAAGCTTACTATAACCCAACGGAAATTACTTTTCTTTGGTTTTTCTCCTGACTGACTTTCAGCGTTCATTTAAAATTTATTTGTGTTGTCTAAATTTATCCTCAAATAGCGATGCTATTTACAAAAATATTAAATCCCAAATTCAATATGTTAAAGTTATTAATTCAAGTTTCTATTTATTAAAACTTTTCATTTTTAATAATATAACCGCTTTTAGGTAAGAGGGTCCGACTTTTTTTATAATTTCCGACAATAATTATATTAATATGCGAATAAATAAACTTTTAACCGTGATTTTAATGTCACTTCTTCCGGGGTTCATATCCATCGCACAGGATATACCAAAGACTATCATCCGAGAAGGTGTAAATTACAATCTGGCTGATAGGCCTCTCTATATCGACCCGGTATATAATGGTTCGACCGACCCGATGGTCTGCTATAATTACAACACCAAACAGTGGTATATGTATTATACAAGTCGCCGATCAAATGTTGCAGGTTTGAAAGGTACCGAATCCGTTCACGGCTCACCAATAGGGATTGCAGCCTCATCCGATGGCGGTGCAACCTGGAAATATATCGGCAACTGCAATATCGATTATCACCCCGATGAGAACCCAACATACTGGGCTCCTGAAATAATCGAATATAAAGGCACTTACCACATGTATCTGACTTATGTCCCTGGTATTTTCGATACCTGGGACCATCCTCGCGATATTGTTCACCTCACAAGTAATGATGGTATCAGCTGGACCACACAGTCGGTACTTAAACTTGCTGTTCAGAAAGTTATCGATGCATGCGTCATACAACTTCCCAACGGAACCTGGAGAATGTGGTACAATAACGAGGTTGACAATAAATCAATCTATTATGCCGAAAGCCCCGACCTGTATAAGTGGACCGATAAGGGGAAGGTCGACCTCGGCGCTGTGGGCGAGGGCCCGAATGTCATTTTCTGGCATGGTAAATACTTTATGATAGTAGATGAGTGGAAAGGACTTTCAGTTTACAGCTCCGACGATGCACTGAAATGGACCAAACAGGAAGAGTACCTGATTGCTGGCATCCCGGTAAAGGCTGACAACCCCGCTCCTGCTCCACCACAGGGAGCCGGAGGCAACACGCAGGCTCAAAGGAGAGTGAATATGGTTGAGGGAAGCAGGGGAAACCATGCCGATATAGAGATCTCAAACGGACATGCATATCTTTTCTACTTCAGCAGTATTCCTGCAAGAATGAATATGCGTGGGTCGGCTGTATATGTGCAGGAGCTTATCTATAAACCGGATGGGACCATAACATGCGACCCGACAGCTCCCTGTTACATCAATCTTGGAGTAGGGAAAAAGTAACCGGAGACGCTTCTCTAAGGACCAGTAATGTACTTACTTAGACTAGTGGTGGTTCAGTCATTGACCTTACTGCATACTGCATAATCTCAGGAAAATATAAAACAGGCGGTTTCCCGGAAGGGTTTTTACTTACATAAATCATTGCTTTTGCGAGCTTGTCTGCCGGCATACCCCGGTACTTTTGTGAAGATCCCTTCAAAACAGGATCCATCAGTTTCATAACACCAAAAGCAATTTTTTCTGCCAACCTGAACTCCTTTCTCTCTCCCACAAGAAAACCCGGCCTGAAATGGAAAGTATTCTGCGGGAAGAATTTTTCCGTTCCGGCTTCCATCTCAGCTTTAGTCCTCAGATAGAATCCGCCTTTCAGATTTGCCCCGACACTTGAAATATTCAGCATAATTTTAACACCGTTTTTTGAAGCAATTCTGGCGAAGCTGATCGGCAAATCCCTGTCGATCCTTTGTTGTTCTGCCTGGCTTCCGGCTTTCTTTATTGTGGTTCCCAAAGCATTAAACAACACGTCCCCTTTAATTTCACTACTCAAAGAATCAATTTCAATCAGAGGACTTACAATTTCTATGAGTTTGGGGTTGATTATCCCAGTAGGTTTCCTTACAAAGATCCTCACTTCGGAAAAATCGTTATCTTTCAGAACTTCTTTTAATATCAGATTTCCTACTAATCCGGTAGCTCCTGTTATAATTGCTCTCATGTGTTATATCTTAGCTATCCGAAACGGTTTAATTTCTATCTTTTCCCATACGCCTCCGGAAATATATACCTCCTCCTTCAGCTTCTCATCCAGCGACTTCCGGTCAGGAAAATCATATACAATTACAGATCCTATCATTTTACCTTCGTCGCTGAGAATAGCCCCTCCGAAAAGGCATCCTCCACACTTTTTAAGCACCGCAATATTTTCGAGATGTGCTTCACGTACCTTTAACCTTCTTTTCATTGCCCCTTCATCGGTGCCATCATATCCAATAAGCATGAATTGCATATATTTCTGTATTAATTTATGACTCCCGGGAATCTCCTACACAAATTTATTAATTTTCTTCAATTTTCAGGTGATGATCTGACTGTGATTATTTTCAGTTGCTTTGTTTATCTTTGCTATACTTATCTTGTTCGTTTTACAGGTTCAATATGATTTGTTCATTTTCAGTATGTTGAATATCAAAAATCTACTCAGTCCTGGTGGTTTATTAAAAGATCTGAAGAGAAAGGATCACACTCCCTCTTACGGAGCGCTCGATATTTTCAAATATATTGGTCCGGGTTTGTTGGTAACTGTTGGCTTTATCGATCCTGGCAACTGGGCAGCAAATATTGCAACAGGTTCTGAATTTGGCTACACCCTTCTATGGATTGTTTCTTTGTCAACAATTATGCTTATCGTACTGCAGCATAACGTAGCACATTTGGGTATAGTAACCGGACTCTGCCTTTCTGAAGCCGCTACGATATATATTCATCCAAAGATCTCAAAAGCTATTCTCTCTTTTGCAGTGCTTGCTTCTGTATCAACCTCGCTGGCTGAAATTCTGGGTGGCGCAATAGCCTTAAACATGCTCTTTGATATCCCTATAAATATTGGTGCAGTTCTGGTAACTGTTTTTGTTATAATTATGTTATTCACAAATTCTTACAAAAAAATTGAGAGGTGGATCATTGGTTTCGTATCAATAATAGGAATATCCTTTTTATATGAACTCTTTCTTGTTGATGTAGATTGGGTTGCGGTAGGAATATCCTGGGTAAAGCCCAGTATTCCTGAAGGATCTATATTGCTGCTTATGAGTGTTCTTGGTGCAGTCGTTATGCCACACAATCTGTTTTTACATTCAGAAGTAATACAAAGCCGCCAATGGAATCTTCAGGATGAAAAAGTGATTAAAAAGCAACTTAAATTTGAATTTGCCGATACTTTGTTTTCGATGATTATCGGATGGGCAATCAATAGCGCTATGATTATTCTGGCCGCTGCCACGTTTTTTAAAACCGGACAAAAGGTTGAGGAACTTCAACAGGCCGAAAAACTTCTTGTCCCGTTGCTGGGAAGTAAGGCTTCAATAGTATTTGCGCTGGCTCTTCTTTTCGCCGGAGTAGCCTCATCAATAACATCAGGAATGGCCGGTGGCTCAATTGTTTCAGGAATGTATAAAGAGCCCTATGACATTAAGGATAACCATTCCCGTATTGGTGTTTTAATCTCTTTGATCGGGGCTCTCATAATTATCTTTTTTATCGGAAACCCGTTCAAAGGTCTTATCTTGTCGCAGGTATTTCTTAGCGTCCAGCTTCCTTTCACTATGGCCATTCAAATATATCTCACTTCATCAAAAAGGGTTATGGGAAAATATGCTAATAGTACCTACCTGAATTTTGTTTTATTGCTTATTACTGCAATCGTTACGTTTCTAAATATTAAATTGCTGGTTGATTTTTTGAGCGGCTAAACAGGGACCTAAATAATAAAAATGTCAAAAACAAAATATAAAATAGGCCTTGTATTAAGTGGCGGTGGCGCACGTGGATTTGCACATCTTGGAGTTATGCAGGCATTAAATGATGCCGGAATATTTCCTGATGTTATTTCCGGAACAAGTGCAGGAGCCCTTGCTGGTGTATTATATGCTGATGGGAATACTCCAAAAGAAATCCATAAGATAATGAACTCCGGCAGCCGGCTTGACTTTATGCGACCAACTTTGCCCAGAGAAGGATTACTCCAGATTGGCGGAGTAACAAAAATATTGAAAACCTATTTACATGCAAAAACATTTGAAGAACTGAAAATTCCTTTATATGTAACTGCGACTGATCTTAATAATGGTAAGGCAGTATATTTTTCAAAGGGCGAGCTAGTCAATCCCATAATTGCTTCCGCGAGCATCCCGGTACTTTTTCAGCCTGTTATTATCAACGGCATTTGCTATGTCGACGGTGGGGTGCTTGACAATCTCCCTTTACGTCCAATTGAAAATAAATGCAATTTTCTTATTGGTTCGTTTGTGAACCCTGTGGGTTACATGGAAAAAATAAGCGGTCTGATTAGCATTGCTGAAAGAACTTTCATGCTTAGCATGTCAAAAGAAATCACAGAAAAAGCAAAAAGATTTGATCTTTTTATTGCTCCATTGAAATTAGGTACTTACGGAATCCTCGATCCTGAAAAAGCCGAAGAGCTATTTTCTATTGGTTATAGGGCTACTAAAGCAAAGCTCAAACATATTGATGTTAAATCAATAATTACTTAACTCTCTTTAATGTTTGTCTGCCTATAAACAATCATCTGATACAGCTTTTTAATTTCTTCCTCCCATAATGATTCCTCGGGGGTCTCCAGAATAAGAGGCATATTATCGAAACGCGGATCATTTACAACCATACGGAACACTTCTTCCCCCAGAAACCCCTTTCCTATATTATCGTGTCTGTCAACTCTTGTTCCAAGTTCTTTTTTTGAATCATTCAAATGCATTCCTTTAAGATATTGGAAACCAATAATTTCGCTGAATTTATCAAATGTCTTTTTAAAACCATCGGGTGTCTTAACATCATAACCCGAAGTAAAAGCATGACACGTATCAATACAAACACCAACACGCGATTTATCATTAACCATGTCGATTATGAATCTGATCTGTTCGAACTTATACCCGACATTTGATCCCTGCCCCGCAGTGTTCTCAATAACTGCCGTTACACCTTTTGTCTTGTCGAGGACAATATTTATCGATTCTGCTATACGGGTAAGACATTCTTCTTCACTTATCACCTTCAGGTGACTTCCCGGGTGAAAATTGAGTCGGTCAAGGCCCAATTGTTCACATCGCTGCATTTCATCGAGAAATGCCGCTCTCGACTTTTCCAGTGCCACGGCTTCAGGATGGCCTATATTAATGAGGTAGCTGTCGTGAGGAAGTATCTGAAAAGGTTTATAGTTATACTTCTCACAATTATCCCTGAATAGTTTTATAGTTGCAAGTGTAAGCGGATTGGAAAACCATTGCCGTTGATTTTTTGTAAAAAGAGCAAATGCCCTCGCTCCTATTGCGTTTGCATTTAAAGGGGCATTATCAACTCCCCCCGAAGCGCTTACATGTGCACCAATGTATTTCATAGTTCAGATATTAAACATTAATACTGTCTCTTTTGTTCTGTAAATTTAATCTTTGAATCGGATACAATTATTATTATCAGGATATTATTAATTTTGCGGACGAATTCTTTTAAAGACAATTAAAAATATGAGCGACACAACTAATAATAGCCCGTCACAACAGTCAACAAAAAAAAGCGTTCCTATCGGGATGATAGCAATTTCTATTATTCTGGCAGGAGCCCTGATTTTTCTGATTGTTATGTATTTCGATCAAAAAACCAAAATGGTTGATATGGAAACTACCCTTACCCAGGAAAAAGACTCTCTGGCAAATGAACTGAGACTTATGGTAGTCGCTTACGACACCTTAAAAACTAATAATGACAGCCTCAATTCGGTTATGCTAAAGGAAAAAACGAGGATTGTGCAGTTGTTGTCAGTTAATGCTTCAAACACTCAGCTAATAAAAAGATATAAAGGTGAAATCACGACAATGAGGGAAATAATGAAGAGCTATATTGTTCAGATCGATTCGCTAAATTCAAGAAATAAAGTACTTGTTGCCGAAAATTCCGAAATCCACCAGCAAATTTCTCAGGTAACAAGCAAAAATACCGAGCTGTCAAAGGTTAGAGAGGAATTGAGTTCAAAGGTTGAGATCGCTTCCGTAATTCAGGCTAAAGATATAGTGGCTGTTTCGTTGAATAAAAAAAGAAAGGAAACAACAAGAATAAATCTTCTCGATAAGCTCAGAATATGCTTCACTCTTCGTGAGAACCCACTGGCACAAGCCGGTCCGAAAGAGGTTTTTATGAGGGTGATAAGACCCGACTCGCTTGTAATAACCAGCAGCCCTGACAATCTTTTTACTTATAATAAAAACAAAATAATATACTCAGCAAGCAGAAGCGTGGATTATATAAATCAGGATGTTGAAATGTGCATCTTTCTTGATAATACGGGCGATTTCATTATTGGAAACTATAGTGTAGAGCTTTACCTGGAAGACAACATAATCGGACGTACAAATTTTATGCTTTCGAAAAAGTAATCAGCTGTTAACCACCATCATAAATTCAGAAATAATATTGTCTGATATCATCTTCCCCTGGTTTGTCAGAACGAGACTGTTTTTGTTCTGTATCATCATACCATAATCTTTGAATTTACCTGCCGTGTTAACAACATAATCATAGCCCTCTTTTTCAAAGGTCTCCTCAATATACTCAAGATCAATGCCCCACATTGTTCTGAGAGAGGTCATTATGTATTCATTAAACCTGGCTTTTGTGTCAAGTTCTTCTTTCTCAAAAAATGATTTCCCGGTATTGATCAATTTTATATATCCTTTAACATCGCGCACATTCCACTGACGAGAATATCCGTTAAAAGAGTGTGCCGAAGGACCCAGTCCAAGATAATTTACCTGTTTCCAGTAATTTGAATTATGAACAGAGAAATAGCCTGGTTTGCCGAAATTTGAAATCTCATATTGAATAAAACCCGCCGATTCTGCTTTTTCAATAAGTATGTTAAATAACATATTGCTCTCATCTTCATCAATTTCGGCAATAAGCCCTTTCTCGAGCATCTTCCCGAATACTGTTCCGGGTTCAAGAGTAAGATGATATGCCGACAAGTGTTTAATATCATACGAAAAGGCCTGATCGAGATTTAAAGCCCATTCCTCTGCACTCATACCCGGAATTCCATAAATAAGGTCTATTGATACATTTTCGAACCCCGCATCAAAAGTTTCTTTTAATGCCTGAGCCGCATGGGCTGAATCGTGACGCCGGTTAAGCATTTTGAGATCTGAATCGCGCCACGATTGAATTCCTAAACTTACCCGGTTAAAATTTAGTTCCCTAAGACCCTCCAGATAAACAGAGTTTATGTCATCGGGATTTAATTCTATAGTTATTTCGCAATTTTCTTCTACTCTGAAAAGCTTTTTTATTTCATTAAGGATAGTGCCCAGCTCTTTTATTGAAAAAGCAGAAGGAGTGCCTCCGCCAAAATATATTGTTGAAACCGTTTCGTTCTCCAGATAATCTTGTCTCAATGATGCTTCCAGAAGAAGAGCATCTATAAACGCAGTGTTATCCTCAGTTGAAATCAGGTGATAGAAATCGCAATAAAAACAGAGTTTTTTGCAAAACGGTATATGAACATATATCCCTGCCATGTCTTAAATTTATTCTTTTTTACCTGGCTCCCTATTTAGATCGGAGTAAACGAAGAACCGAAGCGAAACTCGACGAAGTCAAAATCAATGAATTTCGAATGTTATTGTTGTAAAGTTTTTCACAAATATTTACAAAGTTTATGAATAAATCCGGTTACTTTTGTGACAAACATTAAAAATGCTAAAGAAAAATATATTCTCAATCATTGTAGCTCTTATCATCTTGTACCTTAGCCTGGCAAGTTCCGACACATTCAATGAAATCCCCACCTTTAACATCCCTTATCCCGATAAAATTGTGCACTTCGGAATGTATTTTGGACTGATGTCTGTTATTATTTTTGAAAACAGAAAATCATTAATAAGTACCGCAAGACTGTTTTTTATAGCTCTTATTCCTCTTTCATATGGCATCTTAATGGAAATTTTACAATCAACTATTACTACCAGCCGTACCTGTAGTTTTTTCGATGTTGTTTTTAATTCAGTTGGGATCCTTGTTTCAATTTTAATATGGTTGAAAATTAAGCCATTGATTAAAGATCAGATCAGATAGATATAAGATCGGTATTGTTTGCCCTTTTAACTAGTTCATAAATCGTCTTTTTGCTGAATAATTTAATCAGATCTTTTCTGGTTTTTTCATAATCTTCATGAAGCGGACAGGTTTTTTTATTCTCCCCACTCGATTCGCATGAGCCTTTATGCATTACACAATTTGTAAAAATATCATCTCCGTCAATAGTTTTTACAATATCGAGCAAACTGATCTTCCGGGGGTCTTTTAACAGACTGAACCCTCCATGAGGCCCTTTCGATGAACTAAGAATTTTTTGTTTTGCTAACTGCTGAAGAATTTTTGCAAGAAACGGTTGAGGAAGACCAAGGTCCTTACTTATTTGCTTAATACCTGTTTTTCCATTCGAAAGTGGCTGACTTGCTAAATAAATGACTGATCTTATACCATACCTGCATGAGCTTGAAAGCATATTAATAAATTTTTAAGGAAATCTTATCAATTCTTCTCTGGTGCCTTCCACCGTCGAATGAAGTTTCTATGAATGTTTTAACTATAAGATATGCTTCAGATTCTGAAATAAATCTGGCAGGTAAAGCACAAATATTTGCATCATTATGTGCTCTGGCTAACCGACTTATTTCCTCGTTCCAGCATAACGCACCTCTGATTCCGGGATGTTTATTAACTACCATATTAATTCCATTGCCTGTTCCACAAATAGATATTCCAAGTTCATATTCACCACCTGAAACAGCATTTGCAAGAGGATGCCCAAAATCAGCATAATCTACTGCTTCTGCAGACGAACTACCAAAATCTTTAACATCATGCTTTTCACTAATAAGATAATTCAATATTTTTTCTTTTAGAAAATACCCCGCATGATCAGATGCAATTGCTATCTTTTTCTTTTTCAAATTATTACCTTTTAAATAATTATTTTAAAACTGATCGCAAATTAATATAATTGATCTATTAAAAGAAAAATATTCTTTTATTATAAATTTACTCATATATACTACTAACAAAATATAGCACGGTTTGTTTTCCGGAAAGAACATAATCAAAATAGCATGTTAATAACCTGTAAACAAAATATAAGTAAAATCTATAAACTCATCTCTTTTCAACATTTTAATTGGTAGCAGGTAAGTTGATAACACCGCATATAAAGTTTTAAGTAAAGAAAGTCTAAATATCAACCTTAAATAAACCTTAAAAACTTTACTTTTGCTCAATTATCTGTATTAATAATCTGTTATCAACATCTGTTAATTAGTTTACTAAAATGCTGATTCTCAAAAACGGTATGTTTTTTGAAGTGTTGAAAAGATGTTAGTACAGATTTAATGACGAGAATAACAACAGAAATCTGATTTTTATATTAACAGTATTAACAGTATATCATTACTATTATAAATAAATTTTATATAATCTTATAAGAATATTATGTTGTTAATAAGAAATCGGAAAACTGAAGGATATAACGTCTGACGGACAATATTGATTATGTTTATATGATTACTTAAGTATCTTTAAAGTTATAATGAAACAGAAGACTGTAGAATATTATATTTCAGAAATTAAGAGAATGAAAGCTGAAAAAAATGCAATCATTCTTGCACATTATTATCAAACTGGTGATATTCAGGATATTGCTGATTTTATTGGCGATAGTCTTGCTCTTTCCCAAAAAGCTGCCGCTAACAATGCTGATATAATTCTTTTTGCAGGTGTTAAATTCATGGCAGAAACGGCTAAAATATTGGCGCCTGATAAAAAAGTTCTGCTGCCTGATGTTAATGCCGGTTGTTCCCTTGCTGACTCGTGCAAAGCAGTTGATTTCGAAAAGTTTATTAAGGAAAATCCCGGAAGAACAATAATTTCTTATGTTAATACAACAGCTGAAATTAAAGCATTATCGGATATAATTTGCACGTCATCAAATGCAGTACAGATTGTAGAATCACTTCCTCCTTATGAAAAAATATTATTTGCCCCCGACAGGAACCTGGGAAACTATGTTCTTAATAAAACAGGTCGCGACATGGTTATATGGAATGGAACATGTCACGTTCATGAAGAATTTTCGCTGGAAGCTATTCTGAGGTTGAAAAAGGAAAACCCGGACGCTAAAATTATTGTTCATCCTGAATGTGAGCTTCCGGTAAGAATGGTTGCAGATTTCATTGGTTCTACTTCAGAATTGCTTCATTTTACAAAAACAGACACTGCAAATTGTTACATTGTGGCAACTGAAGCAGGTATTATCCATCAAATGAAAAAGTTAAACCCAGGTAAAAAGTACATCCCTGCACCTGGCATTGACTCAACATGTGGTTGCAGTGAATGCAGTTTTATGAAGCTTGTAACGATTGAAAAAATCTATAATTGTTTAAGAGACGAAAAACCAGAGATTTTAGTTGATATTAATATACTGGCTAAAGCACAGAAACCAATAAAAAGGATGATTGAAATATCTGATAAATTAGGTCTTTAAGTATGCAAAGATTAATTGTTTTCATTATAGCATTGTTTATCTTTCAAATTGGTTCTGCTCAGGAAAACATTGCCCTGAAGGATGGGTATCAGATTTTTAAATATCCAAATGGAGCTGTTTCGGGTGAAGGGTTAATAAAGAACGGAATGCCTGAAGGATTATGGAAGAGTTATTATGTTACCGGAATAAAAAAATCTGAAGGTAAAAGAACCAATTCTCTGCTTGATAGTATATGGGTCTTCTTTGACCAGGCTGGCGATACTACTGAGAAAATCAACTACCTCTACGGGAAAAAAAACGGATGGTATTATAAATACAAAAAGGCCCCGTCAACCGGAGTTTACATCTGGTCAAAAGAACTTTTTGCCGGCGACAAAAAAGAAGGTACTGCATTTCTTTACTTTCCGGGTGGAAAAATACAACAGACAATAAAGTACAACAGTGGGAAAAAGGAGGGTTTATCAAAGGAATTTGACCAGGATGGAAATGTAATAACACTTCTCGAGTATAATAATGATTATCTTGTTAGCAGAGAGAGAATTAATCGTACCGACAATAAAGGATTAAAACAGGGTGACTGGAAAGAATTCTATCCTTCAGGAACAATAAAATCTGAAAAATCATATAAGGACGACCTGATACATGGTTATTATAAAGAATATGATAATCGCGGAATACTGGTTCTTACAATGTTATATGAAAACGGATCGATTGTCAAATCAAGAGTTGAAGATGAACCCGATATCGAAATTGTAAATAAAACTGATCAGGAGGGAAAGATAATCTATAGCGGACCCTACCGCAATAAAATTCCTGTAGGGATTCACAGGGAATATGGAAAAGACGGGAAGGTTACTAATTCATTCATTTATAACGATAACGGAATAATGTTATCTGAAGGAATTGTTGATGATGCAGGAAAGTTTAATGGAAAATGGAAAGACCTTTTGTCAAACGGAAAAGTTCAGGCAGAAGGTCAATATACAGATAGTAGAAGATCTGGTTTATGGAAGTTTTACAACACAAGTGAAAAGGTTGAGCAGACAGGTTCTTATAATAATGGCCGCCCAGATGGCCAGTGGAAGTGGTATTACGACAATGGCGCAATGCTCAGAGAGGAGGAATATTTTCAGGGAGTGCGCGATGGATTGAGCACTGAATATTCTTCTGCCGGTGAAATTATTGCTCAGGGCAGCTACTCCGATGGAGAGAAGAATGGAGAGTGGAAATTTAGGTCGGGCAATAGTACTGAGGAAGGAAAATATATCATCGGGTTAAAAGACGGAATGTGGAAATCGTACTACCCTGATGGAACATTGAAATTTAAAGGAAATTTTGTACAGGGTAATCCCGACGGGAAACAGATTCTATATTTCGAAAACGGTAATATTAAAGAAGAACAATACTATCAGGCGGGTATCAGAGAGAAATCATGGAAGAAATTTAACGAGGCTGGAATTCCATATCTTGTTATCGCATATAAAAATGATGCTGAATTTAGTATTAACGGAGTCCGGATTAAACTTCCAGAAAGCGATACGAAACTTATTAAATAGTAACTTTGCTTTATGGAAGAAAATATCAACATCAGAAAAGATATTATTTCGGCTACAGATAAAGAATTTGAAAAGCAGCTTCGGCCCCTGAGCTTCAATGATTTTAAAGGACAAAAACAGGTAATTGAAAATCTTGTTGTTTTTGTAACTGCAGCAAAACAGAGAGGAGAATCACTCGATCATGTCTTATTACACGGTCCTCCGGGGCTAGGCAAAACGACTCTGGCAACAATTATCGCCAACGAGTTGCATGTCAATCTCCGTGTTACATCAGGTCCGGTTCTGGATAAACCCGGCGATCTGGCCGGCTTACTCACCAATCTTCAGGAGGGCGATGTTCTCTTTATCGATGAAATTCACCGGTTGAGCCCTGTTGTGGAAGAATATCTCTATTCTGCAATGGAAGATTTCCAGATTGATATAATGATCGATAAGGGGCCTAGTGCCAGATCTGTTCAGTTAACTCTTAATAGTTTTACTCTTATCGGCGCAACGACTCGTTCAGGTCTTCTTACAAGTCCTTTGAGAGCAAGATTTGGGATTAAGTTCCATCTGGAATATTATGATCATGAAATATTGACGGGTATTGTTAAGAGATCTGCTGGAATTCTAAATGTGAAAATTGATGAAGAGGCAGCTGTCGAAATTGCCAGAAGAAGCAGGGGAACTCCAAGAATTGCAAATGCTCTGCTCAGAAGAGTGAGAGATTTTGCTCAGGTGAAAGGTTCAGGAGAAATTGATATTGAAATTACCCGATATGGACTCAAAGCCCTAAATATCGACCAGCACGGACTGGATGAAATGGATAACAGGATTCTTTCTGCCATAATTGATAAATTCGGCGGCGGACCTGTAGGATTAACTACCATATCTACAGCTGTTGGAGAAGAAAGTGGTACAATCGAGGAAGTTTATGAGCCATTTCTTATCAAAGAGGGATTTCTTAAAAGAACACCCAGAGGCCGCGAAGCTACCGAACATGCTTATAAACACCTGGGAAAACAGTTCGGACACAATATGCCAGGAACTTTATTTTAATTAAACACATTACTGATCTTCTCAAGACCGCTTCTGTCAGTAATTTTAATTTTTCTGCCGCTTAACTCAACAAGTTTATCCGATTTGAATTCAGATAACAACCTGATAACCGATTCGGTAGCCGTTCCTACAAGATTCGCAAGCTCTTCTCGTGTAAGAGATATATTAAGGAACTGTTCTTTGTCGAGACCAAAATCATCTACAAGAAAAAGAAGTACTTCGGCAAGACGTTCGCGTACAGTTTTCTGGGCAATATCAGTAATAAAGGAATTGGCCTCTCCCAGCTCATGACATGCAAGCTTCAGCAGTTCCAGCGCATAAGCAGAATTGGTCTTAATAAAAGATATCAGTATTTCAGAAGGAATAAAGCAAACCTGGCAATCTTCAATAACCTTAGCTGATGTACAAGCTAATTCATTACTTAGAACGCTTCGGTAAGCTATAATATCCCCTTTCTTTGCAAAGCGGATTATCTGTTCTTTTCCGTCAAACCCGGTTTTAAACACTTTTATAATTCCGTTGTTAATACAAAAGAAACCACTTATGCGGTTACCCTCCTGATATAGAAGAGATCCACGTTTATATTGCCGAAAATCCTTTACAAAATTGAGCATATCAACTTCATCAGCTGTAAGATATTTGAAAATTGAGCCCGATTCCAGGGAACATTTATCACAAAGCGGAACCTGAATATCCTGTTGTTTCATTTCCTGTTCTTTATTATATAGTTGTACTTAGAGAGATTACTTTAAAAATATTATTGAAATTAATTAAAAAGCTGTTTTAAACTGATCAAGAAATCTAAGATCATTTTCGAAATAAAGACGTAAGTCGTTAACCTGATACTTAAGCATTGTAAGCCGTTCAATACCCATACCAAAGGCGAATCCTGTATATTTACGACTGTCAATGTTGCACGATTCAAGTACATTGGGATGAACCATTCCACAGCCTAATATTTCAAGCCACCCGGTGTATTTGCATACATTACAACCTTTTCCTCCGCATATTTTGCAGCTCACATCCATTTCTGCAGAGGGTTCTGTGAAAGGGAAATAAGAGGGTCGTAGCCTTATTTCAGTTTCTTTTCCGAACATCTCCCTTGCAAAAAACAGTAATGTTTGTTTTAAATCAGCAAACGACACATTTTCATCTATATACAAGCCCTCAACCTGATGGAAAATACAATGAGCTCTGGCCGAAATAGCTTCATTGCGGAATACTCTGCCCGGAGATATTGTACGGATTGGTGGTTTTTGATTCTGCATTACCCTTACTTGTACCGAGGATGTGTGAGTTCGCAGTAAAATATCCTCCGGACTGGAGTCCTCTGAAGAGATTCTGGAAATGTAAAATGTATCCTGCATATCGCGTGCCGGATGTTCGGGTGCAAAGTTTAACTTTGTGAAAACATGATCATCATCTTCAATTTCTGGTCCCTCCGAAACTATAAATCCGAGACGGGTAAAAATATCAATTATCTCGTTTCTTACAATAGAAATAGGATGTCGGGAACCAATGGAAAATGGAAAAGAGGGCCGCGTCAAATCCATTGCCGAAGAAGTATCTTCAGTTGTCAGGAGCTCGGTTTTTAGTGAATTGTATTTTTCGAGTACGCTCTGCTTTAATAGGTTAAGCTTTTGACCAACCTCTCTTTTATCTGTAACAGATACATTCCTGAAATCCTCGAAAAGATCAGATATTATGCCCTTTTTACTCAGGTATTTTAACCGGAAGGATTCAAGCTCCTCAGGATTTTTTATTGACAATATTGAGATCTCATTTAATAGATCGCTTATTTTTTGAAGCATTAATATGTAGTTTTTAGAATAGAACTGAATTATTATTTTTCAATTTTTATTTTAAGAATTTTTACGTCTGTAACAGGCTTGTCACCCGAGTCTGTAGTTACCGCAGCAATTTTGTCAACAACATCCAGCCCTTCAATTACTTCACCAAAAACGGTATAGGCACCATCCAGTCTGGGAGTACCACCAATACTCTTATAAACAGTCCTTTGATCTTCACTAATCTTGTAATCTGGATGTGTGGTAAGATATTCGAACATCTTTACTGATGCAATTTCCTGTATCTGGCCATCGGGTATTGTATTTCCGGATAATCGAACACTGTCAGCGGTTTCTTTAATTAATTTATTGAACAGGCCTTGCTTGATATTACTGTTAATTCGAAGTTCGGCAGTATTTAGGTCAGAATCATTAAATTTTACACCCTGAACTATATAGAACTGGGTTCCGGAGGACCGCATTTCAGGATTTGTTTCATTACCCTGCCGTGCTGCTGCAACGGCTCCTTTTTTGTGAAAATACTGATTGTTAAATTCTGAGGGTATTGTATAAGTTTTCATAGAATCAGGAAGATTTACTTTTTTGCCTGACTTCGTTTCCGGATCTCCGGTCTGTATCATAAAATCTTTAATTACTCTGTGAAACGAGACCCCGTCATAAAAGCCTGAATTTATGAGCTTAATTATATTGTCGCGATGAATCGGAGTACCATCATATAATTTTATTTTAATATCCCCAAGTGTAGTATTGATAACAATAACAGAATTCTCGTTACCTCCCGGGGCATTACATGACATAACAAATAGAAGAACCGGAAGTACTAATGATTTCTTTAAAGAGATGTTCATGAAAATTGTAATTTGGTTAATAACGTTCTGCAAATCTGACTGCAAAGATATTTAACTTTGAATGATACGCATAAATATTAGATTTCAAATTAAGTTATTTTTAGCAAAACTATTTTTTGAAAGTGAGGATTGCAGCATTACAAGTATATTTGTCGTCAGTTTTAGCAAGATAACATGAAAATAAGAGTCATAAACAAATCAAAACATGGCTTGCCGGCTTATTCTACTGATGCTTCTGCCGGTATGGACGTAAGAGCGAATTTAGAGAAAGACATTGTTCTTAAACCGATGGCAAGGATTTTAGTTCCAACAGGTTTATTTCTCGAGATTCCTGTTGGTTATGAAGCGCAAATTAGACCAAGAAGCGGATTAGCTATTAAGAATGGAATAACTATTCTTAATTCACCGGGAACAATAGATTCTGATTATAGGGGAGAAGTTTGTATTATTCTTATAAATATGTCAGAGGAAGATTTTGTTATAAGTAACGGTGAAAGGATTTGCCAGATGGTAATTACGAAACATGAAAAAGCAGTGTGGATTAATGTCGACAATCTTATAGAAACCGATAGAGGCGAAGGGGGATTTGGCCATACTGGAAAAATATAGAGATGAAGAGAATTTATTATTTTTTAATTTTAGGTGCCCTGGTCATAATTTCAGCTGCTTCATGCGGAAAGAAACTGGTGCCGGCAACATTAAGCCGAAAGACGGGCAAAAGCTATGATCTGGCCACATTTAATTATGTCTATGTGGAAGCAATAAAGCAAAAGCTGATGGGAAACGGAGGAGATGCACTTGCATATCTTGAGCAGTGTATTAAGCTGAACCCTGTAAGCGATGCAGCTTATTACCAAATGGCTCAGATCGTAATGGCAAACGGAGATACGAATAATGGTAAAAAGTTTGTCCTGAATGCCGTTAATATAGACCAGAAAAATATTTGGTACCTTATGACACTGGCCGACATCTATTATAAAGAGAAAAATCTGGATAGTGCAATTATCTATTATGAGAAGGCTGTTGAATTTTTCCCTGACAAAGAAGACCTGCAGTTAACTCTTGGTAACCTCTATTCAGAAAATAAAAATTATGAGAAAGCAAAAACACTTTTTGATGCATTTGATAAGAAATACGGAATTAATGAGTCTTCAACATTATCTTCTATAAAAAACCTGATGTCTTCAGGAGATTTTGATGGCGCACTTGTTAAAGCTGATTTACTGATTAAGGAATTCCCTGAAGAATTGCTTTACAAAGGGCTTCTTGCTGAGATCTATGTGGGTAAAGGAGAAAATGAAAAAGCCCTCGATGTCTATATTCAGCTTATTGAGAGAGATCCTGACAACCCCCAGGTACAAATGTCATTTTGCGATTTTCTGATAAATGAAAAATCGTATGATGAATTATTCCTGCTGTTGAATACGATTATATTAAATAATCAAATTGGGAAAGAAGATAAAATTTCTTTGATAGTCCGTTTATTAGATTTGCCGGATCTTATTAAGGAGAAAGCAAATAGTTTAGTTCTTGCCATTATGGTTTTAGAATCAAATTATAAAGATGATGATATTATACTGATTCTCAGGCCGGAACTACTTGTTAAGCAGAATGATCTATCCGGAGCAGTCTCCAGACTGAATGAGATTATTGAGAAAAAACCAGATGATTATTATGCATGGGAAAAATTACTTTTATTGTATTTGCAGCTTAAGGACTATGATCAATTATTTGTTAAAGGAGAAGAATGTGCTACAAGATTTAACAGATCTTTCCTGGCAAAAATATTATATGCAAATGGTGCAATTGAGAAGGAAAAATTTCCAATTGCTCTCGAGGAAATAAGAAAGGCTGAAATACTGGCAGGAGATAATAAAGATTATAAAATGCAAGTTCTTACAATGAGGGCTGATGTTTATTACAGAATGAAGGACTTCGCTAAAGCATTTGAAACCTTTGAGGAAGCCATAAAAGTTGATAATGGAGACCTTACTGTTTTAAATAATTATGCATACTACCTCGCTGAACAAGATATGAAACTTAACGAAGCTGAGGAGATGGCTAAGAAAGTTGTTAAAATAGAGAGCACTAATACTACATATTTAGATACCTATGCCTGGGTATTATATAAGAGAGGAAAACTAAAGGAGGCGGCTAGAGTAATGGAAACAATTTTACATAGTGGGGAAAAACAAGATCCTGTTTGGCATGAGCATTATGGTTTTATCTTGAAAAAACAAAGAAAATGTCAGGCTGCTATTGAAAACTGGAATATTGCTTTAAAACTTGATTCTACAAAAACCAACTTAATTAAAGAGATTGAAAATTGCAAAAAGTAAATTTTATATGGTTATTAATATTATTAACTGCAGGGTGTTCGGTATTTAAAAACAACATAGGAAGCGATTATAGATTATCGAATGGCCTAAACGATGGTAGATTAATAGAAAGCATTGAAAAACAAAATATTACAGCAAACAGTTTTTATATTCAGAAAGCAGAACTAGAGGTAATTACTGAATCGGGATCGGAAAAATTACTGGGAAGTTTAAAGTTTGAGAGTCCGGATAAATACCTGATAAGTATAAAAAGCAGGACGGGAATTGAAGGAGTAAGAATATTTTTAAACAGGGATACGGTTCTTGTTAATGACAGAATAAACAAAAGGATGTATTATGGTTCAACGAATAAAATGAAATTAAAATATGGCATTTCATTTTCTGAGATACCTGTAATTTTGGGAGATTTTATATTGGATACAGCTCAGGACAATATTATAACAAATTGTATAGATGGTCGTATGGATATAGATGCACATTTGCAGGGAACAAAGCTTAAATATGTTATTGATTGCACGAAAGGAAAACTTAAGGAAACCTTAATTATTAATGACTTGAATAGAGCTGGAATAGCCATATTATATAGCGATTATTTTAAGTATAGTACGGGATTTATGCCTGGATTGATACAAATGAATGATCTGCAAAGAAAGATAAAAATCAAAATCAGGATTAAAAATCTAGAATCACCCTGGAATGGGAAAATCGACTTTATTCCCGGGAAACAATACGAAATTTTGCAGCTTCCATGAAGTATTTATTATCTACATTTTTACTTTATTTTATTTTCTTTTCTTTTCTGAAAGCACAGACAAAGAGGGAGTTGGAGGATAAGAGAAGTAAGACTCTTGAGGAGATTGCTTATGTGGATAATTTGCTCAAGACAACAGCCAAAGAGAAAAGTGAAAGTATGAATGCCATAAAAATTATTGGTAAAAAACTTTCTCTTAGAGAATCTGTTATAGTGGGAATGAGAGAAGAAGTTAGTCTGCTTAACGATCGGATAGACCTCAATACTGTTGCGATTGAAATGATGGAACGAGATTTGGTTGTTTTAAAAAATGATTACGCAAGAGCCGTTATTAATTCTTACAGAACTCAAAAAAGCAACCCTGAATTAGTCTATATTTTGTCGGCTAAAGATTTTAATCAGGGATATAAACGACTAAAATATCTTCAGCAGGTCACTAAATTCAGAAGAAGAGAATCTGAAATTATTCTTGAACTGAAAAGCCAGATTGAATCAACTAAAGAAAGATTACAAAATGATTTAAGTAAAGTTTCAGATTTAAAATCGAGAGAGGAGCAACAGAAAAATCTTTTGCAAACTGAACAACAAAAGAAACAAAAGATGGTTAAAACATTAAGCAACAAAGAGAAGCAACTAAGAAAAGATCTGGAGGAGAAGAAAAGAATTGCGAAAAAAATTGAAAGTGAAATTGCAAAAGTTATTGAAGAAGAAAGGAAGAAAGCGATCAGAGTAGAAAATACACCTGAACAGAAATTAATTGGTGAAAATTTCGTAGAAAACAAAGGGCGTCTGCCATGGCCGGTTGAAAAGGGAATTATTACAAGCCATTATGGTACTTATAAAAATGCCATATTAAAGTATGTTGAAGAAAAGAATATCGGAGTAGAGATAACATGTTCCGGAAAAGCGGTTGTCAGATGCGTTTTTCAGGGAGAGGTTGTTAAGGTTTCTCCAATTCCTGGAGCTAATATGACTGTGATTATTAAGCATGGAAAATATTTTTCAGTATATACAAATCTCGTTAATGTAAGGGTTAATCGTGGAGATAAAATTAGTACGAAACAGGAAATTGGTGAAGTCTATTCAGATCCAAAAGAAAGTTTTAATTGTATCCTTAAGTTTATGATTACTTTAGAGAATGATTTTGTGGACCCTGAAGCTTGGATTACAAAAAAATAGTTTGATTTTTGTAACAATTGGTTTGTTTTTCAGTATAAAGGATTTCATATAAGCATACATGTATAAAAGAATTAGAATTGAATCCAAGACAATTAACATCCGGATTGTTGAAAAAGCAATTGATGAAACTACAAGCGAATTAGGAGTTTCTCAGGAGAGTTATGGAAAGATTTTAGTTTCAACACTGGAAGCGGTGAATAACGCAATTTTACATGGAAATAGGTTAAATCCTGAAAAAATTGTCGATATCGAAATATCTTTCAATGCGATAGAACTTAAAATTAAAGTAACTGATGAAGGACCTGGCTTCATGCCTGAAAAGATTCCGGATCCTACAAAGCCTGAAAATATCGAGACAATAAATGGGAGAGGGGTGTTTCTAATGTCACATCTGGCAGATAAGATTAAGTATAGTAAAAAGGGAAATTCTGTGACAATGAGCTTTAAAAATATTTTATCTTGAGTGTAAGAATATTTTACGACGATACGGATTTCAGACTTAAAGGCTGGAGAAAAGTAGTCCGAATCATAGGAAAGGTCATCGCGAAAGAGAACAAAACTTCAGGTGACCTTAATGTTATCATTACACGCGATAAGCAATTGAGAGAAATTAATGTCACGTTCCTGGAACATGATTTTAATACCGATGTTATTACATTTAATTATAATGAGGGAAATGTAATTAATGGTGAGATTTACATCAGCATCGAAACTGTTCTTGAAAACGCAGTAAACTATAATGTTAGTTTAAATAATGAGGTTTTAAGGGTAGTTATTCATGGTGTATTGCATCTGGTAGGTTATGATGATAAAAGCGTTGAGCAAAAAAAACAAATGGGGGAGATGGAAAATTTTTGGCTGGCTTTAATGGAAGAATAGGAAAATGGATTTTAAGTATAAGGTAATTGTTGTGGGAGGAGGGCATGCTGGTTGTGAGGCTGCACATGCTGCTGCTGTAATGGGAGCAAAGACATTGCTTATTACAATGGACATGACCAAGCTGGCTCAAATGTCGTGCAATCCGGCAATGGGAGGAATTGCCAAAGGTCAGATTGTTAGAGAAATTGATGCTCTGGGAGGGATGAGTGGCATTGTAACTGACAGAAGTATGATACAATTCAGGATGCTTAACAGATCCAAAGGACCGGCTATGTGGAGTCCCAGGGCTCAGTGCGACAGACAGAGATTTACTGTAGAATGGAGAAAGGTTTTGGAACATACTGATAACCTCTTTATCTGGCAGGAGAAAGCCACATTATTACTATTGGATGGAGAACGCGTTGTAGGTGTGGAAACTGATTTTGGAACAAGATTTAATGCAGATGCTGTTATTCTTACTAATGGTACATTTTTGAACGGTTTAATGCACATAGGCTTTAATAATGTCACTGGTGGAAGAGCAGGAGAGCAATCTTCAACGGGACTAAGTGAGCAGTTAGAGAAAATTGGTTTTTCTGTTGGGAGAATGAAAACCGGAACAAGCGCACGGGTAGATGGAAGATCTATTGATTTTTCAACAATGACAGAACAGAAAGGAGATGAAGAAGGACGTACTTTTTCTTACCTGGATGACGAAGCGGAAATTAAGGAACAGAAAAGTTGTTACATCACTCATACAAACGAAGAAGTTCATGAGGAACTAAGAAAAGGACTGGAATTCAGTCCGCTTTTCACCGGAAGAATTAAAGGAAGGGGCCCACGGTATTGTCCAAGTGTGGAAGATAAAATTGTTACTTTTAAAGATAAAAACGCACACCAGCTTTTTATTGAACCGGAAGGAGCAGAAACGATTGAATATTATATTAATGGTTTTTCAAGTAGTCTGCCGATGGAAGTGCAGCTTAAAGCTCTCAGAAAAGTTAATGGGTTAGAGTCAGTTGAGATATTCAGGCCTGGATATGCGATAGAATACGATTTTTTTCAGCCTACACAATTAAAGCAGACACTTGAAACAAAGAAGATAGCTAATCTATATTTTGCAGGACAAATTAACGGAACAACGGGATATGAAGAAGCGGCAGCACAAGGATTAATGGCGGGAATTAACGCAGTGTTGAAAATAAAAGAAAAAGAGGCGTTTATATTAGGAAGGGAAGAGTCATATATAGGAGTACTTATTGACGATCTTGTTACAAAAGGTGTGGATGAACCATACAGGATGTTTACTTCAAGAGCTGAGTTCCGAATTCTTTTAAGGCAGGATAATGCAGATGAAAGACTAACCAGAAAAGCTTTTGAGATAGGAACTGCAGATATTGGTAGAATAAATAGGCTTGAGGAGAAGGAATTTCTTGTTAAAGAGATTATTGATTTTCTCAAAGAAACCAGTGTGAGTCCGGAAGAGATTAATTCATTTCTTGAGAAAGAAGGGACAAATGATATAAAACAGAAAGTTAAAGCCATCACAATAGCTTCGCGACCACAGGTTGATATTGGAACTTTATTGAAATTTGTAAAAGGAGGTTTAGACCTGAATGCTGTAAGGTCTGTAAGATTTAAAGAAATTGCTGAATCGGCTGAGATTAGAATTAAGTATGAAGGGTATATTCTGAGAGAGAAAATGGTAGCTGATAAAATTAAAAGACTGGAAAATTTAAAAATCCCGGGAGATATTGATTATAGTGAACTGGTTTCTATTTCTACCGAAGGAAGGCAAAAGCTTAAAAGAATTAAACCTGCCAATATTGGTCAGGCAGGAAGAATAAGTGGTGTTTCTCCTTCAGACATAAATATACTGTTAATGTATATTGGAAGGTGAATTGTTCCACGTGGAACAATTTATTAAAGAATAAAAATATTATTTATGAAAATCATTGGTAATTTGGTCGATATTCATAACAGAGAAATTTTTCCGGCCAGAATAATTATAAAAGATGGAAAGATTTCTGATATAGAAAAAGTTAATCTAACTCCCGATTCCTTTATTCTTCCCGGTCTCATTGATGCACATATTCATATCGAAAGTTCAATGATAACACCGGGAGCTTTTGCTAAAGCAGCGGTAAAACACGGTACAACCGGAGTCGTTTCGGATCCTCATGAAATAGCTAATGTAATTGGTGAAGAGGGCGTCCTTTTCATGATAAGAGATGCGGAGAAAGTACCAATGAAATTCTGGTTTGGCGTACCCTCTTGCGTTCCTGCAACAAGCTTTGAAACAAGCGGTGCCACGCTAGATAAAAATGCCGTAAAAAGACTATTTGAACGAACTCAAATAAAGTACTTGTCGGAAATGATGAATTTCCCGGGTGTAATTTCTGAAGATCCTGAAGTTATTGCAAAAATTGATATTGCCAGAAAGCTCAATAAACCAATAGATGGACATGCCCCGGGATTAACCGGAGAATCGCTGAAGAAGTATGTTGCAGCGGGAATTTCAACGGATCATGAGTGTAGTTCAATTGAGGAGGCTCTTGAGAAAATTTCGCTTGGAATGAACATCCTGATACGGGAAGGAAGCGCAGCACGAAACCTGGAGTCTCTTAAGGAGCTGTTTAATTTGCACCCGCGGAAAGTCATGCTATGCAGCGATGACCTTCATCCGGAAATGTTACAAGTAAGACATATAAATAAAATAATCGGGAAGCTTATTTCTGAAGGTTTTGATACCTTCGATGTTATTCGGAGTGCTACAATTAACCCGGTCAACCACTACGGTCTTGACGCAGGATTGTTACGAATCGGAGACAATGCAGATTTTATTCTGGTTGATGATCTGAATAACATGAATGTATCAGAAACCTGGATTGATGGAAAAAGAGTGTTCGGAAACGGTAAAGTAGAATTTTCGTATCTACCTGATAATCCCATTAATAATTTCAATTGTAATTCTATTTTGGAGCGCGACATTAAAGTAGTAAACAAGCAAAGAAATATCAGAGTTATAGAAGCGTTCGAAGGAGAGCTTCTTACAAAACAATTACAGTATTTTTCCGGAATAAGCGATAATGTTGAGTCAGATATTGGGAAAGACATATTAAAAATTATTGTTAAAGACAGGTATAATAATAATGCTCCGGCAATAGGTTTTATTAAAGGATTTGGTTTGAAAAACGGTGCCTTTGCAAGTTCAGTTGCACACGATAGTCATAATATTATTTCCGTAGGAACAAACGATATAGATATTATGGACGCAGTGAATGAGATTGTCAGAATGAAAGGCGGACTTGCCGTTTCTTCCGGAGGAAAGACAGAATCAATTCAGTTAAACATAGCGGGAATAATGACAACCCGCTCATGTGATGAAGTTGCTCACGACTATGAGAAACTTAATGAAATGGTTAAATCATTTGGATGTACAATGGCAGCCCCGTTTATGACTCTTTCTTTTATGGCATTACTGGTAATCCCCGATCTGAAAATAGGAGATAGAGGATTGTTTGATGTGAAGAAATTTGAGCTTGTTCCGCTGTTTGTTGACTAAGATAATTTCTATATTACAGAGGATTTTTTCCACCTTCTGGGGGGAATTAAAGGGGGGTTCTAATCCTGAAACAAACCCCGTCTGCCGCTCCGCGGCATCTCCCCCAGGGGGCGATACCCCGCATAATATTTTGATAATCAATAGGCCAGACGATTTTTCCCCCTTTTGGGGGGAATTAAAGGGGGTTCTAATCCCGAGTAATACCCCCTCTGCCGCTCCGCGGCATCTTCCCCAAGGGGGCGACAGACCTGCATATCTATCTGATAATCAATAGAACAGACGAGTTTTCCCCCTTTAGGGGGAATTAAAGGGGGGTAAATATTAGATGTGACAGCCCCACCTCTTAATGCCTTTCACTATCTTTGTACTCTAATTCTTATCATCAAATGCCTCAGGAAGTCAACTTTAAATCTATTCTTTCATTACTTCCCGATAAGCCTGGAATTTACCAGTTTATAGATTCAGAAGGCATTGTGCTTTATGTAGGTAAGGCTAAGAACCTAAAGAAAAGAGTTACATCATACTTTTCTAAAAATCAGTCTGGAAAAACGACTGTACTTCTGCGTAAAACATGCGATATACGTCATATTGTTGTAGAATTTGAATCAGATGCTCTTTTACTTGAGAACAACCTTATTAAAAAGCATCAACCCAGGTATAATATACTTCTGAAGGATGATAAAACTTATCCCTGGATCTGCATTAAAAAAGAACCTTATCCAAAAGTTTTCAGTACCAGAAACCCTGTCAGAGACGGCTCGGTTTATTTCGGACCATATACTTCCGGATTAATGGTTAAAACTTTAATTACCCTTATCAGACAAGTGTATAAATTACGTACATGTACATTAAACCTTACGCAACAAAATATTAAAGCAGGTAAATTCAAAGCCTGTCTCGAGTATCATATCGGAAATTGCAAAGCGCCATGTATTGGACTTCAGACTGAAAACGATTACAGCGAAAGCATTTTGCAGATTAAAGAAATTCTAAAAGGGAACAGCACGGTTGTGATCGATCACCTTAGGAAACTGATGGCAAAATTTTCAACGGAGCTTCGCTTCGAGGATGCACAGTTAATTAAAGAAAAAATTGAGATTTTATCCGGTTTCAGGAGTCGGTCGACTATAGTAAGTAACACAATAAGAAACGTGGATGTATTTGGCTTTGCACAGGATTCTGACAATGCATATGTAAATTACTTAAAAGTTGTTCAGGGAGCTATAATTCAGGCGCTTACAGTAGAACTCAAAATCAGAATTGATGAAGAAAAAGAATCCATACTTGCCTTCGCGATTACAGAGATCCGACAAAGACTATTTAGCGATTCTCGTGAAATAATATTACCGTTTAAACCTGATATACTGATAGATAAGGTAACATATACTATTCCAAAGGCGGGTGAAAAACAAAAACTGCTTGAACTTGCTGAGCGTAATGCCATCTATTATAAACTTGAACAGAAGAAAAAGAAATTGGAACATTCCCCCCAGATTCGTACAGGCAAGAACCTTGAGAAACTGAAAAATGATCTTCATATGCCAGACATTCCATCGCATATAGAATGCTTTGATAACTCAAATATCATGGGATCTAACCCGGTTGCAGCATGTGTAGTTTTTCGCGGAGCTCGTCCAAGTAAAAAAGAGTATCGCCATTTCAATATTAAATCGGTAACGGGACCTGATGATTTTGCCTCAATGGAAGAAGTTATTTTCAGACGCTACAAGAGAATGATAGAGGAGGAGCAGGGCCTTCCTCAACTTGTAATTGTTGACGGCGGGAAGGGTCAGCTTTCTTCGGCAATGAAAAGTATAGATAAGCTCGGTTTAAGAGAAAAAGTAACTGTGATAGGAATTGCCAAGAAGCTTGAAGAAATTTATTTCCCCGGCGACAGCGTTCCTCTATATCTCGACAAAAACTCAATCAGCCTGAAAATTATTCAACATTTAAGAAATGAAGCTCACCGTTTCGGAATTAATTTCCATCGTGATAAACGTTCTACAGAAATGATAAAATCTGATCTCGATCAGATAAATGGAATTGGACCAAAAACAAAAGAGATATTACTTAAAAACTTCGGATCAGTTGATAAAATAAAAGACGCCTC
>DATCHE010000018.1:0-15891 GCA_036508535.1 Bacteroidales bacterium | reverse complement strand
TTTCTCTTTGTTTTGGTATGCGAGTTCTTTATTAGCAATGATTAACTCTGATGCACGTTTTTCCTTTTCTTTGTTTTGAAAAGCGAGTTCTTTGTTTGCAATGATTAACTCTGATGCACGTTTTTCTTTCTCTTTGTTAGCAATGACCAATTCTGCTGCCTGTTTAGCTTTCTCTTCGTCAGCAATGACCAACTCTGCTACCCGTTTAGCTTTCTCTTCGTCAGCAATAACCAACTCCTTTACCCGTTTAGCTTTCTCTATATTTGCAATGCGTAACTCTGCCACTCGTTTTGCTTTTTCTTCGTTAGCAATGACCAACTCTGCTACTCGTTTATCTTTCTCTTTATTAGCAATAACCAACTCTGTCACTCGTTTTGCTTTCTCTTCGTTTTGATAAACAAGTTCCATTTCTAATTGTTTGCGCTCGGTTATATCAGTCATACTTACAAAGCATTGTTCTCCATTTCTGGAAGCGATGCCGAGAAGGTGAACATACATTGGTAAGTTGTCATCAATTGACAGGGTCACTTCGCATGATTCTTTTACTGTGTTGTTAAATACTTTCTTGATAAAGAGGTTAAAGATTGGTTTTGTATCGTCAGAAACAAAAAAACCAAACCTGCTGGTTTTTAAAAGCGAGCGGTTTCTTCCAAGCATTTGCGAACCGCAAATGTTTAACTTAATAATTTCTCCTTCATTGGAAATTGTAAAATTACCCGCTGGTGTAAAATCAAATAGTTTGGAAGCATCCTCTGCATTGGATAATGCCAGAATGAGTTCTTTATTCTTCAGTTTTAGTTCTGACTGCGATTCTCTTAGTTCGTAAGTAAGTTTCAGCGTTTCTTCAGAATGTTCAGAAGTTATTTTTGACGACTCCATGTTCAATATCTCTTCTGCATTTTTGCTTAGGTTTTCTTTTTCAGATTTGTTACCTTTTCCCATTTACTAAAAATTAATTATAAGTGTCGGATGCCTTTACTAAAATATCGGGTAGATTTGTAATGTGTTTAATTTAAACCCATTAACTATTTTCTTGCTAAGTTCACATTTTTATCTTCGATTTTCGGTTTTATTGTTTACTGGCGCAATGTAATTTTAAATTATGGTTAATTAACTTAAGTTGCTAGTAATAGTTTGTAGTAAAAAATTATAAAATATTGTAAATCAAT
Organism: Bacteroidales bacterium; assembly: GCA_036508535.1. Lineage (GTDB taxonomy): Bacteria > Bacteroidota > Bacteroidia > Bacteroidales > VadinHA17 > LD21. Next base: position 14,722 of record DATCHE010000018.1, on the reverse strand, counting down.
TAAATATGTTGATAGGTATTGTTAATATGTTGATATTCAAATACATATAAATTAGGTATAATTAAAAAAATCCTCCAGGTTTAAGTCGCCAAACCATATAACCTGAAGGATATGATAGAAAAATTTATTGCAATTTACGTTTTTATTGATGATATCATGATAGAAATTGGTCATAAAGAACCTGTTAACCGTAATTCTTCTGATTCTGAATTGATTGCAGTTGCTCTGATTGCGGCGAAGTATTTTCATGGTAATATCGATCATGCCATTAATTTTGTTAAGTGTACCAATCTTCTTCCCGGAATGCTCAGTAAGAGCCGCTTTAACAGGCGAATACACTCAATCTTCGAGCTAATTGTGGATCTGTTTTTAAATACTGCTGACATAATAAAAAGATTAAACATCTCGTCCGAATATATTATTGACAGTTTTCCTGTAGCTACATGTGAAAACATTCGTATCTGTCGATCCAAGCTCATTAAAGGAGATCAATACAGGGGCTATAAAGCTTCTATGAGAAAATACTTCTATGGATTTACAGTTCAGGTAATTACAACCGTGGATGGAATTCCAGTTGAATTTGCTATGCTTCCTGGTTGTTATCACGATATTGATGGAATGAAAAACATGTTCTTTAATCTGCCGGACAATAGCATTGTGTACGATGATAGCGCATATACTGATTACTACAATGAGCAAGTATGCAGTGAGTCAGCAGATATAAATTTGATGATTGCCAGAAAAAGTAACACCAAACTGCCTCATGAACCATGGCAGAACTTTTTGATCTCTGATTCCAGAAAAAGAATCGAGACTACATTTAGTCAGATATCCAGTATGTTGCCAAAACGCATTCATGCAGTAACAGTTGATGGATTTTTGATGAAAGTGATCCTCTTTATATTCGTTTTTACTATAAATGAAAAGTTTTTATAGATAGCAACTTAAGTCAATTATTTACACTCTATAGACGGACGTTTTATTGCAGAAGCTCAATATGGTGACGAAATTACGTTTTTTACTGAGCGGAATATTAGTGACAATTCATTTGCCCATACCATAAAAACTAACAATAATAAAATTTGTGCCACAGCAATAACATTATGGAAGGCACGAGTAAAATAGAACCCACATACAATCGAGAGTGAGGTTCTAAGCCTAACAGGCATCGATTTCTTTCCTGAATTGCAAGATTCAATTGAAAGTCGTTTGGAGAGAAGAACCGACTTAATTGGGTGGGGGTTTAATAAATAGTTTTTACCAGTTTCAACTTCAAGTATTCGAAATGCCAGAAAGATAGATTCTTCAGAGAACTTAAAAATTGCTATACAATTGATTTCATTAATTAAACATTGACCAAAGGAATAAATAAATTTGGGATACAAATATGGATACAATTCTGGGATACAAAAAATGATAAACCCCTTATGTACAATCACATAAGGGGTCTTTAATGTAGCCCCACCAGGAATCGAACCTGAATCTAAGGTTTAGGAAACCTCCATTCTATCCATTGAACTATAGGGCCGGATTTAGTCGCAAAAGTATATCTTTTTTTTATCATTCCAAATCTATTGGTATAAGGGAAAGACAAACGACTCACGACTCACGACGCAAGAAAGAAAGAACCCGTGTGTAATGCCTCCTGCATCGTGTGTCCCTTAGTTACATTCTGAAAAATGCGTATCTTTGAAATCTTTAAATCAGTGTAATATGAATTGGATAGATGCAGCTATTGTAGCAGTTCTGATATTATCGATGGTAATGGGTTTTATTAATGGATTGGTAAAAGAGATTGCTTCACTCGCTGCTTTGATTCTTGGTATATGGGGTGCTATTAAATTCTCAAGCTTCACTGCTGCTAAACTTTACGATTATTTCGACATGACCGGAAAATATGTAGGGATTATTGCTTTCATAATAACATTCATGATTATTGTTGTGATTATTCATTTTATTGGAATAATTGCAGATAAGATTGTTAATGCAGTTTCTCTTGGCTTTGTAAACAGACTGCTGGGAATAATTTTTGGACTTTTAAAATCGGTACTTATAATGAGTGTGTTTTTTGTAGTTATGAAGGCAATAGACTCGCACAAACCTTTCCTTCCAAAAGACAGAATCGAAGAATCAATCTTCTTTAATCCAATCTCGGATATTGCACCGGTTATGTTTCCAATAATTGGAGAGGGTGGTTTTGGCCAAAGTTTCGACCGTTTTAAAAAGAAGCCTGAAACTATCACAATCTGAACCTGTTCACTATATTTGTTACCTTGAAAAATCACTAATATGAATTTTGTTGAAGAATTGAAATGGAGAGGCATGATTCATGATATTATGCCAGGGACAGAAGAATTGCTTAATAAGGAGAAGACAAGCGGTTATATAGGATTCGATCCGACTGCTGACTCTCTACACATTGGTCATATGGTACAGGTTATGTTACTTATGCATTTCCAGAGGGCCGGACATACCCCAATTGCTCTCGTTGGTGGTGCAACAGGAATGATTGGTGATCCATCGGGAAAATCGGAGGAGCGGAACCTGCTTGATGAGACATTGCTAAGGAAAAATCAGGAGGGTATAAAGAAACAACTCTCAAAATTTCTTGATTTTCAGTCAGACAAGAGGAATAAGGCTCTGATGGTAAATAATTACGACTGGATGAAAGACTATTCTTTTTTAGACTTTATTCGGGAAATAGGGAAGCATATCACAGTTAACTATATGATGTCGAAAGACTCTGTTAAAAAGCGTATTAGTTCTGAAGCTAAAGAGGGGATGTCATTTACCGAATTTTCTTATCAGTTGGTACAGGGAACAGACTTCCTGCACCTTTATAATAATTATAACTGCAAACTACAGATGGGTGGTTCCGATCAGTGGGGGAATATTGTTACAGGAACTGAACTGATAAGACGTAAGGCAGGAGGAGAGGCTTTTTCTCTTACTTGCCCTCTTATCACAAAATCGGATGGAACAAAATTTGGTAAAACAGAATCGGGAAATGTATGGCTCGACCCTGACAAAACTACTCCTTATCAGTTTTACCAATTCTGGCTGAATGTATCTGATGAGGATGCTGCAAAATACATTAAGATATTTACAATTCTGGAACAGAAAGAGATTGAAGAGATAATTTCAGCGCACAGCAAAGCTCCTCATGAACGGCTTCTGCAGAAAAGGCTTTCAGAGGAGGTTACGGTTATGGTTCATTCCCGCAGCGATTTTGAGGGCGCTGTTGAAGCATCTCAGATATTATTTGGCAAGGGAACGACCGAATCCCTCAAAAAGATGGGAGAGAGTACGTTTCTGTCTGTTTTTGAAGGTGTTCCGGTATTTGATGTTAAAATGGAAACTCTGCGAAACGGAGTCACCATCGCAGATCTTTGCGTAGACCATTCACAGGTCTTTACCTCAAAAGGAGAATTACGGAGACTTGTTCAGGGCGGTGGTTTAAGTTTGAATAAGGAAAAGATTGAAAATCCAGATATGGTTATTGGCCCTGATTCACTTCTGAATAATAAATACCTTCTGGTTCAGAAAGGGAAGAAAAACTATTACCTGCTAAGGGTTAGATGAATGTGTGCTGAGTTGTTAAACCGCTACGCGGTAAAAAATATATTGGGAATAGGTTTTCTATAATACTTTATCGCCTACGGCGAATATCGATATATTCAGTGCACGTCAGCATGGAATTAAACATCTATTACTAACATAGCCCGTAGGGCTTATGGTATTGTAGCAAAAGGTCAACACGAATTTAGAATACCTCGTAGAGGTTAAACAGGCATCTGACGAGCAATCGCAAAGGTTATTTTATAAAATCAGCAACTATTATCGATACATCATCGAATGTGGACGGGTTATCATCAGGCAACCCGAGTTCCTGTATCATTTCCCTAATGTTTTTTTCAACCGGACTGGTGTTTGAGATATGATTGATAATCACTTTTGTCCCAATGTCTTTGCCATCAACCCCTTTTAGTTCTGAAAGACCATCAGTGTAGCAAACAATTTTTGAATTATTCCGGATTATTATTTCAGTTTCCTCCAGTTGCGGCATGTCATCAATCATCCCTATCCCAACGCAGGATGGCTGAAGGTGCCGGATTTCTTTGGTTACTGTGTTATATAGAACAGGCGGATTATGAGCAGCATTTAAGTATTCAAGAACACCGCTTACATGGTCGTATCTGGCAACGAAAAGCGTAATGAATTTTTCGCCGGCTGCATTAATTATTACAATTGAATTGAGCTTCTTAATAAGAGTTTCAAGGCTTATATCCTGCGTAAAAAGAGCTCTTAAATTTGCCTGAAAATTTGACATCAGAATGGCTGCGGAAATTCCTTTACCGGAAACATCGGCAATGCAAAACCCTGTTTTCGTTTCCGAAAGTTTAATACAGTCATAATAATCACCTCCGACTTCAAAGTGCGGGTAGTAAAACCCATGGACAATAAACTTCGGGTTTTTTGGCATCTGCCTGTTATCGGGAATAAGCATCTTTTGCATTCTGGCAGCAAGTTCTAGTTCCTTCTTTAACGCTTCCTGACGCAGGCTTTCTTTAAATAGCCTAATGTTTTCGATTGCAACAATTATAATGCTTGATATAGTCTGAATGAAGTTAAGATGTTTTAAAACGGGACTCATTCCTTCGCCCTCCTCCTCAATATCTCCTATAAATACAAATGCCAGATGGACATTGTTATTATAAACAGGGACTATGATATCTACACCTTCGAATCCCAGATCTTCAGCACCAAAAAAAATCTCAGTAATACCTAATAAAGCAGACTCGACATCAATAGTTTCAAAATGTTTTGGGAAGCCTCCGTTTAAAATACACTCCCAGGCATCGGAACGTTTGAAAATAAGGATCTTACCAATGCTTAAGTTGTTTCTGAGAATGTTTTCATATTTTGATAGAAGGTCTTCAGTAGGCAGATTGGCATTGATTGATAATGTAATATCGAGCAATGCATCTAATTTAAATTTAGAGATCTTTAATCTGTCAGCCGAGGCCTTTTTGTCTTCCATGTTTTATTTTAGCCCTTTACTCTTTCAACATAAGACTTATCTCGTGTGTCGATTTTTATTTTATCGCCGGTATTTACAAACAACGGGACCATAATTGTTGCTCCATTCTGAACCTTTACCTGTTTTAGGGTATTGGTTGCTGTATCTCCCCTTAATCCGGGTTCAGAATAAGTGACCTCCATCACAACAAATTGAGGAATATCGACTGAAAGGGTGGTCTCGGTGTCTGCATGTACAACAACCTCAACACTCATCCCCTCAAGCAGAAACTCATGGTTCTCGATTAATGATTCCGAAACGTGGATTTGTTCAAATGTTTCAAGATGCATAAAATAATAGCCCATATCATCTTTATAAAGATACTGATACGGTCGTCTTTCAACCCTTGCCAGGTTGACTTTTGTTCCTGAAGAAAAAGTATTGTCAATTACTCTTCCGGTTTTAAGGCTCTTAAGTTTTGTCCGCACAAAAGCAGGTCCTTTACCTGGTTTAACATGCTGAAATTGCACAATTGTATAGAGGTCATTGTTGAACTCAATTACCATCCCATTCTTAAAATCTGAAGTACTTGCCATAAATGTTTAATTAATTCTCAGTTTAGTTTTTATTATTTCTTTTTAAGTTCAAGTGGGTATTTCAGCCCTTCATAACTCGTAATCTCAATTGAAAATGCTCCTACAAAGATATCAAATCGTATCTTAACAGGTAAAAAATTTTTATCAGCAGAAAACCAGAAAGAAACATCCTCTTCGGTTTTGAATAATCGTCCGGTCTCTGTTACAGGATTAAATTTGTAGCATTTGATTTTCCCTAGTTTTGTTTTTACCTCATCTGTACCAATATATCTAAGCCTTATTGGATATAGCTGATCCGTAAACCAGGTTGGAATAATTGTTAACCCTCCAACTATTAATTTGTTCTCATACGGAAGAATATGGTTCCTGAAATAGTAGAAACAGGAAAGGATATCATATATTGGATTTTGTGTAATATGAATCCCGGTAAGATCACTTGTCAGAATTGCTGAATCAGCCCTTGTCTTATGGTCAAATAAAACAACATTATATTTCCTGTATCTGCCTTCACGAATGTTTCTTATTGATTTAACCGGTAGCTCTGTAGCCGGGTCGACGAAACTTTCGTACACATCCAATACCTTGAAAATTGCATCAGCCACCCCAGTTGTTTTTCCAATAATCTTTGAATGCCAGACTTCTTTTCCATTAAAAGTATCACTTCTTAGTTCCAGCAATGCGGTTCCTCCGGTAATAAATCCATACTGAACTGAATAGTCGATTTTTTCTCCGACCTGATATGAATAAGTCTGACTCCATACCGAAGATGAAATTAATATAGAAATGCAAGTAAGGTAAAGGACCCTTTTCATATCTCTTTCAGATAGCAATCAGTTATTATACCAATAATTTTCAAAAAAGATTCTTTCTTGGTTTGGAAGTTATGAAGTCTTTAAGATAAAAAGGCTCAAAGTAGGCAACGTCCTCATAGTCAAGGCCTTTAAACGCCTCAAATACAGGGATATGCATATATGAAGCAGAAATTCTGAAATCGTCGGCAAAATATGTGTTGGTTCTTTTTATCAATTCTTTACATTTTACAGCTCCGTCGCCAAAAAATATAATCTTTTGGGAAACGGGGATATAGCTGAAGGAGTCTTCACTGATGATTTCTGCTGAAATATCTTTTATAGTATTTCCATTTGCATCATAAATTGCATAATAGACCTCCATCCTGCGTGCGTCAAGCATCGGGCAGTATAAAGAGTTCCTGTCAGCATCCTCAATATTCTTCCGGTTTCTAACAATTCCCCAGAACATTGAAAGAGTTGTATTTATCCCAATTAGTGGTATAGAGGCAGCATAAGCAATTCCTTTCGCAACTGATACTCCAATCCTCAGACCGGTATAGGATCCGGGTCCTTTGCTTACAGCTATTGCATCCAAATCACGAGCTTTGATACCATTCTCCAGAAGAATTTCTTCGATAAAAACAGTTAACACAGATGCGTGCGACTTTAGCTCACTGCTTTCTCTCAAAGATATTACACCGGCACTATCGCACAATGCTACCGAGCAAATATTTGTTGCTGTTTCAAGACATATAATCATGCTTTGAAAGGGATACCTTATTCCTATTTTACTTTAAAGAGTACTTCTTTCTTTACAACTTCGATTAATGTGCTGTCAGAAAGTTTTTTACTTATTGCGCTGAAGGGAGCAGATATTACCTTTTCGCCTACTAAAACTCCGGAGAGAATTTCTATATAGGTATTATCCTGAATCCCGGTTTTAACATCTTTTGCACGGGCGTACACTCCATCGGCAACAAACAGTATTGTTCTTATTTCCTTATCGGAATTTGTATTGGTAATTTTTGTCGAATCCGTACGGGTTGTAACTGATTGTATCGGAACAGTAATTATTCCTGATTTTGAATTGGTTTGAATATCAACTGTAGCAGACATTCCGGGACGGAAAGGATTTTTATCCCCTGCAGAAACAAGCGTTTTATATGAATCGGGAATGACAAGAATCTTTACATCGAAGTTAGTAACCTGATCAGCTGATACCCCGGAGGTTTTTGCGGAATTTGCAATTTCAGTTACAATTCCTTTAAATTTCTGATCGAGGTATGCATCCACTTCAATCAGGGTTGTATCTCCCAATTTAACTTTTACAATATCATTCTCATTTACCTGAACCTGGGCTTCCATACGTGAGAGATCAGCAACTCTCATCATTTCAGTACCTGTCATCATACTTGTTCCAACAACTCTTTCACCAAGCTCAACAAGAAGCATTGAGACAGTACCGGTCATAGGTGCATAAATTGATGTTTTTTGAAGATTTTCATTTGCCTCTTTGAGAGAAGCTTCAGAACTTATTACAGAATATTTCGCAGCATCTACTTCAGATTTAGCTACTGTATACGTTGCCTGAGCCTGTTCAAATTCAGATTTTGAAACAGTTTGTTCATCAAATAGTTGTTTACTTCTTTTGAAAGAAAGCTCGGCCTGTAAAAACTGAGCTTCTGATTGAGCCTGGCGTGCTTTCGCAGAACTTATTGCTGCAAGAGACCTGTCTCTCTGCGAGACATATATATCTGGTTTTATTCTGCAAAGCAGTTGACCCTTCACAACACTATCACCTTCCTTAACTGTAAGCTCAACAATTTCCCCGGCAACGTCAGGACTAATCTTTACCTCTTTTTCAGGTTGAATTTTACCATTTGCTGTTATGGTTTCAATGACAGTTCGTTTTTCAACGGTCTCAACAGCAACCTTTACGCTTAAGGCTTTGCCAAACCAGCCTTGTTTCTTCCCAATTACTGCAAAGATGATCAGAATGATTACCGCCGGGAGTAAAATTTTAAGTATCTTATTGTTTTTCATGATTTTTTATCTTAAAAATTATTCGAAGTTAAATTAGTTGTTTAGAGTAATAGGTATTCCTTTGTAGAAATCAAGTACTTTGGTTTTAAATATATATTCATATTTCGCCTGCGACATGTCTGACTGAGATTTCAGCAACTGTGTTTTTGCAGCATTATAATCTACCGGTGTAACCATTCCAACATTGAATTTTTGTTCTGTATATCGGAATGATTCTTCAGTAGAGGAGACGGCCTTAATACTTACAGTGAACTTTTTGAGGGAAGCTACTGCATCAGTGTAAGCCTGCTGGATACTTTTATATAGTTGTTTTTTAGATCCTTCCAGGGTGTATTGATTGCTTTCAACAGTTAGTTTTGAGTTTGAGATATTTTTATTAACCTGCCAGCCATTTAAAATGGGAACGCTCATTGATATTCCGACCCCGGAGTTCTTATTGTTTTTAAACTGGGTTTTAAAGGGTTCATTCAAGGGTTGATTAGGGATATAGGTATAGCGGGTATTTAAGGAATAACTTAAGGAAATTCTGGGACTCCTGCCGCCTTTTGCAACTTTAAGGTCATATTGGCTGGCTGAAAGTCTTAATTCAGAACTCTTTATTTCAGGTCTGGATTTCTGTGCTATGTCATAAATCTCATCTATATTTCCAGATATTAAGGCATTGGGGTCAACACCTATTTCAGGGACTACAACCTCAAAACCTTCAGGAGTTTTAAGTTCAAGAAATTGGGTAATATTAAGATATGAAGTCTCGAGCTGGTTTTTCATAGTTATTAATTGTAATTCCTCCTGAGCTGCCTGAGCTTCAATCTGAAGAAGACTTCCTTTAGCCACACTGCCTGCATCAACAAGTTTTCTTGTTTTTTCAATCTGTTGCAGAGTAATGTTGAGCTGATTTTCATTTGCCGAAACAAGTTCTTTGTTCAGAAGTATCTGCAGGTATGCCAGAGCAACGTTTAAAGCGATATTATCACGTATGTTTTTAAGATCCTCCTCTGAGGCAAGCACTGAATACTTGTTGCTTTGAACTGAATTGTAATTCTGTAAACCGTTGAATACCGGTGTTGCTCCACCAATGTAGAAATAATCTGACCGAATTGTCTGATTATAAAACTGATAGGTATTCTGATCAAGAGCACGACCAAATGAATAATCATGGGAAACCTGACTGTTCAGTGTAGGTAACATTTTCATTTTTGCAAGATCAAGAGAGTTCTTCTGAACCTCGGTCTGTATAACCTGTTGTTTGATCTGAATATTATTATCGATAGCATACCTTACACATTCTTCGAGGGACCACACTTTTTGTTGAGAAAAAATCAGACCTTGAGAAGAAAGAAGACCGGTAAATATTAATATAAGAATTTTTTTCATGTTTAAATATTTTGTTTCTGGGATATAATTAAGAGAATAATTAGTGACTTCTATTTTAAAATCATGGTTATGCGACAATTACATTCAACTATTATCAGATCGAAAATCTTTCAAAATAAGTTTACGAAGATAAATATTATCTCAGACAGAATAAAGTATTTTTTTACTTTTGAGTTCTTAAATTCTAAAATACAAACTGCAATCCGAAATAGTTTTGTGGCTAAACCTAAAATTACTAACTTGGACCGCTTATTTAAAATCAATAAATTATGTTACATTATAAAGAATTAGGTTTAGTAAATTCGAGAGAATTGTTTAAGGGAGCTGTAAAAGGAGGGTATGCAATACCTGCATTTAATTTCAATAATCTTGAACAGATGCAGGCAATAATCAGTGCTTGCGTAGAGACGAAATCTCCGGTGATTCTTCAGGTATCAAAAGGAGCACGTAAATATGCTAATCAGACTTTGCTACAATATCTTGCCAAGGGGGCTGTAGAATATGCAAAAGAACTGGGTTATGCAATTCCAATTGTATTGCATCTGGATCATGGCGATTCATTCGAAACTTGTAAGTCGTGCATAGAAATGGGTTTTTCATCGGTCATGATCGACGGATCACATTTCCCTTATGAAGAAAACGTAAGGTTAACCAAACAAGTCGTTGATTACGCACATCAGTTTGATGTTACAGTAGAAGGCGAACTAGGCGTTCTGGCTGGTATTGAGGATGAAGTATCGTCAGATCACACCTCATATACAAGACCTGAGGAGGTTGAAGATTTTGTTAAAAAAACAGGCGTTGACTCACTGGCAATTTCTATTGGTACTTCACACGGTGCGTTCAAATTCAAGGTGATCCCGGGTCAGCTTCCTCCTCCGTTGCGTTTTGACATTCTTGAAGAGTGTGAAAGGCGTATTCCCGGTTTCCCAATCGTTTTGCATGGTGCATCTTCAGTACCTAAGGAAATTGTTGATGAGATTAATAAATATGGCGGTAAAATGGAAAATACAGCCGGTGTATCTGAAGACCAGTTACGCAGAGCAGCAAAATCGGCAGTTTGTAAAATCAATATCGACAGCGATGGTCGCCTTGCCATGACCGCAGCCATCCGCAAAGTTTTTGTTGAGAAGCCTGGTGAGTTCGATCCTCGTAATTACCTGGGACCCGCTCGCGATAAACTGAAAGAACTTTATAAACATAAAGTAATAAATGTGGTAGGAAGCGCGGGGAAGGCGTAATTCATTAACTTGAACTCCCTCTGCCACTGCGTGGCATCTCCCCTCGGGGGGCGAAAAAGGCCAATAGAATAGCCTCTTTTTCCCTCTCCGGGGGGAACCAAAGGGGGGTTTTAATCCCGTCTCCAACCTACCTCTCCCAGTCCACCCCGTCTTTTCTATCCTTGAGCGTAATGCCAATCAGGTTGAGCTCATTCCGGATTTTATCAGATGTAGGGAAGTCCTTATTATTCTTCGCGTTCTGTCGTAATTCAATGATGATCTTCATCAACTCTCCGGTCAGTTTCTCATCACTTTCTCCGGCTGATTCATCTTTCAATCCGAGTATATCAAAAACAAACGTGTTATAAAGTTCTTTTAATGCATCAAGTGTAGAAGTATCAATCTTCCCGATCCCTTCAAATACTGAATTTATATATTTCACACCATCAAACAAATGCGATAGAAGTATCGGGCTGTTCAGATCATCATCGAGCGCTTCGTAGCATTTCTTCTTCAGATTGGCAACATCAAAAGTTGAAGCATCAGATGATGATTTGAGTTTTTCAAGTGTCTCTACAGCTTTCATGAGTTTCTGAAGTCCCTTTTCAGCAGCAAGCAGCGCTTCGTTTGAGAAATCGAGGGTGCTGCGGTAGTGTGCCTGCAGGATAAAAAATCTTATTGTCATAGGACTATAAGCCTGTTTTAACGCAGGATGATCGCCGCTGAAGAGCTGGTCGAGTGTTATAAAATTCCCCAGCGAGCGGGCCATCTTCTGATCGTTGATGGTAATCATGTTATTATGCATCCAGTAACGGACCGATTCTTTCCCATGAGCAGCCGTCGATTGAGCTATCTCGCATTCGTGATGGGGAAACAGCAGGTCCAACCCTCCTCCATGAATATCAAATACATCACCCAGATATTTTACACTCATTGCGGAGCATTCGAGGTGCCAGCCAGGAAATCCAATGCTCCAGGGGGAAGGCCATTTCATAATATGTTCCGGAGCTGCTTTTTTCCACAAAGCAAAGTCGAAAGAGTTTCTTTTTTCATCATGTCCCTCCAAAGTACGTGTGCTGCTCTGAAGATCTTCAAGTATACGTCCGGATAGTTTTCCGTATTTGTATTTTTCGTTGTATTTGAGAACATCAAAATAAACCGATCCATTCACTACATAAGCAAAGCCTTTCTCCAGGATCTCTTTTATTAGCTCCTGTTGTTCAATAATATGTCCGCTTGCCCTGGGCTCAATTGAAGGAGGGAGTGTATTAAGTTGTTCCAGATTTTTGTGGTAAGTATTCAGGTACTTCTGAACAACCTCCATTGGTTCAAGCTGTTCCTGCCTTGCCTTTTTTGCTATTCTGTCTTCGCCTTCTCCTGCATTTTCATCTTCGAGATGTCCGACATCGGTAATGTTCCTTACGTATCTGACCTTATAACCCAGATGAAGCAGATACCTGTTAAGCAGATCAAAGATTATTGCACCACGGGCGTGTCCAAGGTGAGCACTACTGTAAACTGTAGGTCCACAGACATATAACCCAACAAAAGGTGGGTGAAGTGGTTTGAAAAGTTCTTTCTTTTTCGAAAGGCTGTTATAGATGAATAAGTTGTTCTGCATATATAATTGTTTGATGAGACAAAAGTAAGGGAAATATTTATTTAATGTTTAAGATGGCAGGGATTCTCATTTTTGCCCTGGTTTTTTGCCCCCTTCCTGCCGGCTGGCAAGCTGCCACCTAAAACCTCGCTTCCTATTGATATATTTGTCGTTGATTTTTATTGTCATAAGTATAAGCTTGCAATAGAGGTTGATGGAGATATACATTTAAGAGACGAAGTTAAAGAACATGATGACGGAAGATCACATGATATTGAAAAATCAGGTTTGGGGGTTTGGGGGCAGAAAAACGAGGGATGTGATATGGCAGGATCAAAACTACAGATACGTCAGGAAATCAGTGCATTAATTCACCTTTAGGGGGGCAGGGGGGCAAAAAACCAAGGGCATGAGGGCAGACAAGGGGGTTTGGGGGCAAAAACCCCGGGGTTGATGGGCAAAAAGCTTTGTTTTTTTGTATTTCCCAAAATCATTTTTATCTTTGACCCCACAAATCAGATATTCCTTCCTTAAAAAGGGTGTTTGGTTTTTATTAAGAAGGGTGAAGAGATTAGGCTCAGCGAAACCCTGGCAACCAAACCGCCCACCGGCGGTGAACGGTGCCAAAACCTAATCCCGGAAAGCCGGGAGATGATAAAAATTTAACACGAAAAACATGAATTCGATTCATTTAACACACAACGACTTTATCATGCCACTCATGCCTATGCGCATGTGCCGGTAACGTTTTAATTTGCAATCACTCAATTTTAAATTAACCACCGGAAATAGTGATGAGATAGCAGTATCTCTCTATCCGGTAATTTGTAACAATTAAAATTCTTTAAAATGAAAAAAGATAAGATAAAATTCGAAACATTACAGGTACATGCTGGTCAACAGCCAGATAAAGAAACTTTATCAAGAGCGGTGCCTCTTTACCAGACTTCATCGTACGTCTTTAAAAGTGCAAAACATGCTGCCGATCTCTTCGACCTTGCCGACTCGGGATATATCTATACACGTATGAATAACCCTACAACCGATGTCTTTGAAAAAAGAGTCGCTGCACTTGAAGGGGGTGCCGCCTCTCTGGCCGTTTCATCAGGACATGCCGCTCAGTTTATTGCATTGACTACTATTTTAAGGACCGGAGAAAACTTTGTCACTTCACCTTTTCTATATGGGGGAAGTCACAACCAGTTTAAGATAACATTTGCAAATTTCGGCATTGAGGCAAGGTTCGCAAAAGACCTTAATCCGGAATCATTTGAAAAATTAATCGATAAAAAGACAAAGGCGATTTATGTTGAAACAATAGGTAATCCGGGTTTCAATATTCCTGATTTTAAGGCATTCTCTGCACTTGCGGTGAAACATGGTTTACCTCTTGTTGTCGATAACACTTTCGGTGCATGCGGTTATCTGTGCCGCCCGATTGAACAGGGTGCAAATATTGTTGTTGAATCAGCAACGAAATGGATAGGAGGACATGGGACAAGTATCGGAGGTGTAATTACCGATGCAGGCAATTTCAACTGGAACAACGGAAACTTCCCTGTGTTTACCGAACCGGCTCCTGGCTACCACGGATTAGTTTTCGGTGATGTTTTTAATCAGACTTCCTCTGCAGGAAATATAGCTTTCATCGTTAAAGCCCGCGTTGAAGGATTAAGGGATCTTGGTCCTGCCATCAGCCCTTTCAACTCGTTTCTTCTTTTACAGGGACTCGAAACGCTTTCATTGAGAATGGAACGGCATATTCAGAATACTCTTGCACTGGCTAAATGGCTTGAGGTACAGCCGGGTGTGGAAAAGGTAAATTATCCGGGACTTCCGGGAAATCCTTATAATGAACTGGCTAAAAAATATCTCCCGAAGGGTGCAGGAGGTGTTCTTAGCTTTGTTTTAAAGGCAGAAAAATCAAAAGCTGTAAAGCTGGTGGAATATTTTGAATTGGTGAGCCATCTGGCAAATGTAGGCGATGCCAAAACGCTTATTATTCAACCTTCGGCTACCACTCACTCTCAGATGTCTTCTGAAGAACAGCTTGCCGTAGGAATTGAACCAGGATTGTT
>DATCHE010000017.1:0-16748 GCA_036508535.1 Bacteroidales bacterium | reverse complement strand
TAGCTGTGCCATCCTTCCCTTAGCGGGACATATTTCCCAAACAACGGGTTAATTCGTATCGCGAGGTTTTAAGAGTTCTTTTTCACGTAATCAGAAGCGCTCATGCCAAATTCACGATGAAAGCTTTTTCTGAAATTTGAAAGATCCTTAAATCCTACAGCATAGGCAACTTCCGTCACTGTCATTTTCTTGTCACAAAGAAGTTGTGTTGCCCGTTTCAATCGAATACTCCTGATAAATTCTTTAACTGTCATATTCATCAGGGCGTCGAACTTACGATATAGTTGCATGCGACTTACACCAATCTCAGCTGCAAATTGTTCTATATCGAGGTCTGAGTTAGAAATATTGTTTTCCACAATCTTTAGTGCCTTTAGCAGGAATCTCTCATCAGGCGATGAGATTGTTATACTTGACGGTTGAAGGATTATTTCCCTCGTATATTTTTCCTTTAGTGACTTACGAAGCGATAGCATGTTTTCTATCTTGGTCTGAAGTACAGCTATATCGAAAGGTTTTGTAACATAGTCATCGGCCCCGCAAGACAAACCTTCTATTTCATGTTCCTTTGAATGCAGTGCTGTAAGTAAAAGTACCGGAATATGAGAGGTTCTTTCATCCTTCCTGATGAGCCGGCAGAATTCATATCCATCGGTATCAGGCATCAGAATGTCGCTGATTATCATATCGGGAATAAGCTTTATTGCAAGTTCAAATCCTTCCCTGCCATTTTTTGCTTCATACACGGAATAAACTGATTCAAAATGACTTCGTATAAAATAGCGTACATCGGGATTATCTTCAACAATAAGCATTATCCTTAAATCTGGCTTTTCAACAGGGTCATTGATTTTTTTACCGGGCGAATTTTCTATCACTCCGGGATGACTCATCCTTGCAACAGTATCAGCTTTCTCCGGCTGTGTTTCTGAAACAAATGGAAGACTGACAGTAAACTTTGATCCAATCCCCGGTTTGCTAAAAACATAGATATTCCCGCCATGAAGTTTTACGAGTTCTTTAACCAAAGAAAGACCGATGCCTGTCCCGGTACTTTCATTCCTGGAATCTACCCTGAAAAACCGTGTAAAAATATTTTCTAAATTATTCTGTGAAATTCCTTTTCCTGAATCCTTAACAGTTATTTCAATATACCGTTTCTCAGTAGTATTGCTAAAAGAATTTTCATCATCGCCTGAGAAAACAAGTGAAAGATGGACTGAGACTGTTCCTCCTTCCGGAGTATATTTTAGAGCATTGGAAATAAGATTATTAATTATGGTTTCAACTTTGTCGGGATCAAAAAGTGCAACCAGCTTTTTCTTAAGTGAATGATATTCAAGAGTTATTTTCTTCTCTAGTGCGTATTCATCGAAGGAGTGGACTATGTTTGAAACAAGGCTTACTATATCATTGGCAATCAGTTCAAGTCTTAGGTTCCCGGTCTCTAGTTTGCGGAAATCGAGCAGCTGATTAATTAATCTGTCGAGTTGTTGCGTATTCCTGTATATCAGCGCCAGATGAGGTTGAATTTCATCGGCAGGAACATTTTGGGAGATCAGCTTTTCAAGAGGGCCCAGGATAAGGGTAAGCGGGGTTCTGATCTCGTGTGAAATATTTGTGAAGAGTCTAAGCTTAAGCATATCCAGCTCGTGAAGGTCCTTTGCCTTTGTTTTTTCAAAAACGAGTTCGTTTTTTATTTTTTCACGGTTGATAATGAATCTGACAAGTGCATAGCCTAAAAAGACAATCATCAGAAGAATCAGGGAGCGAAACCATCTGGTCATCCAGAAAGGTGGCAGGATAGTAATTGACAGCGTAAGTTCATTTTCAGTAGGAGGATTACCTTGTGCAATTTTTTTGACCCGAAGAAGATATTCACCGGGATTAAGATTGGTGTATGTCGCTGTTCGTGAATTGCCTGGCTCATTCCAACCCTTATCAAATCCTTCGAGGTAATATGAATATAATGTATTTGTGTTATTCACAAAATCGAGAGCGGCAAATTCAAGGGAAAAAACATTCTGATCATATCTTAAGACCAAACTAGTAGTTTCTGATATACTCTTGTGCAGAGTAGCATTTTTCGTGTCGGATATAGGCACGGGCTTATTGAAGATTCTCAATTCCGTGAAAACAAGAGGAACCGGTAAATCGTCAGTTAAAATATCATTTGGATTGAAAAGACAATATCCTGATATACCACCAAATAGTAATACACCATCGGGGGCTTTATAGGCTGCCCCATAAGTGAACTCGTTATTCCTTAATCCATCTCTGCTTGAAAAATTACGGAACTGCTTTTTATCAGGATTAAATTTTGAAAGCCCATTGGAAGTACTGATCCACAGGATATTATTATCGTCCTCTAGAATACACAGTGCCTGGTTATTTGATAAACCGTCGTGTTCATTATAGTATCTCTCAACACCCCCTCCTTTCGAATAAAGAGCAATACCTTTGTCCATTGTTGCTACCCAGTTTCTCTTTTTAGAATCCTGGTGAAAAAACCTTGTGTGTTCATTATAACGTTTAACGATATCATTTTCGTAATCAAAAATTATCAATTCATCGGTGGTCCCGATCCAGAGATTATTATCTGAATCCGTACTTATCCAGTTTACCTGATCTTCACCGGTGATCTGAGGGTAGTGGATGAAGGATTTTGTTTCCGGTATATAACGATCGATCCCAGAGGAAGTGCCAACCCATATCTCATTATTTTTATCTTTACAAAGAGACCATACACGGTTATCAGAGAGGCTTTTCGGATCGTCCGGTGAATTTTTGAAGTGAGTTATCTTTCTTGTTTTAAGGTTGAGGACATCAATGCCGCCCCAGAAGGTTCCAATCCATAAATTTCCCTGTCCATCATCAAGAAAGGCTTTTATGCAGTTTTGAGAGATGTAATTACCGTTGGCATTCCCTGGCATAAGATATTCATAGGTAGCGCTTTCAGGATCATAAATATTTATTCCTCCATCCTCGGTGCCAATCCAGATTTTCTTCTTTTCATCTATCCAAAATGCATAAATTATGCTGCTGTTAAGATAATGGTTGTCATTTGGAAGAGCACTGAAATTATGAAAAGCCTGTTTACTTTTCGCCAGTATATTAAGGCCACCGCGGGTTCCAATCCAGGTCTCCCCTCTGTTATCGTGAAACAAACTTAGTACTGAGTTATTGGCAAGACTTTTGACATCCCGGTCATCGTGCCGGAAAAACCCTGTAACGCCTTTACTTTTTGAATATACGTACAGACCACCTCTGGTACCAATCCAATAATCTCCCAGGGGTCCCGCCGATATTGCCTTTATCGTTTCGGACCGTTCAAAGTAAGGATCAAGCTTTAAATGACTGATCGATTTATTTGCAGGATCTGTAATAAATATGCCATTCGAATAAGTCCCAATCCATATTAATCCATCCGCATCTTTAAAAAGCTTAAAAATCTCTTTCGATTGTTCATTAAATAAAGGAATCTGAACCGGTTCTATTAAATTGCTTTCAGGATAGTATAAAAACAGCCCTTTATTTGTTCCTATCCATAAATTACCTTTGTTATCAAATTGTAATGCTCTGATAAAAGTACCTGAGAACCCTTCTGTTTCCAGATTTATTATAGGGTTAACCGGTTTAAGAATTCCGGTCGTATCAATTATCAGCAGATTCTGACCGGTTCCGATATACAGATTCCCATTTGCACTCTCTGCAATCGCATTTACTGATACATCCTTTGATTTGAACTCAGGGTTATTCCTGTATGGATGAACAAACCGTTCCTTTTCCCTGTCAAAAACATTAAGCCCTCCGTTTTCTGTTCCAACTAACAAATTTCCTCTGCGATCTTCAAATACTACTCTTACCAGATTTCCCGACAAACTCGAAGTATCATCAGGACTATTAATAAAATTTTCAAATCTGTATCCGTCAAATCTGCTTATCCCCTGGCTGGTTCCAGCCCAAATCCAGCCTTCCCTGTCCTGATAAATGCATTGAATCTGGTTATTTGGGAGTCCTGATTCCTGTGAAAAGAAGTCGAAGCTCAGATAGTTGGTTTTATTCTGGGAAAAGGTTTCAGGAACAATGGAAAAAAAGAGAAGTACGACAAAAAATAATAAGGCACTTATATTCCTTACCTTTATAACATTTCTTATCCTAAGGTCAACCATGGGTTCAAATTAAAAGGCTATTCATTAAAGGAAATAATTATTTTTCAATTATAACACTTACCGAACCAATCTTCCCTCCCATTGGCGGATTCATTTTCGATACTTTCACAGTTGCTTTAGTAATACCTGAGACTTCGGCATAAATTGCATCGAGTATTCTACTGGCAATATGTTCAAGTAAATGTGATTTCGTTTCCATCTGTTGTTTTACTATCTCATATACTCTCTGGTAATTAACAGCATCTTTGAGATTATCACTCTTGGAAGGAATCCCCATATCCGTTTCTATTGTAAGGTTAACAATAAACTTGTTACCTACTATCCTCTCTTCTTTGAAATGACCATGAAAGGAGTAAAACTCCATATTTTCGATCTGAATCAGTCCCATAATTTATGTTTTTATGTTCATCAAATTAAACTAACTAACTTACAGGAAGAAAATTTCCCCTCCTTTTGAAGGAGGGGTGGCCGGGTAGAGTTATTCTCTCATTTATTACAATTTCATTCCCCGGCCGGGGTGGTTGATTTATTCCTTTCTTTATATCAACGAGAAACAAAATCATCTTCAATAGAAAAAGCCCTGAAACTTTTAGCTCATCTCTTAGGAACAAGTAAACTTGGGCTGAGGTAGTATTATGGGAGATGTTAAAATCAACCACCCCGGCCGCAACGAGTCTTTGCAATACTTTGACTATTTCTGCTGCGGCCACCCCTCCTTCAAAAGGAGGGGAAACTATTATTAACAAACTGCCAATTAATCTAAAGGTTTTCATTATTACAGAAAATATTTCGCAAAATATTTGGTTTATATTATAAACTACTTTATATTTGCAATATATTTACACTCATATTAATTCTATTTTAAAAATACACATTATTATGGAAAATCAGGAAAAAATGATGACGGGTGAAGAAAGCCTTAAAATCATCACAGACATGATCAACAAAACAAAAGGAAACATGCGCCAGAATGTTTTTCATCTCATATTCTGGGGATGGCTTATATTGGGATGCAGCCTTTCGGAATATCTTCTTATGAAACTTACCAGTTACACACATCCTTATTATATATGGTTTTTTGTGATCCCCGGAGTTTTTGTTTCAATGATCTATGGATTTGTTAACGGACGGAGAGCAAAGATTTATACTTATGCCGACAGGTTATCTGTGTGGACATGGTTTGGATTCTTTTTTGCAAGCATCGTCTTGTTTATTGTCCACTCACACAGCCTCGAAACTGTTGCGCCCTATATACTGTTACTTGCCGGATTTCCGACTTTTGTCTCAGGTTTTATAATCAAGTTTAAACCACTGGTAATCGGAGGTCTCAGCTTCTGGATAATTTCGCTTTTCATACACTTTGCAGGACCTTCACTTGCACCCCTGGGAATGCCCATAGCAATGCTTACAGGATATCTTATTCCGGGATACATGTTGAAAAACAAAGCTGATCATGACAAGGTTTAGAGAACTCGACCCGATATTACATTCCCAATTGAGGCTTGCAGTAATTTCTTTGCTGGCCGGGACTGAGGCTGCAGAATTCTCCTACATAAGGGAACAGACAGGGTCGACTGCTGGAAATCTCAGCATTCAGATTACTAAACTTAAGGAAGCAGGATACATAGATGTAAAAAAACAGTTCAGAAACAATTACCCACTAACCCTTTGCCATATTACACCACTAGGAAGACAGAAGTTTATTGAGTATGTGGATACACTCAAAGACTATCTGACTCCAGATATTTAACCACAAAGGACTCAAAGGATAACACTAAGGTTCACAATGGAATCATACTTAAAACCTTTGTGTTCCTTTTGTACAACCCTTTGTGATCCTTTGTGGTAAAAATAATTCCGCTTAAAATATCAACTCTAAGAATAGGATGATCTCAAATTCATCCTATTTTTGTAATATTAATATTATGAGGGATGAATGCAGATAACCTGAAGGAAAAAGAAGAATCAAGACCTTCAATAAGTTTTATAGAACAGTTTATTGCAGAAGATATAAAGGAAGGTAAAAACGGCGGAGCTATTGTAACACGATTCCCCCCTGAACCGAATGGTTATCTTCATATTGGACATGCAAAAGCTATCTGTCTCGATTTTGGCATGGCCAATAAATTTGGAGGAAAATGTAATCTCCGTTTTGACGATACCAACCCGGTTAAAGAAGATGTTGAATATGTAGACTCCATAAAAGAAGATATTCGCTGGCTTGGATTCGACTGGGATGAAAGGGAGTTTTATGCTTCGGACTATTTTGGTAAACTTTATAACTTCGCCTGTGACCTGATCAAAAAAGGTTTTGCTTATGTAGATGATCAGTCCGCCGAGCTTATCTCAACACAAAAGGGAACACCAAGCCAACCCGGCACAGAGAGCCCCTTTCGTAATCGTCGGGTTGAAGAAAATATTGACCTTTTCGAAAGGATGAATAAAGGTGAATTCGATGAAGGAAGCCGTGTTTTAAGGGCAAAAGTAGATATGACTTCGTCGAATATGCATATGCGCGATCCAATTATTTACAGGATAATAAAGTCTCCTCATCATCGTACAGGAAGCATCTGGATGGTTTACCCGATGTACGATTTTGCTCATGGCCAGAGCGACTATTTTGAAGGAGTAACTCACTCACTCTGTACGCTTGAGTTTGAGGTTCACCGGCCACTTTACGACTGGTTTATTGATCGGCTTAAGAAAGATGATTACCGACCTCGTCAGATCGAGTTTAACAGACTCAATCTGACATATACCATGATGAGCAAAAGAAAACTTCTGGAGTTGGTCAGGAAAAACAGAGTAAAAGGGTGGGATGATCCAAGGATGCCGACTCTCTGTGGACTTAGAAGAAGAGGTTACACTCCGGAAGCCATTAAAAGATTCGTTGACTTGATTGGTTATACAAAAGTTGAAGCAATAAATGATGTTTCGCTTCTCGAACATGCAGTAAGGGAAGATCTTAATTTGAAAACAGCAAGGGTTTTTGGCGTCCTCAATCCACTAAAGGTTATTATTACGAATTATCCTGAAGGTCAGGTTGAAAATGTTGAACTCGTTAACAACCCTGAAGATGAAAATATGGGAAAAAGAATGGTCCCGTTCAGCCGTGAAGTATATATTGAGCAGGATGATTTTATGGAAACCCCTCCCAATAAATTTTTCCGCCTCGCTCCGGGAATGGAAGTTCGTTTGAAGGGTGCATATATTATTAAATGTGAGGGCTTTAAAAAGAATGATAAAACAGGCGCAATAGAAGAGGTTTATTGCACTTATGATGCAGATACAAAGAGCGGAGGAAATATGTCGGAGAAAAAGGTAAAAGGGACGCTTCACTGGGTATCATCTGCGCATGCTATTGATGCTGAAGTAAGGTTGTACGACAGGCTTTTTATTAATGAAGACCCTGCAGGGGAGAAGGACGATGATTGGTTGAATTTCCTGAATCCCGATTCACTGAAGATCCTTACCGGTTGCAAAGTTGAGCCCTCCTTAAGATCAGCAAAACCCCTTGACAAGTTCCAGTTCCAGAGACTTGGGTATTTCTGTGTTGATTATGATTCTAATGAACCAAATCTTGTTTTTAATAGAACGGTTTCTTTGAAAGATACCTGGTCTAAGATTAACAGATGAGGGATGAGGGGTTAAGGCGTGAGGGGTAAGGAGTGAGGGGTAAGGAGCCTGTGGAAAAGGTCTTTCTTTCCTCACTCCTCACTACTCTTTCCTCACTCCTTTGATTTTGGTAAGAGAATTCTAATGCATAATATACTTTTATAGAATTTTTTTTATATTTGCAACCTCAAAATTGTCCCGTGGTGTAACTGGCAACACGTCTGATTCTGGATCAGAAGAGTTCAGGTTCGAAACCTGACGGGACAACAATACAATCAATCACTTACAATTTATTTTGTAGGTGATTTTTTGTTTGTTGCCAGGTTCTTGCTAGGTTTTGAGGGGATTTTAAAATAATTTCTCCAGAATTGGACAGAGATTGGTGGTAACTAACACCGTTCCTAAAATTAAGAGTTATATCGATTTTAAAATAGTTTCTATTTCGTTTCTAAGAGTATTAATTATAGGTAAGCATAAACCTGATGATCAAAAATACAAGTTTAGCAAACCGTATTTGCAGGCTTGCGGTGTTATTGGCTGGTCAATATATATTTTACAACTATCACCAGGTCATCAAGTGATAGTAGGTCTGTATTATCTACTTCATTGTTTGTGACAACCGATGATGGAATTATTCCGTTTTTATATCCATATAGTTTAAAAAAAGAGCCAATTGAAATAATTATTTCATCTGACTTAAATAAATCGACTCCCGGTATCGGATTGAAATTAATATCTATACCCGGGTTAATATCTGACCGAAGTCTAAGGATTTTTTTTCTGGAAATTAAAAGAAGACTTAATTTAGCGTTTGTTGTAACAGGAGCCATGTATGGCAACCTGCTGGGCTCAATTATGATATTTGTAATACCATTTTTTATAAACAGATTCCATTCATTGGGCATATCGTGTTTCATACTCCAGGGGATATGCAAACCGGTTTCATTCAATTGTTGGTTAATTTGATTTACCTGTACGTAAACCGAGCCTTTTGCTGATTCTTTTAATTGTTCTCCTCCTTCTGAAGCAATGTACTTTATATGTAATACAACATCAGAAATTGTATAGTAATCGAATTGCTTTACACCAGGCAATTCTAAGCTCCACCGGCTAATAACTCCTGCGCCCTCAAATGGTAAATAACGTTCGTCTTTAAAATTAAGTTCAAACATACCGGAATCATTTTGAGCAGAACTGGTTGCAATAGATGTAATTGGTATATTGTATGAAATAAACCTTTCATCCTGCTCATCTGTTTTTTCAGGGTAGTTATTCGCGTTACTGGCAATTGAACTATTCCTGAATTTGTTATTAACCAGGCGCAAGCTTGCATTTACTCCAGTGTAAGGACCGGCAATACAAGGTACAGAAACAGAGACTGATTTAATCCTTCGTTTAAAATGCCCGGGGTAATCCATATCAAACAACACTTCGGGTAAGTCAAACTCACATTTATTTGCTGCCTTGAGCTTCAGGAGTGCAAATGGATCTAACTGACGAAGTGAAACATGTTTAGTGATCTCATAATCATAGCCACGCTTTTCCTGGTAAGCTGATTCAAGTTGTTTTAAGCCGACATAGAGTTGTTCACCTGCCAGTAATCCTTCCCTTCCTGCATCAAAATATCCGGACTGAATAAAACCGGCATTGGTGATGCCCCTCTCAAAGCAATAGGTCCTTTCTGCTTTTTTTGCAAGGTCGTAGGCAAGGTTGTAAACCTGATGGTAAAGTGTTTTAAGACTTCCCCTCATCCAAACATACAACTCTTCATTAGTGTATTTGTTTTTTAAAAATTCTTCCACCTCATTTGAATTATCAATTTGCTTTAGTTGATTAGATATTTCCTGGTTTGCAATATTAATACGGATCAGTTGAGTTGTTATTTGCTTATCAATTTGTTTTAACTCATATCCTGCAGCATTGGCCTGAAAAATACGCTCCTGCAGTGCTCGCTGGAACCCGCCCTTTTTGGCAGCATTTGAGGCTTCAAATGAAAGTTGAGAAGAAATAATCTGAATCACTTTGGCGGTTGCATTAGAGGAGTTTCCAAGATTGGTTCCTCCGTAGCCTACTGATCCTCCAACTCCAAGAGGACTTGCATGAACCTTTGCATTAGGAATTGCATGAAAAATTGCGGATAATGCTTCCACAACACTGGCACCCAACTGCCAGCTATGTGCCGCGATGGATTTATCATATTCTTCTTTCTCAAACTTGCTCAACCGCAATCCGCTCTCATCTATCGGTGTTTCAATGCTATTAACCAGCTCTGAAAAATCGACATCTATAGCTGGAATCTTAGATTGGTCTTTTTCCCCTATAAGTTGCATATAATATCTCATTTTTGCTTCAGGGGCTTTACGATTCTGATAAAGAGAATCGATTGTTTTTTGTGCTTCCTCCAGCTGGAGCTTTTTTATTTCCATCACAAGGTTGTTCATTGTGCCCTCATGTCTGGCACGAATGAGAGAAATGGTTTCATTATCTTTTTTCTCGATTGCAGACAGCATTGCTCCACCCAATGATTTTAATTCATTGCACAGCTCCAGGGCTTTTTGCAATAAATAATAAAAACGGTAATTGGGCATCGCACTGTTTAAATCATTTACCACACTGGCAATACTTAAACCCTGTGCTGCTGCTTTTATTAATAATGCAGGGTCAATAGGTGGTTCAAACAATGGTAACATTCGGAATACGCCTTCTATATTCTGGCAATGCCTTATTTTAAACAACCTGTCGGCCAGGGTATCCCAATAGCCCAACAGTTTTGGATTTTTAGGCAAACAGAAATATAAAGCACTGGCCGAACCAAAAATATCAGCCGTCACCGTTGGTTCCACTTTTGTCCCTGTATTTATTGCAGGTTGGATATTATAAATAGTGGCTACTTCCAACTCACTCATGGCATTGCTGAAAGCATCCCATTTGTCTAACAATGAAATATATGTTTGCTTTTTAACCTCACCCCGCTGCGGGATCAACATAGGTTTGGGACCTAAAATATGACCTGCAATAACATACAATTGTGTTGCCTGGTTGATACTTTCAATAGTGTCCTGGCGGAACAAATAATCGCCCCAATCGAGAATGTTATCAATGTATTTCATTACCACCCATTTCATATATGCTACCGGGCGATTGCGTGCTACCAAATGCGGATTGAAAGGGTTATTTCGCCATTCATTGATGGCATCGCCTGGCTTATTGCCTTTCAAATTGTTAAAAATCTGTTCCAAAATACTTTTACTGTTGATTTCTTTAAAGGGTGCAAACTGCCAGAAACGTTTATCATCACTCCCGTCTGCCATTGGGTTAAACACATAATGAAACCATTTCATCGCTTCTTCAAATTGCTGTGCCTTGCTTAAGGCATTGGCCAACATGACTGGTGTGTGAAAAAACAGTTCCCAGTTGTAAATTGAATATGGGCGTTTGAGTTCGTGATAACCAAGCTGCAAAGATTTTCCGAATACATCTACTTTTTCAGTTTCAGGGATAGAAAGATTATATTCAAATAATTCGGCTATCTTATTGGAACTATCAGTACCAATAAGTTCGGCTATATGTGATAAATAAAATAAGTAATTCTCCCAAAGACCTGTTGACTGATTTGGCACCCAATGAAACGTTGTTTTGAAACCATCATCAAATAAAAAATGAGAACTTTCGGGATGTTTTTGATAAGAATATATTCCATAAAAATGCTGAAAATACGCTCCAGAATAGTTTAAGTTCGGTAATGTTAAAAGTTTACTGTCAAGATGACTGCCGTCAAAATTAAATCCTCCTATACAATATCCTTGTCCTGCGTTTCCATAAATGCTAATTTGAATGGAATCAGTTAAAAATTCCGGATAAAAATTATAACCTGCAATACTGGAAATTTGGTTTGTATCATCATAAAGACTGCCTTTGCTCTGTTGCTTTTGTGTCCATTTCCCATTTTTATATTCACTAAATGCCATTTTGACTTCCCTGTATTCAATTGGTCTCATTTCATACGGGGTACTATCAGTAATGGTCTTTATTTGAGTATTTGAATTTGATGAAGGCTTTGTCTTCTTCATAAACTGTGGAAAGAAAACCAGTAACCTTTTGTTCCAAACAACAGGTGTTAAGTAGCAACCGTTGCCTGTAATTTGTCCGTTGCTGTCCTCTACATCATAGCTGGGTATATCTAACTGCATTTTTTCCCAGGGGTACCAGTTCATTTCATCCAATGCCAGGTATCGGTAATAAAAGAAGTATGGAGCATTACGGGTTCGGGAAAACACATGGAGTTTGGATCCTTTTTCCCAATTTGTTCCATCTGCTTTTTTGCCTTCGATAAATAAACCAACAACTTCCATGTTGGCAACCTCATCTACTTTGTAGAGATAAGTTTTTAAGGCATCGGTTACATTTTGCTTGTTGATGTCTTTTTGCAGCAGTTCACTCTCCAGTTCTTTAAAGAAGGGGCTTTTATCATCACGCAGGTTGCTCTCAATCCAGTTTTCAGGATACAGGAAAACTTTTCTGTTGGCTTCCCATACTCTAAACCTTTCCATCCATTCCCAGCGTTTGCGATCAGGTATTTCGGAAGTTATTCCACTATTCTTTTCAAGTCCAAGGAAGCAACGCTGAATAAATAACTGAACCGAAGAAATGGCCTGCTTGATACGTGAAGTTTCCATGCAGGGATCCATCTGTACATCAATAAGGAAATATTCAAATAAACCATCTGCATCTGTAACACCGGCAGTTTTAAGTTCATTTTTTTGTAGCAAATAGCTAATCAATGCATTTTTTTGATTGTTTCGTAACTGGTCATTCAGAGGTTTTACTACCTGTTCCCAATCGGTTTGGTTATACTGGGCACGGATGGCCTTTTGGATACTGTCAGCAATGGGTTTGCACTTAATAAAATCAGATGTGGGTATAGCCCATTCGAATAATTTATTGATATCCATACCTATTTTGGAAGCAATAGCAAGTGCCCGTTGAAGCTTTAAAAGATTCTGTTCGTTTTTAAAATCATTTTTACTTAAATTGAAATGCCCTGATGAAACCAATTTTTCGACATCTTCTAGTTTCCATAAGCTTAATTCGGCAATTTTCCGGTTTAAATCAGTTTCAGGAGTAGTTGTATCATATATCCATTTCCAAAAATCTAAAATATTGGTTTTTGTCGGGGGCAGAGAATTCCGCAAATTGCAATAGTTGGCTATTCTTAAAAATGAAATCAGCTTTAAACCATTAAAATCTATAGCCGTTTGAAGTAAGTTATTAGAATTTAAAGAATCAAAATTGTGATTGTTATGCAAAAAGGTTATTTCATTTATACTCAGCTTAAAAGTATTAACCAATAATGTGGCCTTTTTCAGCGTTTTTAAGGCAGTAGAGCATATATTAAAGGCTTCTTGTGGAATTAATTGTGAAGCAGGAATAGAACTTGCCTGTGTTAATGGGGTTTTCCAGTATACATCTTTTAAACTTAATGGATTAGCCTGATCAAGTGTCACTGATAATTTATATACATTTCCTGCTTGTAAAGGTACTGGTTCTAATGCCCACCATGCACTATTAATTTCTGATGACCCGGTAAAATCGATCTTCGTATCATTTAGTTTGAGTGTAATATTTATATCCCTTGTACCAAAAGTAAAGTTATCTCCGGTTGCTGGTATTAAATAAGCATCTTTTACATTTTGAAAATTCAATTCTTTGATAGATGCAAGAACGCCGTTTAAACTGGAAGAACCTGTTCTTAAAACATTTTCTATAAGCTGCTTAAAAAGCACTTTGTCCAATCCGGTATTTTTAACAACCTCTTCTGTAATGAGCCGGTTCGTTAATTCAGAACGTATAAAGGATAAAAAAACCTGAATAAAGGCCAGTCTTTTAGCGTCAGACGTGCCTACTTTACAGTAGGTATCAATAACCGAATCTGGCTGGTCGAATATACCCGAAAGCACCAGTTGAAAAAGCTTTTGCATATCTTCTTCTTGTTTTGTCTGAAGTGCAATAACATCTGTCAAGCCATTGCTCCAACCAACAGGTAATGGAGCTGCAGGAACTTCCAGAACTTCAGGTATGATGCCAACTGCGGGTATCGCAGGTATTGACTTACTTTTTAAATTGTTGAATGCAACCGTTTCGGCCTGGTTTAATACACCGGTAATTGTAAGTATTCCGGTTGATTTTTCATAGGCAACTTTATCTTTTAAAATATTTTGAACGGGCCAATCAATATCTAAGTTTTTTGGAACAGTGGTTTTAAAAATGTCGGGTGCATTTAATATGCTTATTATTTGCTCTACTGTAGAAGAATCATACAGTAAAGAAGCTTTGTTCCTTACCAGTTCAGTAGTAGCTTTATCTTTTACAGATTGCTCCTTTTCAGCAACAGTTGTTGCCGTCTTATCAGCAATCAAATCAGCATGTTCAAGTTCGATGCTATTCAGCCCGTCATATAACTTTTTTGTAAAAACTAGCACATCTTGTTCTGAAGGTGCAAAAGGTTTTTTATCTGTATCTGTTCCCGTAATGATATAATTCAATTGCTCAACAGTAAAACCAGCCTCTTCAATTGTAGTCCAGTTTTCTAAAAAATGAAGTGAAGTATCTGCATCTTTGAAAACGTCACCGAATACCGGTAATAGTTTAACAAAAGCAGGAACCCTGAGTCCTAAAATTTTCGATACCAGACGGTAGCGGAATAGTAATGAAAGGTTTTGAATAGTCATTGGGAAATCATCTGGCAATGACTTATGCATCTTGATAGCCGCAATATCATCAGCTGACAAATTCAATGCAGCCATTACAGCCGGCAGATGTTGTGATATTGTACCAGCGCCATTTAAATAAACTCCATCAACTGGCTTAAAGACTTCATCCATAGCTAGTAAATTATGGCTGAGGAATAACTGTTTGTATAAAGAATTGTCGCCAGAAGTACTAATATTGCCCCATAAACAAAGCAGTTTAGTCAGTTCAATACCTGTAAGGCTCATTATTTTTTTCACAGAAACCAACTGCTGTATTAATGCGGATGTAATGTTTCCGGCACCCAATGCCATAATTATTTTATCTGTTTCATCAATAGTATATCCCAGTTTTCGCCACAAGCGTATAAAACGCTGCATTTTATCATATTCATTTGCAGTAACCGGTGACATGTCTAAATGAAGTAGCCGCACATCGTCGAGACTACAATTATTATTCGGACTTTGCAAAATCATACATTTTGCCGTAGATAAAAATCTGCGTAATACTTCTTCTATAGTATGTTTTTTATACCCTTCAAAGTATATGACCAAAGCAGGGTTTTTTAAAAATAAATTGTCAAGGCTATTGGTTTTTATATCCTTTATCACATTTCCATAACTATCTTCAATACAATTCAGGATAGATAAGTTTATGCCCTTGGGTGCCAATGGATTGAGGTATTGCGTTTTAAGCAATTCAATCAATTCAGTATATTCAATACCAGTACGTGGAAGAAATTCCTTTTTCACCTGTGATAAAACAGAAAGGCCACCGCTGTTTGCCAAACCATAATATTGATACGTTTGATACAATACTGCTATGCCATTAAAATTCTCTTTAGTTAATACAGCATATTCTTCTTCTGTTAAACCTAAAAATTCAGCATGTGCCGCAGTATTAAAATTAATGGTGGCGTTATTCACTCTAAAAATATCGATCATTTCATGCCTGCTGCTGTTTACATGATTTAAAAAAATACGGGCAGCATCTATAGGTTGGTGGTAAGGCAAACTGAAAGGGAACAGGGCAGTCTGTAAGGTTTGATAGGCCTTTTCCTGTTCGGTATGTTGGGGCGCTGATAAAAGTTCACCACTTGTTTCATCAGCAACATTAAAGCCTGTATAATTTTTAAAGTCCTCCGATTTGAGTTTAAAGGCAATGTATTGCTCCATTACTTCATTCACCAAATCTACATACGGTAGAATGGTATTGGTGTTTTTGCATGTGAGTTCAAGATGGCCTAAATCGGGCCTGCGGGCAAAGAGTTTTTCTAACGGAGTATTGGAAATATCTGTAGGATCCGTTCTTATCTTTCCCCCTTCAAGATTATTATTTCTTAAATATTGCAGCAAATCCACATAATAAGCGGCTGCACTATATACCGAGGTACACTCACCGCACTCACAAAAATCAGCATCGCCAAAAAGTAAATCCCAGCTCAGGTTATTTTTGGTTAAAATATTTTGTACATCAGGGTCTATCTTGTTTGTGTTGTTATGTTCGCCTTTTGAAGGAGTATCGCCATCTATTATCTTTATGCCTGTTTTTTCCCCGGCTTCTTTAACCGTTATAAGAACATGCTCATAAAATGCTTTCTTTTTTTCTGCCTCTGCATAAATATATTCAAGTGTTTCATAGGGCAGTTCTGTACCCAACATCGTGGCAATAAATTGTGCGGGTGGCAACTCGGTGATGGAGTATGTAGATATATAGTTATTATTTATTAATGCTGGAATGGCTTCTGGCACAGGGCTTATCAATGTTATCCGTTGCAGCGTTTTTAACTGGCTAATGACCTGCTCAATTTCTTTTTTTGGTATCTGTTTTAATACATCCTTATTATTAATTACTTCATAGACCGATGTTGTTTTAATGTTGAACTCCGGTATTTTAGATAATACCCCTGAAATCATATTGCCAATTTCATTATTCCATAATGGCACCTTGGGGTCGTTTATCATATTTACAATTACTGCTGTGGGCTCTTTTGTGTACAATTCATTGTAAAGTTTATTTACATAGGCTGCCTTAATTTCCCCCTTAGGTATTGCTGCACCGGTAGTCAACTTTTTTAAGTCGGTTTTATTGATGGTTAAAGCAATATCCCTCATGGAGTTGGTTTCCTTGTTGCTTTGAAAATGACTAACCAGCGTAATATTATCATTGGTCCAGGAGGCCAATTCCTGTGTAAATGCAAGGTTCTTCACCATA
>DATCHE010000016.1:0-10690 GCA_036508535.1 Bacteroidales bacterium | reverse complement strand
CGGAATCCATCCTATTACATTATGATATTTTATAGGACCGGGTCTGAAATAGTTTCTTATATCAAATTCGAGTTCAACTTTTTCGCCGTCAGAAACCAGTTTTTTAATTTCATTGTATTGTTTATCAATGAGTTTGATATCCGGTAAGGTCGGAAGGTTTTCCCACGAATCTACTTTATTATACAACAACCTGATAGGAAATGTTGCTAGTTGCACTGTACCAAGCGCGCCTGCTTCACGAATCAACCTGGTCATATCCGACTCCCCTCCCCTGTCACGGGGCCATCCGGTATTTACCCCATCAATTAAAATCCAGGCACCCTTGATACTATCCCTGATTGTCCAGAATTCCTTCTCAGTTGCCGGCATAAAAACCACACGACCATTCTGACGACCTTTTGTACCGGCAGTATAGGCAGGTGTGCCAAAATCAAGCGGTACCTCTTTTGGAGAAACCATCTTACCAAACCATGGTCCCCTGTTGAATCCTACCGGCATCTCACCCGCTTCCTGCATCTCTGCCATCATGCCCCACGACCTCATAGTATTTACGGCCCATACACAGGCGCTGTAATAGTTATCTGATCCCAGAAGCCGATCACCAAAACGGTTTGACAGGTAATCCATGTGTTCCATCACCTTGTTGTCTGTAGTGCCAAGGTCAATAATT
This sequence comes from Bacteroidales bacterium, assembly GCA_036508535.1. Classification (GTDB taxonomy): domain Bacteria; phylum Bacteroidota; class Bacteroidia; order Bacteroidales; family VadinHA17; genus LD21. The sequence goes on along the minus strand of DATCHE010000016.1, from coordinate 10,020 downwards.
TTGTCAACCACAGGATCTTTCTGAGCACTTGAGATCAGGGTCAGAAACAGGAGGATATTCAGGAGGATATATTTTGTAGTTTTCATTCTTTAAGTTTTTACTAAAAAAGCAAGTTTAGTATCAGGTTAAATTAACTGCATATAAATAGTTTATGATAAATAACTTAAGTTACTTTTCATAGTCAACGACCCCCTTCCCGACCTTCCCCCACGGGGAAGGAGATCATTTCCCAAAGAAACTCCTTAACCAAAAATTATTTGCTTCATTTCTTGAATAAACAGCTTTGGCCCCGCTCCATCCATGACGGCCACCGGGATACAACATGAATTCAAAGTATTTACCTTCATCCTCTAATCTTGAAATGAGGTAAATTGAATTCTGAAAATGAACATTATCATCCATATCTCCGTGAGTCATAAAAAGCTTCCCTTTATAGTTTTTAACAAAAGTAAGTGTAGAGCCGTCTTTATACCCTTCAGGATTATCCTGAGGTGTGTCCATAAAGCGTTCAGTATAAATGTTATCATAAAGACGCCAGTCGGTAACTGACGATCCGGCGAATCCAAAGTTCCAGTAATCTGCACCTTTTGTAAGGGCAAGACAAGTCATGTAGCCACCATAAGAACTTCCTGTAATGCCAATTTTATCAGGATCTACAAATGGTTTTGTCTTCAACCATTTTACAGCATCTGCATAATCCAGAATCTCCCATTTTCCAAGACAGCGATAGATGTAATCAAGACCTTTCTTACCAAACTGACCTGAACCCCTGTGATCAACAGAGAAAGTAATAATATCATTTTGGGAATTCCACGACGGGCTATTTGTAATCCATCTGTTACTTACGTTAGCCGAATTCGGGCCACCGTAAATTGCAAATATTACAGGATACTTTTTATTCGGATCAAAATTGACCGGATATGTGATAGTTGCAGGCATATTAAAAAGTCCGTCAGATGTCATAATCTTTAACATTTCAGTTCTGGAGTTCACTGAAGGATTAAATGCAGTCTGCTCAAACTTGTAAATCTCCCTGATAACCTTAGCCTTTTTATCAATAGCAATTATAGAACCCTGACTTTCTATACTGTTCCACGTATCAATAAAATAGCTTCCTTTTGGAGAAACACTTACAGTGTGTGTTCCGCTTCCGGTTGTTAACTGAAGCAAGTTTTTACCATCTAATCCAACCCTGAAAAAATGCTTATCGGTTGATTCCTGTCCGGTTGCTGAGAAATAGACAGTTTTCATATCTTCATCTACTCTTTCAATACCGGTAACCCTGAAGTTGAAGTTAGTGAGCTGACTTATCAGGTTGCCACCCCAACCATAATAATAAAGATTCTCCCAGTCGTTCCTGTAGCTTCTTACAATAAACCCTGAACCATTTTGCATTATATAAATGTCCTCAAAGAATTCAACCCATGTCTTCCTGCTTTCATCGTAGATCTGTTTGAAATCTCCTGTTGAAGCATCGGCAAGAATAATCTTAATATCGTTCTGTTTGCGGTTAACAACCTGTATGGCAAGATTTTTACTGTCAGCCGTCCAGAACGGCCAGGCAATATACTGGTCAATATTATAATCGGTTTTTACCCATGTTGTTTTAGCAGTAGTAATATCTGCAATACCCATTTTCACCTTTGGATTTGGATCGCCGGGTTTTGGATAAGGAGTAGCCTCAATTAATCCGTGTATCCCGTCTGCTTCGTCGAGTCTGTTAAGAGTAAAGACAGGTACATCAGTCTCATCGGTTCTCAGGTATGCTAATTTATTGCCATCCGGCGACCACCAGAATGCTGCGTATTTACTAGGTCTGCCCAGTATTTCTTCCATGTAAACCCATGATGAATAACCGTTATAAATCTTTTCAGATGCATCTGAAGTAAGTCTTGTTTCCACATTAGACAATAAATCAAAAACATAGAGATCTTTGTTTTTTGTATATGCAATCTTACTTCCATCTGGCGAAAAGCGGACATTTACTTCAGGAAGTTTGTCATTTGTGAGTCTTTTTAGCTCTTTGTCACCTATTGTAAACAAGAAGAGATCATTATCCTTAACTAAAATCACACTTTTCATGTCGGGACTTAACACATCATTCGCTGATAAAATTGTTCCCTGCGGAAGAGCCAGTGAAAGCAATTCCCTTTCTGTCTTTGCCGGTGGAATAAAAATCCCTTTTCCTGTTTTAATATCAAGACTCTGAACAACAGGATTTTTATCTTTATCGAATGTCCTGATAAGATAATGTGTGTCATCAGTCCATCCCAAAATTGAAACCTGATTACCCCCTCGCGGTGGCATTTGAGCCATTAGGGTCATTCCTGAAAAAGGTAAAAACATTAACAGCCATACGAAAATCTGCAGAAAGTTTTGTCTCCTCATGAGTTATATATTTAAGAGTCTAATATTCGAAAACAGGAATGTAAAAATATGAAATATTAATGTGAATTCATTGTGAATTTTGGTAACACGAAATCGCAGATTAGCACTGATATAAAAAAAGATTATATTTATCCCCCTAAAACCAATTAGATAAAGATGAAGCGGATTTTCATGGCTGTTGTTGCCTCAGCGATAATTATTACAAGTTTAAAGTCTCAGTCTATCAAGTCACCCGATGAATTTCTCGGCTATGAGCTTGGTACTCAATTCACCTATCATCACATGGCGGTTGCCTATTTCAAATATATTGCTGATATTTCTCCAATGGCAGAATACATAGAATATGGAAGCAGCTATGAAGGACGGCCTCTGGGTGTTTGTGTTATTTCGAGTGAAGCAAACCTTGCCAAACTGGAAGAGTACAGAAAGAACAACCTTATAAAAACCGGACTATTAAAAGGAGATTTTACCGGGAAACAAATACCATTTGTATGGCTAAGTTATAATGTTCATGGAAATGAAGCAGTTGGAATGGAGGCTGCTATGAAAACCCTTTATACAATTGTGACCGGCTCGTACCCGAATATTTCTGAATATCTTAAGGAGACAATCATTATTATAGATCCCTGTCAGAACCCCGACGGCCATGAACTTTACACAAGCAGATACAGGAGTTCAATGAATTATGTTATGAATCCTGATGAAAATTCATACGAGCACAACCAGGGATGGCCGGGGGCCCGTTCGAATCATTATATGTTTGATCTCAATCGCGACTGGACGTGGCAGACGCAGACTGAAACCCGGCAAAGACTCAAACTTTATAATCAGTTTATGCCACAGGTCCATGCTGATTTTCATGAAATGGGACCTGAATCGACTTTCTTTTTTGCGCCAGCGGCCGATCCCTGGCATACGGTGCTCACTCCGTGGCAGCATGAGTTTCATAAACTTATGGGAAAAGGGAATGCCACTTTATTTAATCAGAAGTTCAGGTTATACTTCACAAAAGAGAACTTTGATCTTTTCTATCCAAGTTATGGAGATACATGGCCTCTGTTTAACGGAGCTATGGGATTCACATATGAACAATCAGGAGGAGGAGCATCGGGGCTGGCAATCAAACTTGAATCGGGTGATACACTTACTTTAAAAGACAGAATCGATGGTCATTTTACTGCTTCAATGGCTACAATTAAGGTAGCTTATGAGAACCGGGTAAAACTGGTTTCAGAATTTAATAGATATTTTGAGGAGAGTGAAATAAATCCCTTATTTCAATATAAATCCGTTATTATCAAAGGATCAAATGAGAGATCAGGTATAGAAAGCCTGCTACAATTATTAGACAGGAATCAGATCAGATACAGTAATGCCGGAAATGTTGGAAAAAAAATAAAAGGATTTGATTATAACTCCGGCAAAGATGGGGAAAGCACCATTGAAAAAGGCGATATTCTAATAAGCGCTTATCAACCACAGTCGCACCTTATGCAGGTGCTGTTCGAACCCATTACCAAAACTACAGATTCGCTAAGCTACGATATCACTGCCTGGGCGCTCCCTTATGCATTTAACCTGAAAGCATTTGCAGTGGCTGAAAAGATAAGTCAGGATACAGGAAAAGTCGGATATTCAGAAATCAAGAATGAAGTAAGCACCAATAAACCTTATGCTTATGCAGCTAATTATTCCGGGTTCGATGAATTAAAGTTTATGGCATCTCTTTATATAAAAAAGGTAAATGTCAGGTATTCTCTAAACCCTTTTACTTTAAATGGAACCAAATATAACCGGGGAAGCATTATAGTAGCCAGGGGTGACAATAAGCATGTATCAGGAGACTTCGATAAGATTATCGCAGATGCAGCAAATGAATGTCAGGTAAAGATAATACCCACAACTACAGGAATGGTTGACAGTGGCAGGGATTTTGGTTCTGAGAATTCACCTCTGATGAAAAACAGATCAGTTGCAATGCTTTGTGGTGAGGGGACATCTGCCAGTTCTGTTGGGGAACTATGGTACTTTTTCGAAAGGGAATTAAATTTCCCCATAACTTTAATAAATATAAATAATATAGAAAGTGCCAATTTAAATAATTATGAAGTTCTGATACTTACCTCCGGTTCGTACACAAAGGTAAAAGATACAATTCTTGATTATGTAAGAAGAGGTGGAAGAGTAATTGCATTTGAAAACGCAATCGCTCTGTTTGCCGGAGAGAAAACTACTTCCCTGTCAAAATCAATCGAGATAAGAACTGCTGAAGAGAAAATCACTGAAAAGAAAACTAAAAGTGATGATTCAACACTTCTCAAAAAATTTGAACTAGAAAATGAAAGACGCTACACTCTGTCTGAACGATCTGCCAGTAGTATATATAAAGTAAAACTAGATGATACACATCCCTACGCATTTGGAATGGGCAAAGAGTGGTTTGTTCTGAAAAGAACAGCCGGTTATCCTTTCCTCACAACAGGCAGTAATATAGGTTACATACTTGATAAAGAGCCCATGGCAGGCTTCGCTGGATTTAAATATAAAGACAAAATAAAGAATACTCTTGTAATCGGAGCAGAAAATATCGGAAAAGGCGAAGTTATATATATTGTTGATAATCCGTACTTCAGAGGCTTTTGGAAAAGCGGAAGGGTTTTACTGGGGAACGTCATACTCAGGTAATACTCACGACGCACGACAAACGACTCACGACGCACCACATCGCTGCCGCGGATTTGTAATCCGTGCCAGTTAAGGAAAACATTTTACCCTGATAATTCGTTCTACTGAGAAGTGATCCAGGCATTCTTTGCTTACGGACTCAACTTAATTTTACTGAAGATTAATACCTGCTTTTTTCAGAAATCACATATTGTTTCTTTAGATCAATTTTAAACTTCTGTTATTTTATTAACATTGTGAAATAAATAACAATAATTGTCTATCTTTGCACCGATATTAATCATGCGTTATCAGATAATAAAATACAAATAATATAATAAACTTAACCAATAGAAGAATGTCAAAAATCACATCTTTTGCGAATCTGAAAAAGAAACGCGAAGAACTTACAAGTGGGTTGGACTTCGAAACAAAAACCTTTAATCCTGAAAAAAGCGTTCAGGTGAAAGTTGCTATGGCAACATGCGGCATTGCTTCAGGAGCCAGAACCGTTATGGAGTTTTTTTCGGAACAACTCGAAAGGAGAAACGTAGTAGCAATAGTATCTCAATCAGGCTGCATGGGCTATTGTTATGCTGAACCGACTATTGAAGTTAAACTACCGGGACAGGAGCCTGTGGTATTTGGTTTTGTTGATCTTAAAAGAGCAGACCAGATTATTGAAAAATACATTAAGACAGGTGAACTTGTCGATGGGATCATCCCTGTAAATTACCAAAGTATCGATCTAAAAGAATAAGGAGTAAAGATTATGTCTAAATACAGTACGCACCTTCTTGTATGTGGTGGCACCAGTTGTCATGATTCAGACAGCGATGCTCTTGTATGCAATTTGAGAGATGAGATTGAATCTAAGGGTTTGCTTGATTCAGTTCAGATTATACGCACAGGATGTTTTGGGTTTTGCGGCAAGGGACCAATTGTTAAAATAATGCCTGACAATACTATTTATGTCCAGGTTAAGCCGGAAGATGCTCAGACTATTGTTGAAGAACATGTAATTAAAGGAAGAAAGGTATCAAGGCTTTTGTATAAAGATCCTGCTACTTCGGAGCCTGTATCCGATAATGATAATATGGGCTTTTACAGGAAGCAACTCAGAATAGTGCTGCGCAATTGCGGCAATATAGATCCTGAGAAAATTGACGAGTATATTGCCCGTTACGGTTATCAGGCTCTGGGAAAAGTATTAACAGAAATGACACCCGAAGAAGTTATAAAAGAGGTAAAAGATTCAGGTCAGAGGGGTCGTGGAGGAGCAGGTTTCTCAACAGGTATAAAGTGGGAACTTGCGCGTAAAAACAAATCTGATGAAAAATATGTGGTTTGTAACGCTGATGAAGGCGACCCTGGAGCATTTATGGATCGCTCAGTCCTCGAAGGAGATCCGCACTCAGTACTTGAAGCAATGGCTATCTGCGGGTATAGTATCGGTGCAACAAACGGACTAATATATATCCGCGCTGAATATCCGCTTGCTATTGAAAGATTAAAAATAGCTATTAATCAGGCCAGAGAATATGGGTTACTTGGTAAAAATATTCTCGGTACCGGATTCGATTTTGACATAATACTCCGTTATGGAGCAGGAGCTTTTGTGTGCGGTGAAGAAACTGCCCTCATTCACTCTATGGAAGGACTTAGGGGAGAACCGACAGTAAAACCACCATTTCCTGCAGAATCAGGTTATCGTGGTAAGCCTACCAATGTAAATAATGTTGAGACTTTCGCTGCAATTCCTGCTATTATTCTCAAGGGAGCAAAATGGTTCAGCAGTATCGGAACCGAAAAATCTAAAGGAACAAAAGTATTTGCTCTTGCCGGAAAGATTAATAATGTAGGCCTGATTGAGGTCCCTATGGGTACCACTCTGAGAGAGGTAATATTTGAGATCGGAGGAGGTATACGTAACGGTAAAAAATTCAAAGGTATTCAAACAGGCGGTCCCTCTGGTGGATGTCTATCCGAAAAACATCTCGATACTCCCATTGATTTCGATAACCTGATTGCTGCCGGATCAATCATGGGCTCAGGAGCAATGATTGTCCTTGATGAAGATGACTGTATGGTCTCAATGGCAAAATTTTTCCTCGAATTTACTGTTGAGGAGTCTTGTGGGAAGTGCGCCCCATGCAGAATAGGCAACAAGCGGCTTCATGAGCTACTTGGTCAGATTTGCGAGGGGAAGGGTACTCTTAAAGACCTCGACAGACTGAAGAATATGAGTGTGGTTATTAAAGACACTGCTCTTTGCGGACTTGGACAGACGTCACCCAATCCGGTTCTCTCTATGATGGACAACTACTATGATGAGTATGTTGCACACGTAACAGACAAGAAATGTCCTGCAGGTCAGTGCAAAAGTCTGCTCGAATATATTATTAATGCTGAGAACTGTGTTGGCTGTACAGCTTGCGCAAGAGTCTGTCCTGTTAATGCAATTACAGGAGAAAGAAAAGAAGTTCACCTTATCAATCCTCTGATTTGTATTAAGTGTGGCGCTTGTATAGAGAAGTGTAAGTTCGATGCAATATTTATCAGATAATCAGAAAGAGAATGGAAACTATAAAGCTTACTATTGATAATAAAGAAATTGAAGTACCAAAGGGTACCACAATATATAAAGCTGCAAAGGAGTTAGGAATTGATATTCCTACACTTTGTTACATGGAACTGCATGATATGCACATCGAAAACAAACCTGCAGGCTGCCGTATTTGTGTAGCAGAAGTTTCAGGAAGAAGAAACCTTGCTCCTACATGTTCAACCAAATGCGAAGCAGGAATGATTGTAAAAACGCATACTCCCAGGGTTCTGAATGCCCGCAGAACTGTGATGGAATTTATACTTTCAGATCATCCAAAAGATTGTCTAGTATGTTCAAAATCAGGTAGTTGTGAACTGCAGGCTATGGCACACCGACTTGGCATAAAGGAAATACCGGGAGCAGAATTTGCTGAAGTCTCAACTTACAGGAAAGATACATCCCCTTCTATTATCAGAGATCTCGATAAATGTATTCTGTGTCGTCGTTGTGAAATGATGTGTAATGAGGTTCAGACTGTTGGTGCTCTTTCAGCAGTTAACAGAGGTTTTATGGCTACGGTTGCTCCAGCTTTCGAACAGAATCTGGAACATTCAACTTGTACTTACTGCGGGCAGTGTGTAGCTGTTTGTCCTACGGGTGCACTCACAGAGGTTAATCATGTTCCGGAAGTATTAAGAGCGCTTGTAGACCCCACTAAAACAGTGGTAGTACAAACTGCCCCTGCAGTTCGTGCAGCACTTGGTGAAGAATTCGGATATGAACCTGGCACGCTGGTAACCGGAAAAATGACAGCTGCCTTAAGAGCTCTGGGGTTCGATTATGTTTTTGATACCGATTTTGCAGCTGACCTGACTATAATGGAGGAAGGTACCGAACTTCTTGACAGGCTTGGAAGGCATCTTAAGGGAGACACAACTGCCAGGATACCCATGCTTACTTCCTGCTGCCCGGGGTGGGTGAACTTTTTTGAACACTATTTCCCCGATTTGAAAGATGTACCATCAACCGCTAAATCTCCGCAGCAGATGTTCGGCGCAATAGCCAAATCATATTTTGCCGACAAAATCGGGATTAACCGGAAGGACATGGTTGTGGTTTCAATTATGCCTTGCCTTGCTAAAAAATATGAATGTCAGAGAGATGAATTCTCAGTTGATGGTAATCCGGATGTTGACTTTTCTATATCTACCAGGGAACTGGCTAATTTTATCAAACAGGCAAATATTGATATTAACACTCTTCAGGATGAAGATTTTGATTCCCCTTTGGGTGAATCGACTGGAGCAGGTGTAATATTCGGGACGACAGGTGGTGTAATTGAGGCGGCATGCCGCACCGCTTACGAACTATATACCGGAAAGAAGCTAGAGCGAATTGATTTCAATGAACTCAGAGGAATGGAAGGGGTTCGTGAAGCGACACTCGACTTTAACGGTACTCCAATCAAAATAGGGATAGCGCATGGACTGGGTAACGCCAGAAAACTTCTCGATGATGTAAGAGCCGGGAAATCAAAATATCATGCCATAGAAGTAATGGCTTGTCCCGGAGGATGCATTGGTGGAGGAGGCCAACCCCTACACCATGGTAATTCAGATATTATTAAAGCCAGGGCAGCGGCTTTATATGCCGAAGACAGGAAAAAGCCACTCAGAAAATCGCACGAGAACCCATTCATTATCAAACTTTATGACGAGTTTCTTGATAAACCAAACAGCGAAAAAGCACATCACCTTCTTCATACTCAATATTTTGATAAGAAGAAAAAAACCATTATTAAGAAATAACATTTAAACATTGGATTTATAAAATTCACGGCAATGTCAAGTATAAAAATAGAATTAAGAAAAGAAGATGTGGACTACATTAAAGAGGTATGTGCTTCTTTTAATAATGATCCGCAAGAACTTATAAATGTTCTGCACTCATGCCAGGAGCATTTTGGATATCTTCCCGCAGAGGTTCAGGAAGTTGTTTCTGAAGGACTTAACATGTCTGTCGCCAGAATCTATGGGGTAGTAACATTCTACTCATTCTTTACAATGACTCCAAAAGGTAAACATCCGATAAGTATTTGTCTGGGAACTGCATGTTATGTAAGGGGAGCCGAGAAAGTTCTGGAGGAATTTAAAAAAGAACTGGGTATTAAAGTTGGAGAATCGACTAAGGATAATAAATTTTCATTATCAAGTCTTAGATGTGTTGGAGCTTGCGGTCTTGCACCCGTAGTACTCGTAGGCGATAAGACATATGGCAGGGTCGCTCCGGACGATGTAAAGAATATTCTCAAGGAATATGAATAAGTCTTTTTAGTTTTGGTTTATAGTTAATTTTGAAGCCGGGGTAATTAGTTAACCCCGGCTTTATTTTGAATAATGATAATAGATAGAGATAACCCG
>DATCHE010000015.1:0-8457 GCA_036508535.1 Bacteroidales bacterium | reverse complement strand
TATAAAGCTGAACTTTCTTAAAGATTAATACATTACAAAAATAAGTTGAGTTTTTGACCGGTGCATTAAGATGCGATTAAGGTTCAATTAAGTATGAATTAATAATCAGTTCAAAAGGTCTATGATTTATTTGATCAACTTTCGTACTTTTAAGAAAAAATATTTATGGATTTTAATATTAAACTTCGCAACGGACAAGTTTTAAGTGGTATCATACAAAGTCCCGGAGACAACGTCAGAGCAGTGATCCTGATGGTTCATGGTCTTGGAGAACATATTCAGAGGTATACCTACTGGGCCGATCTGTTCAAAAAGGAGGGACTCGGGTTTGCAGGTGTAGATCTTCCTGGTCATGGCCGTTCTGAAGGTAAAAGAGGGAACATTAAAAGCTATGCTATACTTGAAGAGATGATTGATATTCTTCTGACCAGTTGTCGAAAGACTTTCCCGGGGTTACCTGTTTTTATTTATGGCCACAGTCTGGGAGGAGGTATTGTTCTTGACTATCTTATCCGTAAAAACCCAAAAGTGAAGGGCGCTATTGTTACATCTCCCTGGCTCCGCCTCTCTTTCGAACCGTCTGAAAGCAAGCTTATTATGGCTTCGATAATGAAAACCTTTCTTCCGGGCCTTACTCAGCCATCAGGATTAAATGTTAGTCATATTTCTCACGATCCGACGGTAGTTGAAAAATACAGAAAAGATCCTTTAGTTCACGGAAAAATATCAGTCAGTTTGTTCTCCGGAGCAATGGCTGCTGCTAAGTATTCGCTTGCACACGCATCGGAGCTCAAGGTTCCAACCCTTATACTCCACGGAAGTGATGATTTGATCTGTTCGCCTGAGGGCAGCCGTGAGTTTGCCGGGAAAACTGCAATGGTTGAATTGAAAATATGGGATGGAGGATATCATGAATTACATAACGAACCTTTTAAAGAAGAGGTATTTGCATATATTATGAATTGGATCAACAACAAAATTTAATTTTGAGTTGCGGGCGGCAGATATGGAACTAAGAACCACATTTCCTGTAGGGCAATCACAAAACAAGATTGGCTATAACACCCCGGTAATGTTTATCGGATCGTGTTTTGCTTCCTCAATTGGTGCTATGCTGGAGATGGGAAAAATACCTGTGATGATAAATCCTGCCGGGGCAGTATACAATCCTGTTTCAGTCTGTAACACCTTAGACACAATCACTTCTCAAAGGGTATTTTCTCAGGACGATTTGTATAATTATGATGGTACTTATCTTAGTTTCTATCACTACACAGATTTTTCCTCTGACGATCCTTCAGAAGTTCTTCTGAAAATCAACAAAAGATCGAAAGAAGCATTTGACTTTTTAAACAGAGCACGGTTTTTGTTTATAACTTTTGGCACAGCAAGAGTATACAGGTGGAATGAAACAGGTCAGATTGTATCCAACTGCCATAAGATTCCTGCAAACAGGTTCGAGCGGGAACTGCTAACTGTCAATGATATAGTGAGTTTATGGTCAAAACAGCTCGATAAATTTAAGTCACTCTTTCCATATTTGAAAATAGTTTTTACAATTAGCCCGGTACGCCACTGGAAAGACGGAGCTCATGGTAATCAACTAAGCAAATCGATATTGTTTCTTGCAGTAGAAGACCTACTCAAACATTCGGTTTCTCCACAATATTTTCCTGCTTATGAGTTGATGATGGATGATTTACGGGACTACCGGTTTTATGACGAAGACATGCTTCATCCTTCATCTGTTGCAATAAATTATATCTGGAATTCATTTTCCGCATGCTATATGGAAAACAAGACAATGAATGTTTGGGATGAAGCAGTAAGAATAACAAAAGCCTGTAACCATCGTTTCAATAAGGAATCAAAGAATAATACTATGATATTTGCAGAAAGGATGCTCCGGCAAATTACTGAAACAGAAGGTAAGATTCCGTCAATAGACCTTTCGAAGGAACGTAAATATTTTCTTAATCTGCTGATAAAATAAATTCTCAGGTAGTACTTTTCAAAGAGAATCTATGACCTTAATAAACTCTGACGGATCCTTTGTCATAATCAGCTTATCGATAGATTTTTTATGACTCTCCTCAGGAGAATCAGTGAGTATAATCTTTTTAAGCATTAACGATTTCCCAAGGCTGTTGAAAAACTCAATTTTCTTTTCGGCAAAATCAAAAGCGCTTGAGTTAACTATAAGAAATTCAAATGGTTTAATTTTATGAATCTCAACTACCTCTGAAGATGGCAGAATTCCCCCGGTAAATATTACATCAAATCCTCTTTTCTTCAGAGCATATTTATAAAAAAGAAAATTATTATCAGTGAGGTTATCAGAAGTATTAATCATTGCGATCGTAGGCTTTGATTTCCCGGAAACATTCTGAATCAAACTATCCTCAATAATTATAATCTGCTTAATAGTATTTCTGATGAATTGTTCCTGTGCTCTGGAAAGACTTCCTGTTTGCCAGAGAATTCTGGCTTTTTCAAGGAGCGGGTACAGGTATTTTAAATAAGCTTTTTCAATTCCCAGATGTTTTATAAATGGAAACAGAGCTTCTTTGAACATGTTCTCGTTTAAACGTATTGCCGACATAAGAATTTTGCCGGGTTGGAAATTCTGATCCAGATCATCATTTTTACCGCTCACGGTCATTACCTGCTGGGTAAGCTCGTCTTCATCCAACCTGGCAATTTTGGATATTTTAAGTCCATTTCGGTTAAGATATGCTACATTTAATATCTTTTTTAGTTCTGTCTCACTGTAAGTTCTTATATTTGAGTCAGTTCTGTCAGGCACAAGTATCTTGTAACGCTTTTCCCAAATCCTGATAGTATGAGCTTTTATACCCGAAAAATTTTCCAGATCTTTTATCGAAAATACATTTAACCCGTCTTCCATAGCTAATATTCTATACATTTTTAAATAAAAAGATACTACTATAATAATACAAACAATCCTTTTTCAAGATTGTTTATAAACGTGTGCCAAGATTCTAACTGAATAGTAATTAACTATGGAAGCATTCCCCAATAATCCCCAGCAAAAGACGAAAGTAGTAATTAATTTTTATTCGGACTGCTCAACCATAATTTTTTTTACCACTCTTTTTCCATCGCTGAAAAGAATGGTGACCAGATACATTCCCCTTTTTGGATTTTCGAGAAGGATTTTGGTCAATTGTTGAGGGTTATTATATTTGGCCCTGAAAATATCCTGACCTATAATATTGGTAATTTTTATAAAAGAAACATCCCTGTCGGTTTTAATAGTAAAACTGTTGTCCCTTACAGGTACGGGATATATACTGACATTAATGGCAGAAAAGTCGGAGGAAATTTCTTTTTGAGGAAAAGTGCCGGCTAAGCTAATAGTATCCTTCTGCGCATGAAGCGATAAGTAAAAAATTATAAGGAATATAAAGAGTAAACTTTTCTTCATAAAGCACCTTTAGTATATTCTCTTGCAAAAATTGTGCTAAAGTTAATTAAAATTAAAATTAATTATCTAAAATTAGTTTCGCCTTCTCCAGATCATCAGGCGTGTCAATGCCAATTGTTTCCCAAATTGTTGTTGCTGTTCTGATCTTAAATCCGTTTTCTATCCACCGGTTCTGTTCAAGGGACTCTGAAATTTCAAGAGGGCTGCGCGGAAGCAAAGTTATTTTTCTCAGCGTTTTTGTCCGGTATCCATAAAGACCTATATGTTTATAGTATACATGTTTCTTCGACCATGTATTCTGCTCTGCATCTCTGATAAATGGTATTGCTGCCCTGCTGAAATATATGGCATCCCCTTCTGAAGTCAATATCACCTTTGGCTGGTTTGGGTTAAAAATATCCTCTCCCGGGTCAACCTTTCTGACCAGCGTTGCGATTTCTACATCTTTAACGTTAAAACATTGCATAATAAGATCGATCTGCTCTGGCTTAATGAACGGTTCATCTCCCTGAATGTTGATAACGATATCGATAGGGGAACCCGTATTTGCAATAATTTGAGTAACGGCCTCAGCGCATCGGTCAGTACCGCTTAGGTGATCGGATGAAGTCATAACTGCTTTGCCTCCGAAGTTAATCACTGTTTCGTAAATCCGAAAATCGTCTGTGGCAACATAGACAAGATCAAGCCGTTTAGAGGCTTGCTCATATACTCTTTGTATCATTGGTATATTCCCGATTAGTGCCAACGGTTTGCCGGGAAACCGTGACGATCCATATCGTGCCGGGATAATACCGGCAAAAATATTTCGCAGATCTGCTTTCATGTTGCGAATTTACGAAAAATGCATTTCCCTATGTTTTAAAATTTAGTTAATTTCGCAGGATTGTAAAACGCGAAATGAAAGATCTGCAAATTATTAAACAAAGATTTGGAATAATTGGTAACTATGAGGGACTTAACCGTGCAATTGACATTGCTGCCCAGGTAGCTCCAACCGATCTTTCAGTACTCATTACTGGTGAAAGCGGTACCGGGAAGGAGACTTTTCCCCAGATAATTCATAGTTTCAGTTCCAGAAAACATGGTCAATACATCGCTGTTAACTGCGGTGCAATTCCTGAAGGGACTATAGATTCTGAATTGTTCGGACATGAAAAGGGATCGTTTACCGGTGCCACAGACAGCCGAAAAGGGTATTTTGAAGTTGCTGATGGGGGAACTGTTTTTCTTGATGAGGTGGCAGAATTACCGTTGTCTACTCAGGTTAGACTTCTCCGGGTACTTGAAACTGGCGAGTTTATCAGAGTCGGCTCCTCAAAGGTTCAGAAAACCAACGTCAGGGTTATTGCCGCAAGCAATGTTGAAGTACCACGGGCAATAGATAATGGCAGATTCAGGGAAGATCTTTTTTATAGATTAAATACTGTCCCTATCAAAATGCCTGCTTTAAGAGAAAGAGGTGAAGATATATTCCTTCTGTTCAGGAAGTTTGCTGTTGATTTTGCCGAAAAATACAGGATGCCTGCAATCAGATTAGATTCTGAGGCAAAAAAAGTTTTGCTTGGTTATGCCTGGCCTGGGAATGTAAGACAGCTTAAGAATATTACAGAACAGATATCCATTATTGAAAATGAACGTGAAATAGGCGCCCAAAAACTTCGCGACTATCTTCCTGATTACGGAGGAGTTAAACTTCCTGCTATTATAAAAAAAGATGACGATAAATCATTTTCTTCCGAACGGGAAATCCTGTATAAGATTCTTTTCGATATGAAAAGTGATATGAACGACCTTAAAAAACTTGTTCTTGATCTCATCCGGCGGGGAGAAACAGATGTTACTTTTCATGAATCAAACTCGAGGGTTATTAATAATCTTTTCAGAGAGGTTAACGGGGAAGAGAATAGTTCAGTTGCTACTCAAACGGCCTCTCCTGATTTTCTTTTACACCAGACCAGAAACGATATACAAGACACTGAAGAGATAATTGAAGAATCATTTTCCCTCGCTGATAAAGAGGTGGAAATGATAAACAAAGCTCTTGAAAAGTATAACGGAAAAAGAAAGATGGCAGCAAAAGAACTTGGTATTTCTGAACGAACACTTTACAGAAAGATAAAAGAGTATGAAATTGAATCGTAAAATAAAAGTTATCCCTGATTTGAAAAGACTTATTCTCCTTATTATTATTCCGCTAACAATATTTTACGGATGTACTTTCAAATATTCATTTAATGGAGCAAGCATCTCTCCTCTGGCAAAGACATTCAGCGTGCAATTTTTTCAGAACAGGGCAGCTCTTGTTCAACCCGGCCTGAGTCAGTTTCTGACTGATGCTATAATTGATAAATGTAAAGGTCAGACCAGATTGAAATACCTTAATGGTTTGGGTGATGTAAATTTTGAGGGAGAAATCAAAGATTATAATACAAGACCCCTTACAGTTGCTGCCGACGCCCAGGCAGCTATGAACAGATTCACCATAACGGTAAAGGTTAAATTCACAAATGCTATTCAGCCGGAGCTCAATTTTGAACAAGATTTTTCGAGATATGAGGACTACAACAGTAACACCGACCTTAGTCAGGTAGAAAAGGACCTTTCAGATAAGATTATAGCAATGATTGTGGAAGATGTCTTTAATCAGGCATTTGTCAATTGGTAACCGGCATGAACAGGAACGATTTTTTAAATATGATTGAGGATGGTGTACCGGTCGACCGACAGGCTACAGGAGAGGTTTTTGATCTGGTCAATATTTATCCCTATTTCCAGAGCGCCCATTTACTATTGCTAAAGGGGCTGCAAAATAATGCTGACGTAAAATTCCAGAATCAGCTCAGAAATTCTTCTATTCATATTGCCGACAGGGAAGTTCTGTATTATCTGCTGAAAACTAAACCTAAACAGGAGGTTGTTGTAGGAGATACTGAAAATGTGGAACCAGCTTCAGAAGAACCTGTATTCGAAACGCAACAGACTGTAATTGAATCTGCAAAAAACAGTGAATATCTTATAAACGAAATTGAGAATAACCCTGATACGTTTAACGGGGAAACACCTCCTGATACTGAAAATGAATCTCCCGCACATTCAATATTGGTTTCAACAGAGACCGATAATGAAGAAACAGCCGGGGTGATGCTTCTTTTGGGAGATGAACAATCTCCGGATGAAGATAAGGTCTTTTATATGGATCCCGGAATTCTTATCAGTGAGCATAGTGACCTTCTTGAACTCGAACCTGATGAAAACAATATCAACCAACCGGAAGAAATTGAAATCATGCTTGAAACGGAAAACATTGAGGGGAAGAATCTTAAGAAGAATCTGGAGTCAGAACTGATTGATAAATTCATTTTTACTAATCCAAGGATTGAGCCGAATAAAGAAAAAATATTGCTGCCGGCAGAAGATATCTCTAAGCCTTTTGTTGAGGGAGATGGAGGGTTTATTACTGAAACGCTGGCAAAAATTTATGTTAATCAGGCCTATTACTCTAAGGCAATAGAGATATATGAAAAATTAAGTTTGAAATTTCCGGAAAAAAGCAGTTACTTTGCGTCTCAAATTGAAAAAGTTAAAGAATATATAAAAAAGTGAGCAGATGGGAATTTATATTTTTGTTTCAGTATTAGTAATTATTGCATGTATACTTCAGGTATTGATCGTGCTTGTACAGAATTCAAAGGGTGGGGGACTTGCTGCCAATTTCACCTCAACAGGTCAATCAATGGGCATCCGTAAAACTGCAGATTTCCTTGAGAAGTCAACATGGACCCTGGCAGCAGCAATTCTGATTTTGTGCGTTGTAGCAACAGCTACAATTCCTCGCAGTGCAGCTACCCCAAAATCGAGAATTGAGAATCAGATACAGAATGCAGTTGACCCGAATGCTATTCCTACACTCCCAACTGCTGTACCTCCGGCATCTACAACAACTCCTAATAGCGGACAACCAGCGCCAGTTAAATAAATCCGGATAGGATAAAATACATTTCAAAAGTGTCAGTTTGTCACATACTGACACTTTTTTATTATGTTTGTAATGTGTTGTAATATATGACTTTAAGGATGTGTTCAATATTCTTTTCTGGAATAGTGTCAGAAGTATACTTTTAAAAAGTGATGAGAAAATCCAAAATGGCATTTATTTCAGGTTGGCATGGAATATGCTAAATGAGGAAGTCGGAAAATGATGTTTAACTTTAAAACTAGATAAAATGGCACAATTGAAAGGTAAAATTTTAGCAGGCAAAGTTCTTGTGAAACCTAATGAAGCTGAAGAAAAAACAGCAAGTGGAATAATTATTCCTGATTCCGCAAAGGAAAAACCTCGTCAGGGTAAAGTAATTCTGGTTGGAACAGCAAAGAAAGATGAAGAAATGGAAGTAAAGAAAGGTGATATTGTTCTTTACGGAAAATATGCAGGACAGGAACTAACCATCGATGGTGAGGATTATCTGCTTGTATCTCAGACAGATGTTCTTTTTATAGCTTAATTTTTCGTAAATAAATTTAAATCATAATAATATGGCAAAAGAGATTAAATTCAATATCGAAGCACGTGCCCTTCTTAAAGAGGGTGTAGATGAACTTGCTAACGCAGTAAAAGTAACACTGGGTCCAAAAGGACGTCACGTAGTTCTTGAGAAA
Organism: Bacteroidales bacterium; assembly: GCA_036508535.1. GTDB lineage: Bacteria > Bacteroidota > Bacteroidia > Bacteroidales > VadinHA17 > LD21. The sequence continues at coordinate 350 of DATCHE010000015.1, read as the reverse complement.
AAATATGGTGCTCCTCAGATCACTAAAGATGGTGTAACTGTTGCAAAAGACATCGAACTTTCAGATCCTTATAAAAATATGGGAGCTCAGATGGTAAAAGAAGTTGCTTCAAAAACAGGTGACATTGCCGGTGACGGCACAACCACAGCTACAGTTCTTGCTCAGTCTATTATCAATGTCGGACTGAAAAACATTACTGCCGGAGCAAACCCTATGGATATTAAAAGAGGTATTGACAAGGCTGTTGAAAAAGTTGTAGCTCATCTTAAGTCACAAGCTAAAGTAATTGGCGATGACCTGAAAAAAATTGAGCAGGTTGCCAAAGTTGCTGCCAATGATGATGAAGAAAT
>DATCHE010000014.1:0-7295 GCA_036508535.1 Bacteroidales bacterium | reverse complement strand
AGATCAGGTGTTGCGGACCCTTTCGTCACATCATATCAGGGTTCCTGGGTTACTCCTTTAAATCCTACCAGTCTAACTCAGACTGAAAACTATTTTATTTCATACTTCAGTAGAGTCTCAATAAATTATTCCAAAAAGTATACTTTGAAGTTAGTGGAAGACGAGATGGATTCTCAGGTCTCGCAGCAGGAAAGAAGTATGGTTTGTTTGGTGGTGCATCAGCAATGTGGGCTCTTTCAGAGGAAAATTTTGTCAAAAACTCATTAGATAAATACCTTTCTGATTTGCGGTTGAAAATAAGTTATGGTAGAGTAGGAAATATGTCTGGGATTGATAATTTCGGATCTCTGTTTTTAAATAGTCCCGGAATTTATGGAACAATCCCCACATTATATTTTTCACAGGCCGGTAATGCTGATCTGAAATGGGAAACCAGTGATAAATACGATATTGGACTAACCTTTGGTATTCTTAAAGACAGGGTACAGGTAGAGATGAGTTATTTCTATAACGATATCAATAACCTGATTCTTAATACTCCACAGGCCCCTTCTAAAGGGATTCCCGGCAATACCATTCCTCAAAACGTTGGTTCAATGTTTAATAAGGGATTTGAACTGTCTCTTACAAGCTTTAATATATCTAAAAAGAACATGCAGTGGACAACAACATTTAATTTAAGTTCGTTAAAAAATGAGGTAACTGCATTAGCTCCTGGTATTGATTATATTACCGGTTATTCCGGTGGTACAACTGAAACAACAAACCGTACTTTAGTTGGATATCCTATAGGAATGATATTTGGTGTACAGACAAACGGCGTTGATCCGACTTCCGGAAGAAGAATCTTCCTTGATAAAAACGGAAGAGAAGTGCTTTATTCGAATTATGTGCCTGTTGGTCAATCTAACTGGACTTATCGTGATGATGGAACTACTGCACCGGCAATCAGTATCGCAACCGATGGCAAACCATTAGCATCACCTTTACCCAAAATTTATGGAGGTTTAGATAATACCTTTAGCTATTCAGGATTTGATGCAAATGTAGGTTTAACTTATGCATTTGATTTCTATAATTACTTCGGGTCAAAAGCTGGTTTAAGAGATCAGAGATTCTGGAATAATTCTGTTGAAGTATATAAAAATGCATGGAAAAATCCAGGCGATATAACCAATATTCCAAAACCAGTATTTGGAGATAATGTATCAAACGGATCCACAATGGTAATTTCAGAAAACGTAGAAAAAGGTAATTATGTAAAAATCAGAAATCTAAGTATTGGTTATACTTTTAACAAATTACCAGAAAAGGTTGGGATCCAGTCAATCAGACTTTACACTCAGATTTTTAACGCTTTCGTATTTACGAAGTACACCGGATCAGATCCAGAAGTTTCTACCAATGGTGATACAAACCTGTCTCCTGGTGTTGACAGAAATACAGCTCCTCAGGCACGAACCTATACTTTTGGTATAAATGTAAATTTCTAATGGAAAATCTTAAAAGAAACAGAATTATGAAAAAGTTAAATATACTATTTGTGCTCATTTTTGCAATGCTCATAACTGGGTCGTGCTCAAAGGATAAATTAGACCCTATACCTAAGACTTATCTACCGGACTTTTCAGCTTTTGATACCAAAGACCGGATTGTTGCCCAGGTAAATGGTTTATACGATTTTATGAAAAGCGGTCAATACCGTGGTGGCAGATTTCTTATATATATTGATATAAGGGCAGATAACTTTAACAACCTTCTCTCTAATGGTGTGACTGGCTATCAGACATGGCAGAATTTAGTTACTGAAAGCACTAATGAGGTTGCAGGTCTATGGACTCAGGTTTATGCCACTCTTAATGCAATAAATATCTTTATAGAAGGTTTGGATGCCAGCAGACTTGACCCGGGTAAAGCTGCTAACATAACAGATGCAGAGTACAAACAGTACAAGGGTGAAGCATTAGCTTTGAGAGCTCTTTGCTATTTTGATCTCCTCCAGCTTTATGCAAAACCTTATAATATGGGCGCTGGGGCTAATCTTGGTTTACCACTCAGATTAAAAGCGTACAAAACACCTGCTGATAATGATCTGGCAAGAAACACCGTTTCCGAAGTCTATACTCAGATACTTGCTGATCTTAATGCTTCTGAAACTATGGTTGCACTAACCAATGGTACCGCAATTCTGAATACTACAAGACTTCACAGGAATTCCGTAATTGCTCTGAAAACAAGGGTCTATTTGCACATGAACAACTATGCTGCAGTTGTCACTGAAGCTAATAAAATTGTTACAGCAAGTGCTCCTTTTTCAGCGACCACTGGAGTTGCGAACGCTTTACAGGCGAGCATCTCGACTGTATTTACATCACCATGGACAACCACTGAATCAATGTTTTCAATGCCTATGGTTGCTACAGATGCACCTGGTACTCAGAATGGTCTGGGATATTATTATTCACGGGTTGCTAACTCAAGTCCTGATTATAGTCTGGTAGCAACCGGGATTATAGCTAATGCAGGATTTACTGCAGGTGATGCAAGAAGAGGTCTGTTAACAATCAATAGTGGTAAAACCTACTTAAATAAGTACAATGTAGATTTATTTATTGATTACGTTCCTGTGATCAGATATTCAGAAGTTCTTCTGAATCTTGCCGAAGCTGAGGCACAAGCTGCCGGAGTTGTAACTGCCAGATCAATTGCATTACTTAATGCCGTTCGTGGCAGGTCAGGCGGAGGAACATATGTAGCAGGTGATTTCGCTAATTTGGCAGCATTTATCGACAAGGTTATGTTGGAAAGGAATATAGAATTCCTAGGTGAAGGATTAAGGAGTTCTGATTTGTTACGGACAGTATCAACTATTCCTGGCAAAGCAACTGTAAACCCTGTTCCTCCAACCTCTACTAACTATATCTGGCCTATCCCGTTGTCAGAAATTCTCTCAAATAAAGCAATTGTTCAGAACTAAAAACTGAGTAATTTCGACTATCTATAAAAAGGGCTGTCTCGAAAGAGCAGCCTTTTTTTTTGAAGGGTGCACGACGCACGACGCACGACTCATGGAAAAAGACAAAAGCGTTATAACGCAACAACGAACCAACAGCCTAACGAAAAACACGAACCGAGGCGAAGCCGAGCTCGCCGAAGGCAAACGAAAAACGCTAAACAATTCTTCTGATCGTCAGTAACTTATGAGATTAATAATTTAAAAACCAGTTAAAACATGAGAGATTTTAAATTATTCCAGGGAAAAATTTCAATATTATTGCTTCGTTTTTGACCCGACTCTCCAGCATATACAATTGCGCCACTTTTTTCGCCACTCATTTTGAACCAATAGAGAATTCCTTCGAAAAATTTATCTGTTATAGTTTTACCTGATTTAATTTCAACAGGATAAAGCTTATCCATATTTTCAATTATAAGGTCAATTTCATGACCGGTATTGTCTCTCCAAAAATACAGATTATTAGTTTTTGCCTGGTTGTACCTAAACTTCAATAGTTCCCCAATTACAAAATTCTCGAACAGGCTACCAAACAGTGGATGATAATTAAGTTGTTCTGCATTCTGAATTCCAAGAAGAGCACATGCCAGACCAGTATCGTAAAAATAAATCTTTGGCATCTTAACAATTCTTTTATTAAAGTTTCTGTGATGAGGTTGCAGACGGTACAATATAAAACTACTTTCCAATACACCTATCCATGAAGCTATTGTCTTATTATCAACTCCTGATTCAATAGACAGGCTGTTCATATTTAAGAGCTGTCCGGTCCTTCCTGCACACAACCTCAAAAATCTTTCAAAAGCATTTAAATCAGTAATATTTTTTATCTGTCTTACATCTCTTTCCAGATAAGTTCTGATATAATTAGAATACCATTTATCGGCCGCTACCGGTTGGTCGTATATCGGGGGATAGAAACCACGAAAAATAATCTCCCGCAGTTCGTAAGTTTTTTGTGCTGCTAATTCTGAAAGGGTAAATGGAAGCAGATACAGATAAGCTATACGTCCGGCAAGACTCTGTGAAATGCTTTCCTGAAGGAGAAAGTTATTTGAACCGGTTAGTATAAATTTTCCTCTTTTTTCATCTTCATCAAGAATCTGCTGCAGATATGAAAATAGTTCCGGAACACGTTGCGCTTCATCGATCACTGCCCCGGTTTTATATTGTGAGAGAAAACCTCTGGGATCATCAAGGGCAAATCGCCTGGTATCAGGGTTTTCAAGACTTACGTATGGTTTATCACTAAACACTTTACGAGTCAAGGTTGTTTTGCCTGATTGCCTTGGTCCAACGACAGCAACAGCTTTAAATTGCTTTGCCAAATTTACTAATTCTGCTTCTGCTTCACGTTTTATCATTCGACAAATTTACAAAATTGGAATCAGATTCCGAAATTGTAAAGAAAAATTAAAGAATTATCAGAAACGCGAAACCCGAAACGATAAACTTTAAACAATTCTTCTAATCGTCCTCAACTTATGAGAATACGCTCCTATCTCCTGCTTGAATATACCCTGGTGATCGATCGGATCTATCCTTACTCTGCCCGAGGCATGGATGACAAGGCCTTTGGAATAGATCATCCCAACATGTGTTACCTTACCTCTTTCATTATCGAAAAAAACAAGGTCCCCTGGTAATGTCTCATCAATAAAGTCAATGCCTCTGCCTGCCTCAACCTGCTGGCAGCTATCACGCGGAATTGCTATACCTTTTATTTTATAAACAAGCTGTGTAAATCCGGAACAATCTATTCCTGATGGAATACGACCTCCCCACACATAAGGACTGTTAATGAATTTAATACCTACATCAGGAAAAGAATCATTGGTAGAAGTGTAGCTCTCGTTGAATTCATTGCATGTGTGATATACGTTTTCTCCAACAAAAAACTTTTTATCCTTATAATCCGGTTTAAATACCTCACAACCAGGCTCAAGTATAAGTTTTGTCTTATCATTTTTAAAACAGAGAAGGGCTGTATTTAGCACAAATCCTGTTTTTTTATCCAAATCAATTGTTTGTTGAAGATGATCGATATCAATCCATCCCTGGTATTTATCGAACAAGGTCTCAACTTTAAGCCACTTGCCTGCTTTATCCACAACTATATATTTCTCACCAAAAAGTATCTGGCTCATCATTTCAGATTTATGCGACGGACCAGATCTTAAGGGAACAAAAACATTCTCACAAATATATTTTTCCATGACTTCAGAATTTCTCACAAAATTAATAAATATCCATGATACTATTCTTAGATTTCTCAGTGACCCTCTGTGATTTTTTTGATTACCAACCCCCTTCCCTACCTTCCCCTTCACGGGCTAATCTTTATACACATCTTTTTATTTTCTTCGGAAATAATTACAATTTTTAATTATTAATTGATTTATAGCCCTTTAAGCTTGTTCGATGTGAATTTAATGAGAAGGGGATCCCTCGTCCGCCGGCTGGCGGACTCGGGATGACAGGGTTTTGGGGTGTTATGGAGGGGGAAGAAGTGGCGATTCGCAAACTACTTTTTTTCCTTTTCCGATTTTTTTCTGCGAATCGCCACTTCTTCCCCCCATCCTTCATTAAAATGCACTGTCATCCCGAATGGATCCGCCAACCGGCGGAGAAATGAGGGATCTCCATGGGATAAGGAGACACTTCTAGTAAGCACTCTGTCAACATAAGGATAAAGATCTCAAAAGATGTGTATAAAGATTAGCTTCACGGGGGAATGAGTAAAACCTTTCCCCCTTGGGGGAAATTAGAAAGGGGGTTTAATCTCTAAAAAATACTCTGATATGTATATGTAACTCATTTTGTTTCAAACCCCAAAATTTAATCTAATTTTGCATCGAAATCAGGTTAATCTAAGAATCAGGGAATGTCTGAAGTTCATAAAGTCAGGAAACCAACCGGGAAATTCTATATCAATTCTATTTTCTTTATTATCAGCATTATTGTAGTAGTACTAATCTGGCCGCATGGAGATAATGATAGCTTTCTTAAATATTTTGGCACGTTGATACTGGTATCTTCCTGCTACCTAATACTTTATCTCTTCCTCTCCCACTTCCGATCCGAAATCCTGGAAGTAAAACGAAAAACACTCTTTATAATCCTGACAATACTCTCCTTTATTGTTATAACAAGAATAGTAATATCTTTTCCCGATCAGAATCTGCTCTATCTGATTCCATTTGCGATCATTCCTATAGTTATTCGTACATTTTATGATGCCCGTCTGGCACTTTTTATTCTGCTGATAACAATTATGCTTGCAGGTTTTATGGTTCCTGATCCTTTTGGATTTTCTTTCGTGAGTTTTATTTCAGGAATGGTGGCAATATTCACTCTGACAAATATTTACCGGCATGCAAAGTTGTTCTTTTCTGCTTTGTTGGTCATAGTAAGTTATTCTACTCTCACTCTTGGAATCAGCTTAATGAAGTTTGGAAATCTTGAAGACATAAACTCATTCGACTTTATTCTTTTCATCGGAAATGGAGTTTTGCTTCTCTTAAGCTACCCTATAATATTTATTTTCGAGAAAAAATTTCTATTCCTCTCTGATAATACGTTGCTTGAACTGGCAGATACGAATCAACCCCTCCTGAGAAAACTAGCAGAAGAAGCTCCAGGATCATTTCAACATTCGCTGCAAGTAGCTAACCTTGCCGAAGAAGCTGCAAGGATTACAGGTTCAAACCTGCTGTTAGTTAGAACCGGATCACTTTATCATGATATCGGAAAAATAAGCAACCCGAATTACTTTATTGAAAATCAAACAGATGGTTTCAGTCCTCACGATAACCTGAATCCTGAAGACAGTGTAAAAGTGATAATAAGTCATGTCAACAAAGGAGTTGTACTGGCAAAAAATTATAAAGTTCCTATCCAGATAATTGATTTTATCCGAACACATCATGGTACAACTGTTGCATATTCCTTCTTTAAGAAATATACCGCCCTTCATCCATGGGATACAAGCAGGGAAGGGGAATTTACATATCCCGGACCTAAACCATTTTCAAAAGAGACAGCAGTTGTTATGATGGCAGATGCAGTGGAAGCTGCTTCAAGAAGTATTTCAAAACACAGCGAAGAAACGATCAGCGAACTTGTAGAACGAATTATACAGGAAAAAGAACAGGATGGTCAGTTTTCCGAGGTGCCTTTGACCTTTAAAGAAATCTCAGATATAAAAAGTGTCTTTAAGAAAAGACTTTCAACAATTTATCATGTAAGGGTGGCGTATCCGGAAAGAGGATAATGATAA
>DATCHE010000013.1:0-3082 GCA_036508535.1 Bacteroidales bacterium | reverse complement strand
TTTGTGAAAAAAGGTTATTAAATGCCGGGCTGATAACCATAATCAGCAAAAACAAGATAATAATGTGCTTACTTTTTAATACTGTTGTATAATTCACTTTTACAAATAGTTAATTTTCAAACTATTAACATCTGATAAAGGTTACCGTTAAAATATATGCTAATAAATTCATGGCAAATATAGCCACAAAATAAGTTTCAGGGTATACAATCATCTACTTTACTGCCTATTCCAAAATACTGGTATTAAATACAGGTCCGATTATTTATGAATTCATTACTACATATTTTGTTATAAATCTCATATTTAATGAGTAAGAATGTATAACTTGCTTTTTTCATATCACAAAATTGCAGTCCGGTTTTAGACAAAAGATGTATTAACATCAATAGACAAGGGTCTGAAAACGTATCGAAGCATTAAACCAACAATAGTGCATCTAAGCAATGAAAGACAAAACCAATGAAGAACTCCTTAAAGAGGTACAAAGATTGAAGCAGGAAAACAGTTCTTTAAGTAAATTGTACCAAAAAGATATAGCTGAACTCAAACATACTGATAAAGCCTTACTTGAAAGTGAAGAACGATTCCAACTTTTGTTTAATCAAGCACCACTTGGCTACCAGTCTCTTGACATTGATGGCAATTTCCTGGAAGTTAATCAGCAATGGTTAGATACCCTAGGTTATACACGTGATGAAGTTATCGGAAAATGGTTTGGCGACTTCCTTTCTCCTGACTATCAGGATGGCTTCCGCCAGCGATTCCCGATTTTCAAAGCACAGGGTCATATTCATAGTGAGTTTGAAATGATTCATAAGAATGGAAATAAATTATTTATTGCTTTCGAAGGCAGGATTGGATATAATACAAATGGAGAATTTAAGCAAACACACTGCATTTTGCAGGACATCACCCAACGCAAACAGTCAGAGGAAAAACTCCGACAATCATCAGTACATTGGAAAAGAACCTTTAACGCAATTCAAGATAGTGTTACACTGCTTGATACTAATCAAAATGTCATTGAAAGCAATAAGGCTTTTCTAGATTTAATTAATAAACCCGAAACAGAAGTTCTTAATCACCCTTGCTACGGTTTTGTGCACCGCACAAGTTGCCCGATAGAGGATTGCCCGTATGTGCGCATGAAGAAAAGTAAGAAGCGTGAAACAATGGTTCTGGAAATAAATAATATGATTTTCGAAGTGACTGTTGACCCGATGTTCGATGATACCGATAACATTCTTGGGGCAGTACATATTGTTAAAGACGTCACCAGGAGCAAACAGGCTGAATCAGAACTTATTATAGCCAAAGAAAAAGCCATAGAAAGCGACCGGTTGAAATCTGCTTTTCTTGCCAATATGAGCCATGAGATACGAACACCCATGAACGGCATTCTTGGATTTACAGAGTTCCTGAAAGAACCAAACTTATCAACTGATGACCAACAGGATTTTATTCAGACCATCCAGATTAGTGGCGAACGTATGCTTAACACTATCAATAATATTGTTGATATCTCGAAGATTGAAGCCGGACTAATGAGCCTTGCTATTGAGGAAACCAATATTAACAAAAAGATAGAATTCACTTATAAGTTCTTCAAACCGGAAGCTGAAAGAAAAGGATTGCAGTTTATGTATAAAAATGGTTTGCCAACAGAGAATGCAATCATTAGAACGGACAATGAAAAGGTCTACGGAGTCCTGACCAATCTTATAAAAAATGCCATTAAGTTCACTTATGACGGTTCAATTGAATTCGGATATGATATCGTAGAGGCGCAACGCATTGCGCCTTTACAACATCTATTGTCACTGCAATTCTATGTAAAAGACACGGGAGTAGGAATTCCAAAGTACTTGCAGCAAACTATTTTTGAAAGATTCAGGCAGGGAAGCAATGACATTAACCGCATGTATGAAGGCAGTGGTCTGGGTTTAGCCATCGCGAAATCTTATGTGAAAATGCTTGGCGGGGAAATATGGGTGGAAAGCGAAGAAGGCAATGGTTCAACATTTTATTTTACAATTCCTTATAATCCTGTTTTGGAAGAAAAAACAGAAATAAAAGGTATTGATTCATCAGAGATTAAAAAAGTTCGGATGAAAGAACTGAAAATTTTAATAGTCGAAGATGACGAAGTATCGTATTCACTGCTTAAAAGAACCATCCGGAAAATCGGAAAAGAAGTTTTGCATGCAATAAACGGGGTTGAAGCTGTTGAAGCTTGTCGGTCCAATCCCGACCTTGACCTGGTACTGATGGATATCAGGATGCCCGTAATGGATGGAAATGAAGCAACCCGTCAAATCCGTCAGTTTAACAAAGATCTGATTATCATCGCGCAAACTGCCTATGCATTTGCCGGTGACAGCGAAAAGGCTATTGATGCAGGGTGTAATGATTATATAACTAAACCAATTAATATGGCACTCATGTTTGAGTTAATCAAAAAGCATGTTATTAATAAGTAGAAGATGAATACTAAAACAGAGGTTTGTTAGTATTTTCCAGTACTCGCTCTGACACTATATACAAGTTGTAAACAATTGAAAAAAACTGAAAGATGAACAATGAGATAGAAACATATGATGATTTAAAGAAGCAAATAAAAAATAATGAATATAATTTATATTTTCGGGAGCAAATTGATAAAACTCTTTTATTTCTTTCTCAGCAGGGTTGGGATAATCCAAGAGAAAGTTTTTTTCACTCCTTAGCACGATTCTCCTGAAAATTTGGCAAAACTCTTTAATATCTCAGAAGTTCTTACAACAAAAGGAACGTCAGAAGAAACCGGAACAGGTTTGGGATTGTTGCTATGTAAAGAATTTGTAGAAAAGCACGGGGGTAAAATCTGGGGCGAGAGTGAAGTCGGCAAAGGGAGTGAGTTTAAATTTACTTTGTCCTGAATTGCTTTGAATCCCTTTGCCGATCGAAAAAACTTCGTAATTTTACTTAATAATTACAAAATTAATTGAGTATGTCAGCACTAAAAGAGGGCATGAAAGCACCTTTATTTGAGGGTATCGATCAGAATGGCAAGCTTATAAAATTAACTGATCAGTCCGGA
>DATCHE010000012.1:0-14484 GCA_036508535.1 Bacteroidales bacterium | reverse complement strand
ACGCCTGAGCCAGGCCAGCTGGTCAGTTAATTGTTTGATCTTATCTTCAAATTTTTTTACTTTCTCATCTAAACGACTGATCTTGTGATCCTTTTCTATGATTAACGCCTCGTAGCGCTCCAGAACCCCTCCATCCATTTGTCTTAGCTTGGACAGTTCCTGATAAAGCTCATCGCGCTCCTGGAGGAGGGTCTGCATTAATGCATCTTTATCAGTTAAATTACTCACAGTTTTATTCCCGTTTTGTAGTGTCAAAGATAACAAAACAAAACGTAGCAACAAACTGATGTGTTGTTAATAACTAACTGAATAGCAGGTTTTTATTAACATTTTTACGTGACTCTGCACTCCTTATTCTTACGCTCTGCACCATAGTCATTAAATCCTGCCAGTTTATGGTTATCGAAGTGGTATTTTCATCAAAAGCCGGCAGCTTAAACCGGCCTGATTCTAATCTCTTATGGTAGATTACAAGACCTGCATATTCCATGTGCAGTATCTTCATCACGTTCTGGTGTCGGTTCATGAAAATGAAAACCCCTCCGTCACGCACATTCTGGTTCATAAATGAATTTACAACACCACTCAGGGTGTAAAAACTCTTTCGCATATCTACCGGAAGAGGATGTAGATAATACTTCAGTGAGCTGTGAAGATGGAACATGACTTTAATCCAGTAAGCAAACAAGTGTACGAAGATTGTCAAAGTCGGCGTCGCTTTTTATTCTGAGCCTTGTTCCGTTTGGATAGAGTAGCTCCAAAAGAAATTCATCGCCCGATTTGGGCAGTTCTTGCAGCTCCCGAGTGTAATTCTTTGAAGGTCCTCCCATGGTTGCTGGTGTCGAATTAACAAGAAGTGGTATAAAACCCTTCCCTGGTTCCTTGCATAACTTTTTTCGCCAATAGTAGAAGGAGGATTTTGGAATGCCTTCGTTGGCGCAAAAGGCGGTGATGTTAAGCCCTGTCTCCTTTTGTCTTTTGATCAGCTCAATTTTTTTTGATTCGTTTATCATCTTTAAATGTTTGGCTGAAAATTAATCAGCCTCAGCAACTGAAAAAAGATGTACTATGCCGGATGCTTACATTTATCCGACTCTAATTCATTCTCATTTTTTAAAGATACTGAGGTGATTAAATAATTAAATAGTATAATTATAAGGACGCCAGAAAGAGCTAAAAACTTATATAAGTTATCTGTTGGTAAACTAGGAACTTCTATATTAATTTGATTTAGACATACTAAGATACTAAAAAACCCAGCATGATTATACCGGGTTCTTTAATATGAAAATACTTAAAATTGGATACTTAATAATTCTTCACCAAAGCTATGTATCGCTTGTTCAATCTTTTTTGTTTGTTTTGTGCTTGGTCGTTTGATGCCATTTGCATATTGACTTAAAAGGCTTTGATTCATTCCAGTCAGCTTTGATATGCCAGATTTAGTTAGCACTCCTGAAAACCAATCAAATAATGATTCAAAATCTATTTTATACGAAAATTTGTAACCATTTTTAAATGATTCAGGAATATTTAACCCTTCTTCTTTCATTCCCGCCAAATGAAATTCTACCGCCTCTTCAATATTGTTTACAGTCTCCTGGATAGTATCTCCAGTAGCTATACAGCCATCCAATTCTGGAATATAAGCTGAATAGTTTGTGTCCGATTTTTCCAAGATAACTACAATATTTTTCCCATTGTTGGTTTTCTCTCTGTCCATAGTTTGTGTGTGTTTGATTAACGTCGTGATTTTTCTAAGTTTTTGTTTTGATCTGTGAGGTTAAGCTTGTTTTAGAAATCTTGGATACAATGAGTGAAGATATATATTATTGTCAGCATCTGGTACTAAGACAAGCTGGACTATTTGAGTCCAGCTTGTCTCAATACGCTTCCTAAAGTACCTTTTTTAACATCGGAGGATAGTTTCCCTGAAACGGTTACCAAACCTTTTTTAATAAGATGTTTAAATTGTCGATGATCTCCTTTTGTTCTCACAATGTACCAACCATCTGCCTTTAGGTCCGAAATTAACGCAGATACTTTCATTTTATTTCCAATTAATATTTTCAAAGAACTTAAGATCTCAACTGAAATCTCATGTCAAAAGTAATAAAAGTATTACTTATTTTCAAATGTTTTACGATTTATTTTTAAAATATTTGCTGAACTGGAGGTTTTCAATTACCCAATTCGCACAAATCACTTTGAAAGTGAATTGAAATTTTGACAATTTTATATAGCTGTTATCTATAGGAAAACACTTGAAATTCAAATCAAAATTTGACATTATTCGAGGTCTCATCCGCCCCCGTTCCTGTTCTCCGTCCGTCACTGCCATAGAGGGGGTCGGTGATAAGTACCACTGCTTTCTCTCCTTTATTTTTCTTAAACTTCATCACAGAAAAACCAACCCCTTGGCTCCCGCCCAAGCGGAGCAGACTCTCCAGGGATGGGAACTTTTTAATCTTCACCCTTTTCAACTTATAAGCTTTTCAACTCCAGCCAATTTAAACTTCTTCACAACTTTAGTCACTCCAAACTCTGGCTCACTCCAAACTTTTTCTTAACTTTATGCAGTCTCATTAGCTGCAGACTGTGCTACATAAAGAAATTCCATTTCTTCGTATTGGCCTGCCTTTATGTTTAGGAATTATTTCGGGCCTTTATTTCAAACCGGGTATTATTTTCCTGGTAATTGGCTTTATTGTCATTTTTTCGGGATTTTTATTCAGTCTTTTCTTTAATAAATATCAGACTAATCAGGTCTTCGGTTATACTCTGACAATCTCGCTATTTCTCAGTGGTCTGATTCTCTACACAAATGAAAAGAACAGCATATCAACCCTTAAGCCTGAAAAGACAATCTTCACCTGCACCCTTTCCGATTATCCTGAAGAAAAAGAAAATAGTTTCAGGTTAAATGTAAAACTTAACAACATAATTACGGGAAATAAATCTGAAGCTGTAAATGGGTCACTGATACTATACAACAAAAAGGATACATCAGCCACACCTCTGCTCCCGGGTGATCTTCTGATTATAAGATGCACACCTGTTGAAATTGCCAACAGAGCCAATCCTTATGAATTTGATTACAGGTTTTACATGGAAAATCAGGGAATCAGATATTATGCATTCATGAACAGCAGAGATATTATAAGACATATAATTCCTGTCCACAGGAAACTTATTCACAGAGCATTGATCGTAAGGGAGAAGATCATCTGGATGTTCAGCGAGCGTGGCATTAAGGGTGAAAGACTCGCACTGGTAGCGGCTATAACACTCGGTCAGAAGAGGATGCTTGATCCTGAACAGAAGCTTAATTTCATGAAAGCTGGAGTTATGCATATTATGGCTGTTTCAGGGCTTCATGCTATAATTCTGAGTTTGTTTGTCCTGAATCTTCTGTTTTTTATGAAACGAAGATTTAATATTCTCAGGATAACAATCACCATTCTGATCTTATGGTCATTCGCTTTTGTAACCGGACTCACTCCATCAGTTCTGAGAGCAACCCTGATGTTTTCATTTCTACAGGCGGGTAAACTGATGAAGAGACCAGCAAACGGAATCAATTCGGTGCTGGCATCCGCTTTTTTTCTTATCGTAATCAAACCATCGGTGATATTCGATGCCGGATTCCTGCTTTCATATTCAGCAGTGATTTACATCATATGTTTTTACAATGACTTTTACCTGATTCTCCAATTTAGAAACTGGCTCGCAGACAAGATCTGGCAATCTGCTGCTATAACAATTATCGCCCAGGCTGGTACACTCCCGCTGACAATAATGCTTTTTAACCGGTTCCCTACTTATTTCATCCTTGCCAATGTAACTATAGTGCCGGTCTCGAATTTGCTCATAATAACAGGGTGCCTTGTACCGTTATTTTTCCGGATTCATTTTCTATCCCGGTTCCTGGCAATGCTCCTGAATCATGTGACAGGTTTTACCGAGTTACTGACAGCAAAAGCCGCGTCCCTGCCATATTCGACAATTGAAGATATCGGTTCGACTACACTTGAATGCATACTTCTTACCTGTACAATTTTTCTTTTCAGTCATTTCCTTTTAAGAAAGAAATCAATCCCTGTCTTTTATCCTGTTTTATTTCTTAGTCTTTTTGTTCTCGTCGGAACGGCCAGGGACATTTATTCAAAAACAACTAATGAATTAATAATTTATAATACACCCGGATCATCCACTATCGGAATCAGAACCGGTAAAATACTTAATCTTTTCTCCGATACATCAATCGTTGCACCTGAAGTTAAAAGACATTGTGCCACGCTTGGCCTAAAAGTAAAATCAACAATACTGGTAAAGAATAACTATTTTATCAGAGTGGGCGATAAAAAGATCCTAATCACTAAAATTCTGAATAAAAAAATTCTTCAGAATTTTATCCCTGATATCCTGGTTCTGACGGGCCCCAGCCCTCAAATTGGAAATGACTTAATTTCAGTGCGCACTCCAGGTATCGTAATTATTTCCTCAGAAGCAACACCAGGTTTTCGTTTCCCCTTACAGGCTGTAAATACCGGAACATACTCGTTCCATCTTGTCAGAAAGTCAGGGGCATATATTAAAAGGATATGACCGGTTGGTAAATAAAAGTCATAAAAAACTTGAGTATTAAGGGATTTATCTCTTATTTTGTCATGTTTTTTCAAAAATTTTTTTAATGAGAATTATAATTGCAGGAGCTGGTGAAGTTGGAACACATCTGGCTAAGATGTTATCGAATGAAAATCATGAAATTATTCTTATCGATTCTGAGGAATCCAGGCTTAAGCCTATTGATAGTTCTCTTGATGTTCTGACACATGAAGGCTCAGCTACCTCGGTAAAGATACTGGAAGAGGCTCTTCGCAAAAAAACTGACCTTTTCATTGCTGTTACCCATTCCGAAGATACCAATATCACCGCGTCGATACTTGCTAAAAGATTTGGAGCTGTAAAAACAATAGCCCGCATCGACAATATCGATTATCTGGAACCCTCCACTCTCGAATTTTTTAAATCAATTGGTGTTGATTCTCTCATTTATCCTGAACTGATAGCTGCGCGTGAGGTTCTCGGTCTGCTTCATGAAACAGGGTCAACTGAATTCATGGAGTTCTCAGGCGGAAAACTGGCAATGTATGTTCAGAAACTTGAGGAGAATGCCCCTATCCTGAATAAAAGCCTGCAGGAAATTTCTGTTAGCCGAAGAACGGATAAGTACAGAGCAGTTGCAATCAAAAGAAATGCAATAACCATTATCCCTCGGGGGAACGAGCATTTTCAGTTAGGAGATACGGTCTTTGTTATCTCAACTCACGAAGGAATTGATGAAATGATGAAGACATCGGGGAAAGAGAATTTTGAAGCCAAAAATATTATGATACTCGGAGGCAGCAGGATCGGAAAACATGTTGCTTTGTATCTTCAGAAAACATGCGAAGTTAAGATTATAGATTCAAATATTGAAAAGTGTGAAGATCTCGCTGAAATCCTCGATAATACATTAATTATTAATGGTGATGGAAGAAACGTTGATCTTCTTGAACAGGAAGGGATAACAACAATGGATGCCTTTGTGGCGGTAACAGGAAATTCAGAAACAAATATTCTGTCGTGTCTTCTTGCAAAAAGGATGGGGGTAAAAAAGACAATTGCAGAGGTTGAAAACATGGAATTTATAAATCTTGCCGAGAACACAGGTATTGATACAATTATAAATAAAAAGATATCAGCTGCCAGCAGGATTTTCAGACATACGACAAATCCTAACGTGACCCAGGTTAAATATATGACAGGAGCTGATGCCGAGGTTATCGAATTCAATGTACCTGCAAACTCAAAAATAACGAAAGGTACTCTCCGGAGTATTGATTTTCCAAAGGATGCTATCGTTGGGGGTGGAACCAGAGATGGAGAACCATTCATTGCAACTGGTGATACAATAATTAAAGCCAACGACAAAGTCGTGGTTTTTACATTGCCATCAGCCTATGAGAAGATCTCTAAATATTTTACCTAGCTCATATGATCAACCTCAGGATAATAGCCAGGGCTTTTAGTCTGCTGCTCATTGTTGAAGGTTTTTTTATGCTGGTCTGTGCCGGAGTTTCTTTTTTATACCACGAGCATGCAGCTATTTCATTTTGCTATTCTGCTTTTATTGCAATTGTTACTGGTGTATTATCCTTCACTCCTCTTCGTAATGAAGAGAAAATCTTCGGGAATAAGGAAGGATACATTATTATTACAGGCATCTGGCTTATTTTCAGCATCTTTGGAACTCTGCCATTTATTATCAGCGGTTCAATAAGCAACTTTGGCGATGCTTTTTTCGAGTCTATCTCGGGTTTTACTACTACCGGAGCTACCATACTTACAAATATAGAATCAATGCCTCACGGGATACTGTTCTGGAGAAGTCTTACCCAGTGGCTTGGAGGAATTGGAATAATATTTATCTCGCTTTCTGTAATACCTGTTTTTAAATCGTTTAATATCCAGATTGCTGCAATTGAGTTTTCAGGCCAGACAACTGATAAGATACATCCCAGAATTATAGATGCAGCAAAACGTCTGGTTGGAATATATTTCTTATTAACGTTTTCAGAAGTTGTTTTACTTATCCTTGGAGGAATGCCTTTTTTTGATGCAATCTGCCATTCATTTTCGACTCTGTCAACAGGAGGCTTTTCAACGCGTAATAATGGAATTGCGGCCTTTTCCTCCCCCTACATAATGATTATAATGACAGTCTTCATGTTCATCGCCGGCACCAATATGACACTGATTTACTTTGGTCTGAAGGGCAACTTTAAAAAAATATTCGGAAATACCGAATTTATTTTTTACTCTCTGATCTGCTTTATTTTTGTGGTATTAGTTTCCGGCATTCTTTATCTTAAATCGGGTTTTTCATTAAGCAAATCTTTGCTTGATGGAGCATTTCATGTAATATCTATTATTACAACTACCGGGTTTTATACTCAGAACCATTATTTATGGGGAAATATAATTCTGATGATCTTTTTCATTCTTATGTTTACCGGGGGAACAGCCGGATCAACAAGCGGAGGCATTAAAATCGTAAGATTACTTCTGATCACAAAAAACAGCCGACAGGAAATGAAAAGGCTGATTCATCCTAATGCTTTTATACCTGTACGTCTTGACAAAAGAGTAATACCTCAGGCCACTATCTATAACCTACTGGTATTCATAACATTATATTTTTTTGTGCTGTGTTTTAGTACCTTTGTCCTATCCTTTATGGGATATGACATTATTACATCGTTCAGTACATCCGCATCAATGCTGGGTAATATTGGTCCCGGACTCGGAACCTTCGGTCCATTTACAAATTATTCTACTCTACCGATGGCAGGTAAATGGTTTCTGTCGGTAATGATGTTATTAGGAAGACTGGAATTGCTTACAGTTATGATACTGTTTAGCAAAAACTTTTATAAGCACTGATTTTCATAGCTCAAGAATACCTGATCCTTGTCTTAATACTTCTATTTCTTCACCGGTACAGTCAACAATTGTGGATGCTTCATTATTGCCAAAGCCGCCATCAATGACAATGTCTGCAAAATCACGGTATTTTTCGTGTATAAGCTCCGGGTCGGTAGTATATTCAATAACTTCATCCGGATCATGTATTGAGGTTGTAATTATCGGACGTCGTAATTCCCTCACCAGTTCAAGCACAATATTATTATCCGGAATCCTTATTCCAACTGTTTTTTTCTTATTCTTAAACAGTTTTGGTATCTGACTATTTGCCTGAACGATGAATGTAAATGGCCCGGGAAGGTTTCGTTTAAGCAGTTTAAATATTGTATTATCCCTGATTATGGTATATTCTGAAAGCTGACTCATATCGTGGAATATCAGGGAGAGTTCAGGGTTTTTCGGGTTTAGCCCTTTAAAACGGGCTATTTTTTCAATTGCCTTTGTTGCCAGGATATCACATCCCATTGCATATACTGTATCGGTAGGATAAATTATGATGCCTCCAACTTCAAGCAGGTCAACGATCTGCCTTATATGCCCCGGATTAGGATTCTCGTTATAAATACGGATCAACATGATATTTTGAAATTCTGGCAAAGATAAAAAAAAGTGCCTAAAATGCGAAGTGCCTGGAGGAATTTGCCCCCCATCCCCACTAAAGGGGGCTAAAACTCATTCATTTAGATGATACAACCTAAATATCAGATAATTAAGCCCCCTTTAGGGGGTTGGGGGCAGATAATAAAAAAAGGGTAAGCTACTTATATCGCACCGCTACAACTGCCTGCCCTTGCTACCTTCCGATCCTGGGGGAGTTCAGCAGGAGCTGGTCGTATAAGACTTACCCCGCACAAAAGTACAAATATTTAAGAAGTCTGCAACACAATTATTCCAATTTTACAGACCTTTACATTTCTATTTTTACATTATATTTGTTAATCAATTAACCTAATCCAAGAATCAAATAACTAACATTATGGAAGAAAAAGTAAATCCCTGGAAAACAAATCTTACCAATGGTCTGATATTAGGGCTTGTTGGTGTTGTTTATTCTCTGCTAATGTATTTTCTCAACCTTTCCCTTAACAAATCGCAAGGATATATTTCCATAATAATTCAACTCGTCCTGATGTATTTTCTTCTTAAATCCTATCGTGATAATTATCTGCATGGTCAGATAACATTTGGTCAATCAGTCGGTGCCGGTGTAATTATTTTCCTGTACTATGCAGTAATAATGGCTGTATTTGTATATATACTTAATGCTTTTATTGATACAGGATTAGCTGCCAAACAATTGGCTTTTGCTGAAGAAGCAATGGTGAAAAAAGGGATGCCCCAGGCCACAATTGATGCTGCGATGGCGATGCAGGCAAAATTTATGAAACCCGGAATAATGTCACTCTTCGTCATCATTGGGAGCCTGTTTTATGGGACAATAATATCACTGGTAGTAAGCATTTTTGTCAAAAAAGAGGGTAATCCATTAATTGATACCCCTGCAAACTAAACCGAATACAATTCTGATGGATCTGTCGCTTGTTATCCCGGTTTATAATGAAGAGGAATCAATTCAGGAATTAACTGAATGGATTAAGAAGGTTTGTACTAACGGCAGACTTACATATGAGATAATCTATATTGATGACGGAAGTACAGATTCATCATGGCGTGAGATAATGACTGTGGCCTCAAAAGATCATTTAGTAAGAGGCTGCAGGTTCAGAAGGCATTATGGTAAAGCTGCCGCCCTCCATACAGGTTTTGGCGAAGCATCCGGTGATGTAGTCATAACAATGGATTCGGACCTTCAGGATAGTCCTGATGAAATACCTGAACTTTACAGGATGATCAGGAAGGATGGATATGATCTTGTATCGGGATGGAAAAAGAAAAGATACGACCCCTTTGTAAAGCGATTCACTAGCAAGTTTTATAATGGAACAGCAAGATGGTCATCAGGGATAAAACTTCATGATTTCAACTGTGGGTTAAAGGCATACAAGCTAGAAGTAGTAAAAAGTATTGAGATATTCGGGGAGATGCACAGGTACATACCAATGCTTGCAAAAGAGGCCGGATTCAGAAAAATCGGAGAGAAAATTGTTGAACACAGGGCCAGGAAGTATGGAGTAACAAAATATGGGATTGACAGATTTATAAAAGGTTATCTCGATCTTCTAACAATCGGGTTCATTACCCGCTTCGGAAAAAACCCTATGCATCTCTTTGGTTCTTTGGGCACGATGATGTTTTTAATTGGCTTTACGATGGCTGGTTATCTTGGTATTAAAAAGTTAGTTTTTATCTCGCATCATTTCAAAGCTCCGCTGGTAACTACCAGTCCCTACTTTTTCATAGCTCTAACAGTAATGATAATCGGATCATTACTTTTCCTGACAGGTTTCCTGGGAGAACTTATAAACAGGAATTCCCCGGAACGAAATAGCTATCTGATAAGTGATAAGGTGAATATCTGAAAGATTTGCTTAGTCACCTGACCTCATCCCCTGCATTTTTTTACCTCATCCCCCTTCCCCTTCTCCCAGGAGAGAAGCGGAGTAAAAAAATTTTACTACGATTTCAGCCCCTCCCTCCTGGGGGGGTTGGGGAAAGGCATCTTGTATAAACCTCAATTATAGATGCCGTCATCTTATCCCATGAGAATTTTGCTTTTTCCTGTCTCACTCCTTCTGTAAACTTCTCTTTCCTGTCGTTATCAAAGTAATCGATAATTGCGTCTGCAATTAGCTTAGATTCAGGTTTCAGAACATAGCCGCACTTTCCATCAGCAACTATTTCCCTCAGCCCCCCGACGTCTGTTACCAGCATAGGCTTTTCAAAATAGAATGCAATCTGTGTTACACCACTCTGGGTTGCAGTTTTATAGGGTTGAACTACAAGATCGGCTACATTGAAGAAAAGAGGAACCTCATTATCTTTTATAAAATGATCAAAAAAGATAATATCATTTTCTATGTGGTACAATTTTATAAGATTCCTGTATGGTATATCATCTTCATAAAACTCTCCGGCAATAATAAGTTTTAAATTCCTGTTTCTCAATCTGTTATCGGAGAATGCTTCAATCAACAGATCAAGACCTTTGTATGCTCTGATAAATCCGAAAAACAACAGATACGATTTATCAGCATCAAGTTTAAGGGCTGTCAATGCCTCTTTTCGGCCGACTGGTAAACCATAATTATCGAACAAAGGATGTGGTGAAAGTTTCACAGGAATCTTTGCACGGAAGACTTTCAGATCATCCAGAACAGTCTGCGACATTACAATAGCTCCGTCTATACTATTTGTAAAATACTTTGTAAGAATAATATCACCAATCCGCTTCTCGTGAGGAATAACATTATCAAAAATACAGATTACTTTAGTATGCCGGTTCGATTTTGCAACCCTTGCAATAGATCCCAGGCAAGGTCCCATAAATGGCAGCCAGAACCTTATAAGAAGAATGTCGGGCTTTTTCTTTTTAATTTTAAGTCCAGTGGCAATCCAGTTAAATGGATTAATTGAATTAATGTTACGGGTGATTTTTATACCATTTGGCTTTGGACTATCAGTATATTGAGTTTTCCCAGGAAATAGCAATTTCGGATACTGCAAAGTGAATGTGAATATTTCAACATCGTGCCCTTCAGCTGAGAACTGTTGTGAAAGCCTGTCATTAAATGAAGCCAATCCACCCCGGTAAGGATATGCGGGACCAACCGAAATTATCTTCATATTTTCCCTGTACTCTTAATTTGTAAGTTCAAAAATGGAATCATAAATATTTCCGGCTGATTTCGCTGATCTGCTTGGATCTTTTCTGCAGTAATCTGCAGTAATAAGCGGAAAGGATACCAACAGTGTACCTCGAATGGATGAACCTGTAAACCTGTTATAAGCTATTAAGGTATTCATTAAGGTAATTGTATCGGGGTGTCAGTTTCCCATCTCTGAGAATTGTGGCTCTTTCGATCATAGGGCTTGTAGTTTCTGAAAGGAGGTCATGTAATACATTACTCATTAACATCTTTCCAAAATCGAGGGAGGCATCACGCGGAAGTTCACCGGGCAGATTATCAATTGACATCACGGTAATATTACTCTGTTTTGAGAATGCCGCCTCTTCAGCCTCCAGGAATGGATTATAAGAATAAAACGGGTCAGATATCGTTGTAGCTCTGGTAGTTGCAGGTATCGAACCATTAAGATCGCAGCTGATATCAGCAATTACTGAAATCCTGAAATCAGGTCTTTTCATATCTTCTTTTGTAAAGAATACCGGGGACCCAGGATCCCAGTAATGACCGGTGATCAAAATTTCGGTTACTTTGGTGTAGGGTAAAAATGTAGATTCATATTCCTGCGGATATTTTGTAAAGTGGCCGAAATTGAAAGTCAGACCATTTTTATGTTTTGCATAATATTCAGGTCCTATCTGGCAAAAAACAGGGACATCAAACTCCCGGTTAAGGTAATCATCAGGCGCCACCTGTTCCACACTTGCAACACCAAGAGTTTCCATTGCTCCATGAGACACACGGCCATCTCCTGTAATAAGAATTTTTAATCCCTGTTTGAGTTCGATCAGCTTGAGTCCTGCCCACATCTCATCAAGATCATGACACTGGTAAGCAGGTTTGAGCTTAAACTTGTTAGTTGTGATTCCCCTGGCTCTTAATCCATTATATGCTCCAACGATTCCGGCATGACGGCCAAATGCTACGACTCTTTGTCCTTTATCAGTAGTAAGATATTCGAAATCGATCAGGCTGAGATTTTTACCAGCCATCGCCATGAACATCTCTAGATTATGAGGCTGTTTCTTTGCAACATGTGCAAAGAAGAGATATGTTTTTCCGGAAATGAAAGTTCGCTTATCGACCTCTTTTACACCCATGAGGATGTCGCAATCGCGAAGATCTTCTTTAAGTGGAATATCGAGATATTCATATTCTTCATTCGAGTAGCACCTGTAATCGCTTGGCTGAACAAAGAATTCAACATTGGGATAAAGCTCCTCAAGAGATACAATCTGAGGCGGTGTAAGTGGTACCCTTCTGTCGGGAGGGTTCTTTGTTTCACGGAGTATCCCAACTCTTAGTGTCTTTCGCATAGATGCAATAACATTACTGATGGAGATGTGAAGATACAAATTTAAGTCTGTAAAGTCTATAAAGTAGGTAAAGTCTTCTTTTCGACTTTACCTACTATTTAGTATCTTTGCGTCACATTTCATCGGGGCTGACATGGTTTTGACAGCATGAGAGATGTTATGTAAGCATGCAGTGTGTGGTGGCGCGTCACTTTCACAGTGTCACAAAACAATAAAAGGCGAAAACAATTACGCTCTCGCAGCATAAGCGAATAACAGTAGCTTAAGCACTCCCCGCTTCGGCGGGGTCTCCCGGCACATGTGCCGGGACGAGACGTTTCCCGGGCGGTCAGGCCCTGATCCAACCCGATACGGAGACGCACGCAATCCGGGGCTAGTCTGAAGGTTGTTCCGACCCGACGGCGAAACAAACAGGAAATAAGGGCAGGTAAGGTTG
This sequence comes from Bacteroidales bacterium, assembly GCA_036508535.1. Taxonomy (GTDB): domain Bacteria; phylum Bacteroidota; class Bacteroidia; order Bacteroidales; family VadinHA17; genus LD21. The sequence goes on along the minus strand of DATCHE010000012.1, from coordinate 1,396 downwards.
TTCTGCAGCTGACCGGTCACGAAAATCAAGCAGAAATAAGCATGTAGAAAGCATATGATTTCCATGTTTGGACGCGGGTTCGACTCCCGCCAGCTCCACGATTTAAGAAGTAAGTAAATGTAAAATGCCTTAATATTAATATGTTAAGGCATTTTTCTTTATATATAAAAAGTAAATTTTCCATATAAAAGTTAATAAAATGACCCCTATTCGGATACCTGATTCGATTTATATACGAGGTATCCTAATAAGCCGTAATAAATTGTATTAAATTTAATTACATTTTTTGTATTTTAATTTATTTTACTTAATTTTACTTCTCTTTGGTTAAAATCGGATACCTTTATCAGCATGAACGAAAGACAAACACTGGCAATATTATTCTACCTGCGCAGGGATAAGAAGAAAAGTGATACGGAAGTACCTATCTATATGCGCGTTACTATAAATGGCAAACGTGCTGAAATGGCTATCCATAGGTTTATTGATCCTATGTATTGGAATAATGATTCAGGTGTTCCAAGAGGAACCAAAAATGAAATCAAACAATTAAGTGAGTACTTATCTTTGATGAGGAGTAAAGTCTACCTGGCACAGAAATCACTAATAGAAGATAATAAGCCGGTTACTTCACTTTCAATCCGAAATATTGTTCAGGGAAAATCAGAAAGGCAACATAAACTACTTGATGTTTTCGAATACCACAACAAATTGATGGAAGAAAAAATTCCGGCAGAATATTCACCAACAACTCTTGTTAGATTTAAGACTACCAAAAAACATGTTGAGGATTTCATAAAAAAACAATATAATACAGATGATCTTTTTATTAGCCAGCTCAATCATGAGTTTGTTACTAACCTTGAGCATTATTTCAAGACAGTCAAACTCTGTAATCATAATTCTACCATCAAATACATTAAGAATCTTAAAAAAATCATTAATCTGGCAATAAAGAATGATTGGTTAAACAAAGATCCTTTTGTTAATTTCATCGGGACAACAAAACCAGTTAAAAGGGAGTACTTGACTGCAGATGAACTTAAAGTATTGGAAGAAAAGAATATTATAATCCCAAGATTGGCTCAGGTAAGGGATATTTTTGTTTTCTCCTGTTACACTGGTCTCGCATATATAGATTCATTTAATCTGACTAAAGACAATTTTGTAAGGGGAATCGATAAAGAAAAATGGATATTCACCCAACGTGAGAAAACTTCAGTTAAATCAAATATTCCTCTTATGCCAAAGGCTCTTGAGATAATCGAAAAATACAAAGATGATCCAGTTTGTATACTCAATAATAAACTCCTCCCTATTTTAAGCAATCAAAAAATGAATGCATATCTGAAAGAAATAGCCACTCTGACAGGAATAAATAAAAATCTTACTTTTC
>DATCHE010000011.1:0-42050 GCA_036508535.1 Bacteroidales bacterium | reverse complement strand
GCTTCCGTTTAATTTCGTCCATCTGCTTTATTCCTGCCATAAGAGTGGCATCTGAGGAGATAATGAGCTTTTCGTTCATCTCTATGGTGTTTTTAAACTTGAATGAATTGTATTTACTACCAGATCGACCCCTTCAAAGGATAGGCCGGGATAAAGGGGTAACGTTAGCTCCCTCTCTGAAATATCATCCGCAATAGGTGTAGGATTCAGATTCAAGCGCTTAAATGCGCTGAATTGGTGAAATGATGGGTAATGTATACTCGATTGAATTCCCGATTCTTTCAGTGTATTTATCAGGTTTATTCTGTTAATTCTTTTGTCGAGAATAACAGGAAGTATATGGTAAGAAGACAACGTGTTTTTCAAATCACCAAATGGCACTTTAATCCTTTCTATTGAGTTAAGCTTCAGTCTGTAATAATCTGTAATTGAGGCTCTTAGCTTATTAGAGTTCTCAAGTTTTGCAAGCTGAACCAATCCAAGTGCTGCATGGATTTCATCCGACCTGAAATTCAATCCGGTTCTGATTACATCGTATGAAATTGTTCTTCCTTTATGCCGGTCGAGAGTAAGAGATGACATTCCATGAGAACGGATATGTTTAAGGGTCTGGTGTAATTCAGGGTTTCGGGTCGATAACATTCCGCCCTCTCCCATCGAAAGATTCTTGTTTGAAAAGAAACTAAAACAACCAATATCGCCCATTGTTCCGCATACCCTGCCTTTATAAGTTGCTCCCGGGGCGTGCGCAACATCCTCAATAAGAAAAAGTTTGTGCTTCTTACACAGTTCAATAATCGGATCCATATCGCAGGGGTAACCTGCAAAATGTACTACCATAACTGCTTTGGTTTTAGGGCCAATACATTTTTCAATGGTTTCTGCAGAAATATTCCAGTTGTCAAGGGAATTACAATCAGCAAGAACCGGCTTTGCCCCGGCCATTAAAGTTGCATTAAGATCAGCAACAAATGTCAAAGATGGTATAATCACCTCATCACCTTTTTTTAATCCAAGGGCCAATACAGCCATATACAACGCAGCTGTACAATTGGAGACAAACACACATTGTATCTCCTGATGATTAAGCATATGACTAAATTGCTGTTCAAAAGCAATGGTCCGTTCACCCATGGTAAGCCATTGACTATCTAAAACATCCTGTACTGCTTTGGATTCGAGGTAATCGTAGTTGAGTTCAAACAAAGGAACTTTCCACATGATTAAAGGTTATAAATATTCGATTTGAATTTTTTCAGATTATTACTATCTCTGAACCATTCTACTGTCTCGGTAAGACCCTGATGGAGAGAATAAGAAGGTGAATAACCGGTAAGGCTGCAGATTAACGTGTTGTCGCCCCAAAGCCTGAAGACTTCTGAGTTCTCAGGTCTAAAACGCTGCTCGTCAGCAATAAATTCCACACCACTATTCATAATCTCTTTTATAATATTGAGCGTATCTCCCATTGATATTTCGCTGTTTGAGGCAATATTAACCTCTTCCCCAATTGTGCTATCGCTCTCCGCCAAAGCAACAAATCCCATACACGTATCCTTCACGTAGTTGAAGTCGCGGGTTGGAGTTAAATCTCCCACTTTAATAATTTTTACACCGGATAATATTTGAGAAATGATTGTTGGAATTATAGCACGAGCCGACTGACGCGGACCGTAAGTATTGAAAGGACGCGCAATGGTAACAGGGAGTTCAAATGCATTAAAATAACTCATAGCCATAGCATCGGCACCTATTTTCGATGCAGAATAAGGTGACTGAGGCTGACGGGGGTGTTTCTCATCAATAGGAATGTATTGAGCTGTTCCATACACCTCCGAGGTTGAAGTGTGAATTACTCTTATTCTTCCATTTTCTAGAGCAGCCTGAATTACATTTAATGTGCCCTTAACATTTGTATCAACATAGCTATCAGGGGCAATGTATGAGTAGGGAATAGCTATTAATGCTGCTAAATGAAATACCACATCCACATCCCGGATAACCTTTTTGCAGAAATGCGGGTCGCGGATATCGCCCGATATTATTTCCAGGGATTGGTTACCGGGGATATCTTCCAGCCATCCCCAATAATTAAAAGAATTATACTGCGATAACGCTTTAACAACATATCCCTCTTTCAGGAGAAGTTCCACAAGATGTGAACCGATGAAACCATCAGCTCCTGTAACAAATGCCCTTTTCATGCGTTATCGTTTAAAATACAGAACCGGAAGTTTAAGAGCATAAATATACGCATAAAAATAGGTTGGGCGGTACCTGATGGCTTTGAAAAGCGTAGAGTAGGCTTTCCTCAGGTCTTTTGCATAGAGTGCATACTTGCGGGCAAGTTTCCGGGCAACATGATGATACAGACCAAGTTCACGGATTCGTTGTTCATGTTTTTGCATGAATTGCACTTCACCTTGAATAACTGAAAGGCGATTGTCAGAAATACGGTTACCAGAGTTCAGATACATCTTTGTGTTACAGCCTTCTATGAAATCGATCGTATAAAATCGGGCAACTCTTACAAGCAGGTCTAAATCCTGCTGCGACACCATACTCTCATCGAATCCTCCAATCTTTTCGAATACCTCTTTACGAATAGAAAAGCCTGATGTGCTTGATCCTAATCCCTTTAAATTCGTAAACAAAAATAGTTCAAGAGATCCCCGAACATGAGGATGAACATCAGACACCATTTTATTTTCAGAATAATAATCAACGCCTGTGTAACACAATGCTAAATCGGGTATTGATAAGAATTTTTCATACTGTTTCTGAAGATTCAAAGGGTGCATTTCATCATCAGAATCGAGGAACGAAATGATATCTGCATTGGCAAACTTAATTCCCAGATTTCTTGCTGCATTTGCGCCCGAGTTTCTCTCAAGTTTGTGATATTTAATTCTCTTATCATCTTCTGTGAATAACTTAACAATGTCAAATGTATTGTCCGTGGAACAATCATCGACTACAATAAGCTCCCAATCCTTAAAAGTTTGAGAAACTATGCTGTTTATTGCCCTTTGAAGTATTGCGGAACGATTATATGTTGGAATTACAACAGATATCTCTGGATTCATTTTCATTACTCATAACATTTTCTGTAGTTACGGATTTAACCGGCTTAAATTTTTATATAGTTCCTATACTCAAACAGCCGGTATTTAAATAATCTTTCGAAAACGAAAAGGAGTCTGTCTTTAAGGTTCATTTTAAATTGTTTTTGATCAATTTTTACACTCCATACCATTCCCTCAATCCTCTTTTTCAGAATAGAAGGATGAGAACCAGTGAATTGTTTTACAGCATCAACTTCTTCGTATTTAAAATTATTAATTCTTTGTACTTCTTTTTTCAAATTATCGTTGGAATGATAAAGTTCTGAAAAGTCTTTCATCTTTTCTTTCATTATTGCCGGAGGTCGCACATATCCGTAATGATAAATATATGCATCAATAGGTTTAACTTTTAGTTTCCTGCTATTCAATCTGAACCCCTGTGCATCGCGATACGATCTGATTTGTTTATTATTTCTTATTATTCTTATTTCATGCTTATACCACTGTCTGTTGATTCCTAAATAATCGTATGTTCCCCAGAAATGATGATACTTAAACAGAAGACCTTCTACTTCAGGAACATCTACCCATTTTTTCATCGCATTTTGAATGACCAGATAGCTGTTCTCATGAATCACCTCATCCGCCTGAATGTAAAAACACCAGTCGAAATCAGCAGCAATTGCATCCATCGCCTTATTGGTTTCAACAGCTAAAACGGATCCTCCTTCTCTTAACTTATCATCCCAAACAGTCTCAATTATTACAATTTTTTCTTTATCTATGCTTTTAATCAAATCAAGGGTGCCATCATCTGAATTACCTGCAGCAACCACTACTTTGTCGCAGAGGGGAAGGATGGATCTTATTGATTCAACAACCGGATAATCATATTTTATGGCATTCCGAACAATAGTAAAACCGCAAACTTTCATCCTATTTCTTTATTTGATTCTGCTTACTTAAGCAATGAATAATAGAGACTCATATATTTTCGGGCAATAACCTCATCCTTAAAATTATTGGCAAATTCTTCACCTATAGAAATCATTTTATCGCGAAGTTCTTTACTGTTGATTACTTCAAGAATGGCTTCCCCAATTTTTTCCACATCGTAAGGATCTACATACAAACTTCCTGGTCCGGCCGCCTCAGCAAAACATCCCCGGTTGCTTGTAATAACCGGTGTTTTTGAAACAAGAGCCTCCAGAATCGGGATCCCGAAACCTTCGAAAAATGAAGGATATATGAAGCATTCTGCATTTTGGTATATTACAGGTAATTCCAGATTTTTTACCTGTTCAGGGAAAATTATGTTATTCAGTTTGTTAGTATATATGTAGCTTAGTACTCTTTTGTAATAAGCATCAGACTTCCGTCCGACTACAACAAGCGGAATGTTAATATTGGCAATGTGCATTGCCTTAATTACACCAAGTAGATTTTTGCGTTCCTCAATAGTTCCAACGTATAATAAATATCTCTCCGGTAAGTTGAATTTTGTTTTGACTTCCTGCCAATATTCATTACTGTATTTATTCCAAAAGCATGGATTACACCCCTGATGAATCACTGTAATTTTACTTTCAGGAACATCAAGAAACCTCACAAGATCACTTTTTGTCTGACTGCTGATAGCAACTATTTTATCTGCAACCCGGCATGCGTGTACTAATTTAAAATAGTAGATTTTTGCATCAATCCAGTTATAAAATTCCGGGAATCTCAGGAAAATAAGATCGTGAACAGTTACTACTGATTTAATTCCGGATTTTTCGATCCCGAAAGGCAACTCCTGGCTCAGTCCATGATATATTTCTATCGACTGAACTTTGAATTCGTTTTTCATGTACTTCAGGCGCCATAATGAATTAATATACTTATAAAAGAAAGCTTTTGGTTCAATCAATTTAAACCTTTCTTCACTCTCAAGTAAATAGCGATTCTTGGTAGTAGGTGTGAATAAGTAGTAGGCGTTTTCAGGGTGTTTGTTTGCTATAGCGCTCAATAGGTTACGACTATAATTTCCTAATCCGCTGAAATTGAAAAAAGCTCTTTTGGCATCAAACCCGATCTTTATTGATCTTGATTTTTCTTCAACCTCAACGGTTTGATTAGTTTGAATAATAGCGGAAGCATTATCCGGCATAAATTTAAATTGCTTTGCCAGAATGTGAAGTTTTCGGAGTTTTACATATTTAAGGAAGCAGGTTGTGGCAAGAAGCTTACTAACTAAAAAACCATCATATCCATCCAGGAATCCTGCTTTTAAAAAATATGAATGAAAAAATCTCCAGGCAGGACTAATGAGTAATCTTATTGAATTTGATTTAAAGCCTTTACTATAATATTCATTTGCCAGAATAGTTGTATAAGTGTTCATCTTATTGACACTTTCTTCATAACTATCATATAGCCAATGAAGTAAGCTTCCTTTTAGGAAAACAACACTTTTAGGATTATCAAGAGCTATGGTTTCATGAATGTTGAAACCTCCCCACTGGGCCTTTTTCCTATTGAACAGACGTATTTTACACTCCGGGGATAAATTGGTATGATAGATCCAGTTACCGCAATAATTATTTAGCCGGTTAAATTTATATCCATCATATTTCAAATCCTGTTTTGCTAAAAGAATAGATTTCTCCAGCTGTGGAGACAGAGCCTCATCGGCATCCAAAGAAAGCACATAGTCGAAAGAGGCTTGTGTCAATGCAAAATTTTTCTGATCTCTGTAACCTTCAAACTGGTGTTCAATGAATCGGACACCCATTGAAAGACAAATCTCTTTAGTTCTATCACCTGAGAATGAATCAACAACTACAATCTCATCAGCTACTTCTGCAACCGACCTAATGCATTGCTCAATGTAAGCTTCTTCATTATAAGCAATTATTACCGCGGAAATCTTCTGCATAAAGGAAATTTTGTAAGGTTTAAAGTTATTCTTTTTTAGCAACATCGCAATCTGAGGCGCTTTGTTCCTTATTCTCTTCATTCCCAACTATCTCATTATCTTCTTTTTCATCTTCCCTCTCTTCGGTCATCCATTCATACACCGGCATCTGTGGACCATCATTCCTGAACCATACCGAAAGGAGCACCCCCGAGAAGAATCCAAGCATATGCGATTCCCACGATACATTCTTGTATAAATCAGGGAACATGCCCCATACCATGGAACCATATAGAAACACTATCAAAAGTGACAATGCTATTAGCCGGAAGTATCTGCGTATTATTCCACTGAAAAAGAGGAAGGATGCTAATCCATAAACTAATCCGCTGGCTCCTATATGCCAGGCTTCTCTGCCTGCAATCCACACTAGAAAACCTGTCAGGAAAAAGGTCAGTGTAAAAACTTTCAGTGCCACCTCTGAATAAAAATAGAAGAGGGCTACTGAAAGGAAAAAAAGCGGCAGAGAATTATTAAAAAGGTGAGTAAAATTGGCATGGATAAATGGTGAAAAAACAATTCCGGGAAGTCCTTTTGCCGTTAACGGATAAATTCCAAAACCCGAAAAGTCTAGTTCAAATAGCACTTCAATAATTTTTACCAGCCACATTACAAAAATGAAAATCCCCGGAATAATCGCACTAAGAAGTAACTTCTTCCTAAAGAATGCACCTTCGGCTTTTATATTTGAGACGCTGTCCGGCATTATTTAATCAGTCTTTGTATCAGGATTCGTGTTTCGCGTTTCGCGTTTCGTGTTTCGCGTTTCGAGTCACTGGCTCTTTGTCTCTCAGTCTCTCAGTCTCTTTATGTCTCCCCCTCATTCTTTAATCTCTACCCGGGAAAACAATCCCTGCTTCATTCCTTATCCTGTCAAGAGTGTTGATAAGTTTGCGGCTGAACGAATGTGGGACAACATCACTTTGCAGCTTTCCTTCATCAAGGCAATTCATAACCTCCATTGCTTCAAAAGAGTACCCCATACCTTCCGGTAAAAGTGAATATTTTTCCTGTTCTTTCCCTTTTAGCTCCACGATAAGCATTTGAGACATGTCGCGTTCGCGGGTAAAAAAGAGATTCCCATTTTCACAGAGCAGGTCACAACCGATTCCTGCCGACGTCTTAAAGGAGCTGTAAAGAGTTGCCATCCTGCCATCTTTATACCTGAATATTATACTTATGGAATCCTCCGAGCCTGAACCTGCAAACGAAGCTTTTGCGCTAATTTCATCTGGTACTCCAATAAAATAAAGAGCATCTATAACCGCGTATATTCCTATATCAAGAAGAGAGCTTCCGCCAAGTTCAAGATTGAATTTTCTCTCAGTGGGGTCATAAGGAGGCTGAATTGAAAACCTGGCATCCAAATGGATTAATTTACCAGGCATCCCTTCCTGTAATATCTCTTTGGTTTTTTTATAAACCGGTTGAAAAGGTGGCCAGAGAGCTTCCATCAGAAACGTTTTTTGCCTCGTAGCTTCGATTATCATACCATCCACTTCACGACTATTCATGGCAAAAGCCTTTTCACATAAAACTGCTTTCTTATTCTTCAGACAAAGCATAGTATGTTCATAATGATGCGAATGTGGTGATGCAATATATATTATATCAACCTCACTGTCAGATGCCAGCTCTTCATAACTTCCGTATGCTTTCTTAAAGCCATGGTCTTTTGCAAATTTTTCTGCCCTTCCTGTATTCCTCGATCCAACAGCGTATAATTCAACATTATCCAGAAGTTTTAATCCTTCCGTAAATTTTGCTGACATTTTTCCCGGGGCCAGAATTCCCCATTTATATTTTTTCTTCATTCTTAAATATTTTTATAAATATAGAAAAAAGTTGCCAGAATTTAGAATTGCCTTGTTTATTAGTAACTCCGTTTTGTCCCCAAGTTTTCGCCCCCAACCCAATAGCCTTCAACCTAAGAGGAGAATCGTAAATACAAAGTGAAGAAAATTCCCCTCCTTTTGAAGGAGGGGTGGCCGCAGCACAATGATAGTCAAAGTATTGCAAAGGTTTGTTGCGGCCGGGGTGGTTGATTGGTTTGCCTCAACCGAAGTGGACATGTTCCTGAGTGATGATCTGAAAGTTTTAAAGCTTTTTCAATTGAATATGATTTTGCTTTCATTGATATAAAGATATAAAGAAAGGAATAGATCAACCACCCCGGCCGGGAAATGAATTGCAAAAAATGAGAGAATAACTTGTCCCGGCCACCCCTCCTTCAAAAAGGAGGGGAAACTTTTCTAATCCATATTTCAATATTACCCTTAGGTTAACGGCCAGATGGAAAGAGGTGGAAATTAAAAATAATTTACATTATTTTAGTACTATGTATTGCATGGTATTAATATTATTATATATCTTTGCATTGTAATGTTACATGCATTAAACAGTAGTAAATTATTAACAGTAGTAAAAACCAGATTTATGAAAATCACAGTAAGCATTAATCTCGGCGGATATTCCTTCAACATCGACGAAGATGCATACGCCGAACTCAAACATTATCTGAAGAATCTTGAGCTTCACTTTGCAGGAGAAGAAAGTTCATCGGAGATCCTCTCAGATATTGAGACCCGAATGGCGGAACTCTTCCGTATAAAGATCACCAGCTATAAGCAGGTGATAAATATTGAAGATGTAAGGCAGGCTATTTCCGTATTAGGAACACCTGAGGACATTTCAGACAAAGAAGGACCATCTGCTCGCGACAAATTTGCTTCCCCAGGTTACCACAGGATGTACCGCGATACCGACAACAGAGTAATTGGGGGAGTCTGTTCCGGAATGGCAGCTTACTGGAATATTGACCCGGTAATTATAAGAGTAATATTTGTTGCTCTCACTCTTGCCGGAGGAATGGGAGTCCTGATATATCTGATTTTGTATATAGCTATTCCTGAGGCAAAAACTACAGCACAGAAAATTGAGATGAAAGGCAATCCTGTTAATATACACAATATAAAAGATTCGGTGAAAAAAGAATTTGATACCGTAAGAAAGAACATGAAATTTTAAACCCGGGGTATCATATCAAATTGAAGTGTAAACAATAATAATTACATGTCATGGATTTAGAAAATACAAAAGCTCAAATGCGAAAAGGGATACTGGAATACTGTATACTATCCGTTTTATCCAGGAATTCCTGTTATGCAAGCGACATAATAAAGGAACTTAAAGAGGCTCAGGTTATTGTTGTTGAAGGAACCCTTTACCCGCTTCTGACCAGGCAAAAAAATGCCGGATTACTCAGTTATCGTTGGGAGGAATCACAACAGGGTCCCCCAAGGAAATATTATGAGCTCACAACAGATGGCCGGACTTATTTGGCCGACCTTGATAAATCGTGGAAAGAACTTGTTGATTCGGTAAATCTGATAAGAACCCGGTAATCCTATCCCTAATCAAATAAAACTGAAAATAATGGACAAGACAATTAACATAAATATAGCCGGAACACTCTTTCAGATCGATGATGAGGCTTACCGGATCTTGCGCGACTACCTTCAGGCCATAAATAACCGGTTCCGAAATATCCAGGGGGGGCACGAAACAATTGATGATATTGAATCACGTATTGCTGAAATATTTCAATCACAGAAGGGTTTATCCGGAGCTATCTCCAAAGAGAACGTTCAGGCAATGATTTCCATATTGGGAAAACCGGAGGATTTCGATTTTAACGAGTCGGAAACGGCCCCCCCGGTTTATACTTCCGGGAGAAAAAGAATGTACCGTAATCCAGATGATTCAGTAATCAGTGGCGTTTGCGGTGGCATAGGAGCATATCTGAATACCGATCCGGTTCTGTTCAGGATTTTGTTTGTTCTTTTTGCGATTTTTGGCGTGGGCTTATTAGTATATATCATCTTATGGATTGCACTTCCTGTCGCCAATACGGATTCCAGAAAAAGAGAAATGTATGGTAGTTCCTATCATTCAGCTACATCTCAATACCATCAGTCTGACAGAAATAGTACATCAGCGGCTCCAACGTACAATCAGGGTTATTATAATACCTCCAATGCCGGAAATGCTTTCAACGAAGTTTTCAGTGCGATCGGCAGAGTTCTCTATATAATATTGCGTATATTTCTAATTATCATAGGTATAGCGTTTGTGCTTATAGGGTTCCTGGCCATTTTAAGTGTTGTTATGGTTTTCGTCTTTAAATTCCCCGGAGTTTTCTCACACAATGGAATTAATGTGCACCTCGCTTATTATACCGATTTTTTGAATTATATAGTCAGCCCTTCTTCCACTCCGTGGATAATAACATTGACACTAATTGCCGTAATTCTACCAATGCTCGCATTAATATACTGGGGGGTAAAAATGATTTTCTGGTTCAAGGCCAGAGATGGTGTTTTCAGTCTTGCAGGCTTTATCTTATGGGTTCTTGCATGCGTAGCATTGTCAATGATCCTCTTTAACGAAGGTATAAGTTTCGCCCAGAGTGGAAAGGCCATAACTCAGATTCTAATGACTAATACGCCTGATACTATTTACATTATGACCGATCATAAAACTTCTGATCTGAAATATGATAAAGAGTTTTCATTACCTGATGAGGACTACACTATATACATGGATGATTCAGCACATCAGTTGTATATTCCATCTCGCTTACAGTTAAATATTACAGATGAGAATATAGTAAAGTTAGAAATCGAAAAACGTTCTTCTGGTCGCACAAGAAGTGATGCGGTAAGAAAAGCAGAATCCATTATTTATAACTCAAAAATAGGTAGAGATACAATCTGGCTCGACGAATACTTTGCCCTTCCGGCAGGAAGCAGATGGACAGCTGATTTTGCTACAGTAAACCTTTTTGTCCCGGAAAATACTGTCCTTCATTTTGATAAAACGTCGGAAAACCTTTTTCATAATGAAATAAGAATCGGGCTGGTTAAAAACAACATTGTAACTCACTCCCAATATGATGAACTCACTGAGCCATGGGAGCTAGGTAACAAATACTGGATTATTTCTGAAGACGGATTGGAAGAAACCAGAAGAGCTCCCTCAAAGCAAAAATAAGTTCTCATTTTTCATTCCTTGTTTCTTCACTGATGTCCGGCATCCGTAATAGGTGCCGGATTTCTTTTGTTATTTTATTAACAACAAAGTTTACCTGAATTTTGTTGGTGTAATAATGTAGTATTACTTTCGTGCTTGTTTATACTGCTAACCAGACTCACCCAAATGAAAAAACTTTTTCTGCTTTCCGCATGTCTTATCTATATGCTTACTGCCTTTTCGCAGGAGATAAACACCAAATCCGACACTCTGCGTAAGGATGCTCTTAATGTATTTATGGAAGCAAGTGATTATATCCGCAAGGAAATCCCTTATGTGAACTACGTAAGAGATATCAAAGACGCAGGAGTATATATCATTTCAACCATGCAGCAAACTGGTTCAGGAGGTTATGAACATACTTATTACCTTGTCGGACAAAATGAAAACTCAGGAATGCGAGATACCATATCCTTCGCCACTTCTCCTGATGCAACCCAGGACGAATCGCGAATAATGGAGGTCCGCACACTTAAAATGGGGCTGATGCGCTATGTGGCGAAAACCCCTCTTTCTAAATATATGAATATTAGTTTCAGCGAGCCTCTGTCAGAAACTATCTCCTCTGACAAATGGAACAGCTGGGTGTATAGGGCATCTGTTTATGGATATTTAAATGGACAAAAATCGTATGAATCAAGCTATCTTAATTGGAATATTTCAGCCGTCAGGGTTACAAAAGACTGGAAAATAAACATGGCAACATCGTATAATTATAGTATTGATCAGTTTGACACTGATGATGGAATAATAAAGAGTGAAAATAACTCAAGAAATTTCAATTCGTTGATAGTGAAGAGCATATCCGACCATTGGTCATACGGAGGATCATTCTATCTCGGATCTTCAAGTTATAGCAACATTGACATGACCCTGAAAATCATGCCTGGAATTGAATATGACTTGTACCCATATTCAGAATCAACCAGGAGACAACTAAGATTTCTTTATACTCCAGGATACATTTATAACAATTACACTGATACAACAATTTACAACAAAACCAAAGAGGGTCTTTTCAGGCATTCGTTTTCCATTGCTTATGAAGTTGTTCAGAAATGGGGATCAATTGATGTCAGTATGCAATATAGTAACTACTTTCCCGACTGGTCTAAAAACAATCTTTCCATTAATGCATACCTTGATTTCAGGATAGCAAAAGGTTTATCTGTTAACCTGGGAGGAGATGCTTCAATAATACACGATCAGATTGGCCTGGTAAAAGGTGGCGCTACAACGGAAGAGGTACTTCTGCGCGTTAAAGAGTTGGCCACTCAATTCCAGTATTATACAAGTTTCGGACTTACCTACACATTTGGCTCAATTTATAATAATGTTGTAAACCCAAGGTTTGGAGGTAATTAGGGCAAATAATTATGTTATGTTTTAGGTAATCATTAAAGAGTTATCTTGGAAAAATGATTTAACTTTAGGTGAAGTTTCTCATTCCATTTACTGAAATGATATGACATTACAGATTTTGGTATTGGTTTTTATTATCGTGCTACTTGGATATATTATCTTTCTTCATATTCAACTGGCTAAAAAAAATGGATTCATTGAATCTACAGTAAGCAGATTATCCGGTATTGAAAAAAACCAGAGTCTTGAAGAAATGATGGCTTTTCTGTCGGAAATCCAGAAATCAAGTCAATACAGTTTATACTTCCCTGATAAATTTCCCGACCCAGCTGCAATTACTTTTATCTTTGAAAACGAAAAGGAGCTGAAAACCTACATGCATTATACTAAAGAAGAGTCTGATGCCAAAAACATTTTGCTGAATGGTTTTAAGTTTGCCGAGAGTTTCTATAAAACTGCCCTGCCGGTTTCAAAAGACAACCTTGACCTGACTATAAAGCATAATAGCCGGAAATTTTTTGGTAATTATCTTATAATTATTTGTATTTCAAACGACATTGTAAATTTCTACTCCATGGAATTGGAAAAAGCAGGTGTCAGAAACTATTCTTTCGAGAATATTTTGACTGAGACCCCTCCCCTCCTGAATGACAATTCCGAAATTGTATATCAATTATCTCCCAGGTTTATAAAAGGATATATTAATTACAGAACAGGTGAAATCTTCAATAACCCGGAGTTTGATCCCTGGTACGATTCCCCCTCGTTCATTAAAAATATTGAGTTGTTGAGTAACAGATAAAGATTTTTTAAGGGTCTGAAGACATCAATTAAGTAATAATTATCTTTGAAATTATAAAACAAGATGTTATGAAAAAGTCAATATTGTTATTACTGGCAATATTCCTTGTATTTGTAAACACTATAAATGCCCAGGGCGGGCTGTTAAAAAAAGTTACAAATTCGATGACCGATGAGCTTCTCGGGAGAAAGGAAAAACCAAAACCGGAACCTGAACCGACATGTGCCTGTAGTAATCCTGATGTTATTATGGATATGGGTGGTAAATATAAAATTGATTACAAGGAAGTAAATATCAGCGTAAAGGACGATGGGAGAATACTTATTCAGGATCGTCTTACAAGCAAATATTATATCATTCAGGGGGGAGTTACAAAAGGTCCATACAGCAATGATGATCCTAATGTTGCTGAATTTGAAACTGTAGATAAATCCGACAATAGCATTGAAAGTTTCATCTTGAGAAACAAACCATACATTAGTAAATCAGGCGAAAAATTGCTCATTACATTCGATGGGAAGCAATATGGTCCGTATGCTCAGATAATCAGTTTCACATTATCAAAGACGAGAGAGAAATTTGCCGCAACAGTCATTGAAACTATTGTGACTTCTGAAGAAGACGGGAAAAAGATGGAAGCTGCCATGAAAAACGCAAAAACCGATCAGGAGCGCATGGACCTTGCTATGCAATACGCACAGATGATGCAGCAAAAAATGGTTGAGGGGGGCGGTCCCGGAGCCATGCTTCCAAAGCTTGTTACAAACATCCAAAATGCAACCTACGATCCAACACAATCTGTCGCTGGTGTATTAAACGGCAATATAAAATATGACGATATTCTTTTTGTTGCATACGATAAAATCAAGGATTTACAGGGAAAAACATTGCTTACTCTAAAACCGGAGATAATAGGCGGTGGACAATTATTTGTCAATACTGATAACACCAAATACGCAGTGTACGATTACGGAAAGCTTTCTTTCAGTGATAAAACTTCACTTACTGATTTATTTAGTCCTTATCTCGTAAAAGATGCCGGGAAAATCTATCTTGCATATATGTATTACTCCCCGAAAAAAAATTCGATATTGCAATGCAAGGTGCCATTCTAGCAATGTGAAACTACTATTTTTCATACTTATATTTTCCTTTCTTCTTAGTCCCATCTACTCGCAACAACTCAACTATCGCAAAGTTTTTGGTGAAGACTGGTTGAAAGCTGTGACTTTTGAAAAGGAAAACAGGAGCTGGATGGAGCCGGTTCTTGCCAGATATAACATATCATATCGAATGGCAATTGCCGTTATTTTCCCTGAGCTGGTCCGGTATTCCGCATTGCGCGATAAAATGGAAATCACCCTGCTTAAAGCTCTCTATATTAATCTCGGAGATGAATATGCAGACTTTTCAATTGGCCAATTTCAGATGAAACCTTCATTTGCAGAATTAATCATTGAAGAGACTTCTCCCAAAATGAACAAAAATCCACCTTTGGAATTGAAATCCAGATCCCACTTTGATGATTTGGTAAGTTACCGCAAAGCAATTGTAAGTGACCTTGAGAACACAAGATCTCAATTCAATTACATCATCGCTTTTTTTAAGATTTGCGATAAAAAATTTAACACAGAAAGGAAAGGTGAGTTACAAAAGTTAAAATTCATTGCTACAGCCTATAATTATGGCATTGACAAAACTGCTGCCCAGATTGATACCATGATCGATAAGAAATTCTTTAATACAAAACTTTTTAAAACAGAAAATTACTCATACGCAGACGTTTCAATGTTCTGGTATCAGGAATTTAACTATGACAAATAAATACTCATTTTGAAAATATATTGGTCGTATCAAAAATTGATATTAAAAAATGTATTTTTATCGTGGCTTTGGTATGGTTTATCAATAGTGTTTACAGAAACATCAATTAAAATATCTTGTTAATGGATAACCATTTTTTTAAAAGACTGTTTCCTGCTTCGCAATGGCTTCCCGGATATTCATTAAAAATTTTTGGGAATGACAGTATAGCGGGCGTGACTCTTGCGGCTTATGCCATCCCGGTTTCATTGGCTTACGCAACACTGGCTGGATTACCACCGCAATATGGTGTATATGGTTACCTGATTGGAGGTATCTTTTATGCACTGCTTGGCACAGGAAAGCAACTTGCTATTGGCCCCACCTCTGCCATTTCAATGCTTATTGGAATAACTCTTGCAAGTCTCTCTAACGGTGATCCTCAACGATGGATCGATATCTCTTCGCTAACCGCCCTGGTGTTTGCCTTTATGAGTGTTTTGGCTTATGTTTTACGCTTGAACAGCATTATTAATTTTATCAGCGAAAACGTTCTTTTGGGTTTTAAAGCCGGTGCTGCAATAGCAATAGGATCGACACAATTACCCAAGTTATTTGGAGTACCAGGTGGTGGAACAAATACTATTCAGCGGATAACCGCCCTCCTTCATCAACTACCCGATACAAATTATACAGTTTTAGTTTTTGGATTAATTGCGATTCTGCTCATTTTTGCCGGTGAAAAACTTTTTCCGGGCAAACCGACTACTATTGTTGTAGTTGCAATTTCAATTGTAATAATATCTTTTACATCGCTTGGAGTTGCAGGTTTTAAAACGGTTGGGGTAATTCCATCAGGGCTGCCACAGCTCCATCTGCCTTCAATTAATATAGATGATATCAGAAGTGTTGTTCCCCTTGCATTTGCCTGCTTTCTACTGGCTTATATCGAGAGTGTTTCTGCTGCCAAGGCTTTAGCACAGAAAAACAACTACGAGATTGATCCGCACCAGGAATTGCTCGCTCTGGGAGTTGCTAATTTAGCTGTCTCATTAGGAAGCGGATATCCTGTAAGCGGTGGCTTGTCGCAATCTGCCGTGAATGAAGAAGCTGGCGCAAAAACACCTGTTGCACTGATAGTTGCTTCGATTACAATTGCAGCCTGCCTTATGTTTTTGACCGGACTGCTTAAAAACTTGCCCACTGTAATCCTCGCTTCAGTGGTTCTGGTTGCTATAAGAGGTCTTGTAAATTTTAAAGAATTCAACCGTTTATTTAAAGTCAATAAATTTGACTTTGTCATCGCTAATCTAGCGCTTTTAAGTGTTATTATTTTTGGAATACTACAGGGAGTGGCAATTGCAGCGTTAGCCTCTTTGATATTAATTATCAGAATTGTTTCAAGTCCGCATGTTGCATTTCTTGGAAGAATACCCGGTACCAACAGGTATACCGATATGAAACGGCATCCTGATAATGAAACACTTCCCGGAGTACTGTTATTCAGAGTGGAAGCACCCCTCCTTTATTTTAATGCTGCAAATGTATTTCATACTGTTTGGGCAAAAATTATGTCTTCGGGTATAGAGTTAAAAGTGGTGATCTTCGATTTAAGCACCTCAGCATATATAGATTCAACAGGCGCAAGACTTATAAAAAGACTTTATATAGACCTGGAAGCACGCGGAATTGTCTTAAAAGTTGCTGAAGCTCATTCGGAGGTTCGCGATATCCTGCGATTCGAGGATATTGAACATCTTCTGGGGCATGTAAGCAGAAGAGATTCAGTACATGATATTGTAATCCATTTTGTTTCAGACAACAAATCTCCGGATTTGAGTTGAGGTCAGTTTTTTAAGTAGATTTGAGGATATAAATTTAAAACCCGGCGATATGAAATTTAAAACCTTTACCATTTCAATATTAACGCTCATGATAATTGGTAATGTTTCGAAAGCACAGGAAAACCTGATATCAAACATTAAACCTAATCAGATTAAACCCATTTCTGTTAAAAGCTTCAAACACACTGATGTCGGAAACCCCGCCATAGCAGGAACAGTAACTGTCTCCGGTGATGGATTTGATATTACGGCAGGTGGTGCTGACATCTGGGGGATTAAGGATGAATTCAATTTTGTATATGTTGAACGTACCGGGGATTTCGACTTTATCTCGAGGATTGAAAGTCTTAGTACACCTCATCAGTACACCAAAGCCGGACTAATGGCCCGTGAAGATTTGACAGCCGGTTGCAGACATATTTATTTCCAGGTGTTTCCAAATAATAACCCAAGAAACAAGAATAATGGCGGATTCGAATATCAATACCGACAGGAAAATGGTGGAGAGATGAAAGCTATCTACCCAAAAAGTTTTGAGGGAACACCCGAATTTCCGGTTACATTTCCAAATACATGGATAAGACTTCAGCGGGTTAATAATGTTTTCACAGGATATTATAGCACTGATGGAAAAACATGGAAAATATATACTGCTTATACACTGGGGCTCCCTTCCAGGATTTTTCTTGGACTTGCGGTTACTTCACATAAAACAACAGAAAGCGCTTCTGCAAAATTCAGAAATATCGGGGAAATTATACATTAATGGTTAATCGGCAAATTTTATGAATATTGATCATGCTGAAATACATACTATCAGACTGAAGCAATTAAAGGATTATAGAGAACCTTTTGCTTTAAAGTTCATGGGTTGATCCCTGTGTCTATTTGGTGAATTCCATGAAAACAATAGCAGCAATTATTCTCGAAAATGATAAAGGAGAACTCTTCCTTGCTCTAAGAGATAATAAACCGGGAATACCTTTCCCAAACCATTGGGATCTTATAGGAGGACATGTTGAAGAAGGGGAAACTCCGGAAGAAGCACTCGTTCGCGAAGTAAAGGAGGAACTTGACCTCGATCTTAAGGAGTACACTTTTTACAAAAAGTATGAATGTCTGGAGGGAGATGCCTATCCGAATACAAAATATATCTATTCCGGGAAAATAAATATTCCCATTGATGAGATTACTCTTCTTGAAGGTGAGCGGTCAGAATACTTTTCAAGAGAGGAGATCCCAAATGTTAAATTTGCCAACATTATTAAAACAATAGTCCTGGAATACATCAATGATCATAAAAAATAATACCACCATCCTATGCTCAAATTCCACCAAAAAGCAGCTCGAAACCGCCTTGCCGGAGATATTCTTCAGAAATTTTCGAACTACAATATTAAACTGGCAAACGTTGGAGATTTTACAAAATACAAGAGCAAAAGTTTGCATGATTTTATCCGCGAAAGCAACAAGGGGAACAGGATATTTTTCCTCCAAAACTTTGATGATGCTTTGAACAAACTGATGTGAAATTAGTTTAACATCTATAATATTCCGGTAATCGACAAATCTTAGTACGTTAAATTATAAGTTCAGTATGATTCCCAAAAAAAACAGTGATGAAAATAAAAGCAATTATTACAGGGGCCACAGGAATGGTTGGAGAGGGTGTGCTTCAGGAGTCTCTTTTACATCCTGATGTTGAATCGGTATTGGTTATAAACAGAAAACCCTGTGGGGTCACACATCCCAAACTAACTGAGATTATACATACTAATTTTTTTAACATTTGTGAGATTGCTGAACAATTGAAAGGGTATAATGCCTGTTTTTTCTGCCTGGGGGTTTCTTCTGTAGGTTTAAAAGCCAATCAGTATTATTCAATGACTTACATCCTCACAATGCACATGGCAGAGATACTTGCAAAACAAAATCCTGATATGACTCTCTGTTATATATCAGGTGCAGGGACAGATAGCACAGAACAAGGAAAATTAAACTGGGCAAAGGTTAAAGGGAAAACAGAAAACGACCTGATGAAACTTCCTTTCAAAAAAGTATATGCATTCCGTCCTGCATTTATGTTGCCGGAGAAAGATGCAAAAAATGCACATAAATATTATGCCGGATTTCGAGTTCTTTACCCTGCACTAAGGACAATATTTCCTGGATTTGTATCAACTTTAAAAGTGGTTGCAACAGGGATGATAAATTCCGTGCTTTTTGGATATGAAAAACCGGTCCTTGAAGTAAAGGATATTGTAGAATTAGCAAATAAATAAAATTTATGAAGCTTACTTCATTACCCTCTTCAAAATCCCAAAAACTCCTCTTATAAATGTTGCACTTGTAAGTACTTTAACCATCTCATCCTGCGGCGTTCTGCTGCCTCTTCGCGATGATGGAATCTCCCCTTCTTTCCTCTCAGCCTTAGATACCTTCCTGCTCAAAATCTCATATGCGCCTTCACGGTCAATGGTCTGGCTGTATTTCTGTACCATTACTGATGAGCTGTTAATTGCAGATATTTCAGCAGAGGAAAGAATATCCATTCTGCTCACTGGAGCCCTGAGCATTATTGCTGCCAGCGGCGTGGGGATTCCCTTCTGCCCTTAATGCGTGCTGAATCTTTAGTCCTAGTTGCGACAGGACTCCGGGCGGAACATCAGTCGGATTCTGCGTAACAAAATAGATTCCTACACCTTTCGACCGTATCAGTTTCACAATGTTTTCAATCTGATCAAGAAGGGCTTTGCTCGCCTGACTGAAGATCAGATGAGCTTCGTCGATAAAAATCACAAGTTCCGGTTTCTCTGCATCACCCTTTTCAGGCATTTGGCTATATATTTCCGCAAGAAGTGAAAGCATAAATGTTGAGAATAGTTTTGGTTTATCCTGAATATCGGTAAGCCTGATTATACTGACATAACCATTACCATTCTTATCCACTCTTAACAGATCGTGAATATCAAAAGACAGCTCTCCAAAAAACAGATCAGCTCCCTGCTGCTCCAACTCAATTATCTTACGCAATAAAGGCAGTTTTCCGGTCCATAGTAATTAGTTTTTTTATAATTAAAAACAGCGCAATTTACATGTTTATGTACTATTCACCAAGATCAGACATTATCGATATTGGATACTTTATAGAATATATCCTGATACTCATCTATAAAGCAGAGCTTCCTGAATTTATAATTAATGTTTACCTTTGGTAATAGTTAAAATTCAGGGTCCTTCTGTATTACTAAATCTAATTTCAAGATAAAATGAAAACGAAATTCATAGTAGTTCTATTATTGATTTGCGGACTTACCAGATTGGCCTTCGGTCAGGTAACAGATGCTGAAAAAGCTCTGAGAACAGTTAAAACAGATACAACTCAGGGTTGGAAAAAAGGAGGTGTACTTGCTATAAACCTTGCTCAGACATCGCTCTCAAACTGGACTGCAGGTGGGCAGAATTCCGTTGCTGTAAACGGGATATTCAGTGGTTTTGCAAATTATAAAAGGAATGGATCGGTTTGGGATAACTCTCTTGACATAGGTTACGGACTACTTAAACAGGGAAAAACTACGGGTTACAGGAAAACTGATGACAAATTCGATTTTTTATCAAAATACGGACTGGAAGCGTTTAAGAATGTCTATTATGCTGTTCTTTTTAACTTCAAAACACAAATGGCTCCCGGCTATGATTATCCTAATGATTCTGTTAAAACAAAAATTTCAAATCTTTTTTCGCCTGCTTATCTGTTATTAGCCCTTGGAATGGACTATAAACCCAGCAATCACTTCAGTGCATTTATTGCCCCTCTCACGGCAAGAGTTATTATTGTGAGAGATACAGCTCTGTCAAATGCGGGTGCATTCGGTGTTGACCCGGGGAAAAAATCGAAAAGTGAAGTCGGAGGATATTTGAGAGTAATTTATACCAGGAATGATTTTAAATCAGAATTTCTGAAGAATATTTCTTTCACAACGAAAATAGATCTCTTCTCTAATTATGCCGACAAACCTCAGAATATTGTAGTTAACTGGGAAACAATGATTGCACTTAAGGTAAATAAATTTATTTCAGCCAATCTGAACACCCAGCTGCTTTATGATCCTAAAATCACTATACCGTCTGATAGAAATGGAAACGGGATAATTGAGGCAGGAGAAGGCGTAAAATCAAAAGTACAGTTCAAAGAAATACTTGGAGTCGGACTTTCATATAATTTTTAATGCCGTATAACTAAATCCTTACATTATGAAACTAGCTGATGAGTTCAAAGCTTTTGCATTGAAAGGCAATGTTACCGATATGGCTGTCGGTATAATTATTGGAGCTGCATTCGGGAAAATTGTATCATCTATCGTTGGTGATATTATCATGCCTCCCCTTGGACTTCTGATTGGTGGCGTAAACTTTACAGAGCTTAAAGTAATCCTTAAATCTGCAACTCTTTTGCACCCTGCAGTAACCTGGAATTATGGAAATTTTTTGCAAGTGACATTTGACTTTCTGATTGTTGCTTTTGCAGTATTTATGGTTATAAAGGCATTGAATGCGGCTAAAAAGAAAGAAGAAGCAAAACCTGCTCCTCCTACTCCTGCTCCTTCTAATGAGGAACTTTTGTTAATTGAAATCCGCGATCTGCTTAAGAAATAAATCTGATGAATATAAAAACTTTTAAAATTATTGCTCTCGCAACCTGTCTCTTATCATTTGAGACTTATGTTTCTATTGGTCAGGACCTGCCATCTGGTTTAAAAATCTGGTTCAATAAACCTGCCGATAATTGGAACGAAGCTCTACCTATAGGTAATGGCAGGCTTGGAGGAATGGTATTCGGCGGGGTTGAAAAAGACAGAATCGAAATTAACGAAGAATCCGTTTGGACCGGCGGACCACGCTGGGATGCGAATCCCGAGGCTCTCAAAAATCTTCCGAAAGTTCGGCAGCTTCTTTTTGTTGGTAAATATAAAGAGGCTGAAAATCTTGCCCAGAAGGGTATTATGGGTCAGAAACCCAGAAATCCCATAGCAACTTATCAGGCCCTTGGCGACCTGTATATAAACTTCGGACCTCAGGGTGGGGTAACTAACTACCGGCGCGAACTCAATATCGAAGATGCAATAGCAAGAGTTTCGTATACTACCAACCAGGTAAATTATATCAGAGAAGTTTTTTCAAGCGCACCCCATCAGGTAATAATCATCAGACTCACTGCAGATAAACCGGGTTCTTTAACCTTTACAACCACTCTTTCACGTTTGGGAAATAAAGCAACCATTGTAAACGAAGGAAACGAAATTACAATGAATGAACATGTTGGTGACGGGATAGGAGTGAAAATGTTTTCTCGTCTTAAATTGATTGCCGAAGGCGGAACAATGAATTCCGGGGGAGACAGTATACGCATTGTTAAAGCAAATAGAGTTACAATCTATCTCACCGGCGCAACAGATTATTCCGGTGGCGATCCTGCAACCATTACAAAAACACAAATGGATGCTGTATTAAAAGAACCATTTGCAGTAGTAGAAAAAGCTCATGTTGCTGACTATCAGTCATTGTTTAAACGTGTTGATCTCGATCTTGGAGCCAGCGATGGGAACTTCTTCACTACCGATGCCCGGATTGCCGCCATGCAAAACGGCTATGTTGATACTGATCTGATAGAATTATATTATCAGTTTGGCCGGTACTTACTTATCAGTAGTTCACGCCCCGGCGATCTTCCTGCAAACCTTCAGGGGATATGGGCAGATGGTCTGCGCCCGCCATGGAGCGCCGATTATCACATTAATATTAACATCCAGATGAATTACTGGCCTTCTGAAATTACCAACCTGGGAGAACTTCAGGAGCCATTTATCGATTTTATAGATGCGCTGCGTCCGAATGCGAGACGAACAGCCAAAGAGGTTTATGGAATGAAGGGAATCGTTGCTCATTATACTACAGATGTCTGGCATTTCACAGAACCTACAGGTTCAATAGGATATGGAATGTGGCCTATGGGGATTGCCTGGAGCTGTCAGAATATTTGGGATCATTACCTGTTTGGCGGGGATATAAATTACCTGAGAACTAAGTCATATCCCATAATGAAAGAGGCTGCTGAATTTTGCATGGATTGGCTTGTCGTAAATCCAAAGACGGGATATCTTGTTTCAGGTCCCTCTATTTCCCCTGAGAACAAATTTAAAATTCCGGGAGGAACCGGAACCGCAAGTATGGTAATGGGACCTACAATGGATCACATGATAATCAGGGACCTTCTGCAAAACACAATTCAGGCCAGCACAATTCTTGATCTTGATAAGCCTTTCCGGACTAAAATGCAAAAAACACTTGAGAAACTTGCACCTGTTCAGATTGGTAAAGACGGACGGATTATGGAGTGGACCGAGGAATTTGAAGAGGCTGAACCAGGCCATCGTCATATATCACATCTTTACGGATTGTATCCCGGCAATCAGATAACCCAACAGCATAATGCAGAATTTCTTGCTGCAGCAAGGAAAACAATAGACTATCGTCTGGCTAATGGTGGTGGCCATACCGGATGGAGCCGTGCATGGATAATTAACTTTTTTGCCCGCCTGAGAGATGGTGACAAAGCTTATGAGAATGTTCTTGCGTTATTAAGAAAATCTACACTCAATAATCTTTTCGATAACCATCCCCCATTCCAGATCGATGGGAACTTTGGCGGTACTGCAGGTATTACAGAAATGCTTCTGCAAAGTCATGCCGGAGAGGTTGAATTATTACCTGCTCTTCCCTCAGACTGGAAGAAAGGTTACATACATGGATTAATGGCCCGTGGAGGGTTTCAGGTTGACATAGATTGGGAAAACGGGAAACTGAAACAAGCGAAAATCATCTCAAAACTGGGTAATAACCTGAAACTAAGCTATAACGGAAAAGTAATTGAAATACCAAATACCGAAAAAGGGAAAACATATCTTTTCGGCGGAGACATTGCCCTGCTTAATTAAACAATTTTAGCTATGTACAGAATTTGGGGGTTGGTTTTTGGTTTGATAGTGATTTCAAACTATACAACTGCACAGTTCTCCCTCGAAATCGAGATAACAGGATTAAAAAATAATGAAGGTAATATAATGCTTCAGGTTTTTGATGAAAAACAAAATGTTCTTACCCGTGAGATGAGCGCCATTAAGGAGAAGAAATGTCTCTTTTCAATTAAAAATCTTAAACCCGGAAAATTTGCGGTACGCTATTTTCACGATGAAAATCTTAATGGTGTAATGGAAACAAATTTGGTGGGGAAACCGACAGAAGGATATGGCTTTTCAAATAACGTTATCGGAAAGTTCGGAGCTCCTCCCTTTGAAAAATGGCTTTTCGAAATAAAGGGTGATACTAAGATTTCACTCAAACCCACTTACTGATTCAGTAAAACCATTTTAAAAATCCATAAAAGAAAGAAAAAGGAAATTACTAATTTGCTCCATTAAATTGGGACAAAACTGTTTTTTTTAAGTCTTTAGTTAAAATTTAAAGTATTAAAAGGATAACAAATAGTATGGCAAATAAACAATCCGCGGTGATTATCGGAGCAGGCATCGGGGGTATCACTACTGCAATCTACCTTGCTAAGAATGGTTATGATGTAACCGTTTATGAGAAAAACTCTTCTCCGGGGGGGCGTTGTGGCCAGATGATACGCGATGGTCACCGTTTCGATCTTGGCGCTACAATGTTACTGATGCCGGATATTTATCGAAAGATATTTAATTCTATTGGAGTTCCCCTCTTCGAAAATAACAGTATAAAACCGTTGAAAGATCTCTATAAAATATACTTCGACAATAATGAGGTCATCACTTTTTCCACCGATGAAAACAAAATGAAAGAACAGCTCGAAAAAATCGAGCCGGGAAGTTTTAAGAAATCACAGAAATATGTTTCCGCCGGATACGAAATCTTCCAAACAGGTATTAATAAACTAATTGGAAGAAACTTTGATAATATCTTTCAGTTTGCTAACTTTAAAAATGTTGGCATGCTAATCAAACTCAAGACCTATATTTCCAACTATAGATATGTAAAAAAATTCTTCCGTAATACTCACTTACGGATGGCTTATACCTTTCAAAACATCTATGTTGGACAGAGTCCTTTCGATTCTCCGGCATTATTCTCAATGGTACCTGCTGCAGAATTGACAGAAGGATCTTTCTTCCCAACAGGAGGTATGTTTAGCATAGTCGAAAAACTTTTGTCCGCTGCTCACTCAGCTGGCGTTAAGTTCTATTATAATATGCCGGTTAAGGAAATAAGAGTGAAAAATAAAAAAGCAGAGAGTGTAATCTTTGAAGACCTGTCTGAAAGCAAGGCAGATATTATAGTAGCTAATGCAGACCTTCCATACGTTTACCGCAAATTACTTCCTGACAGGAGAAAGTCAAGACGGCTCGACAGAATGAAATATTCTTGTTCCGCTATATGCTACCACTGGGGCCTCGATAAGGTTTATCCTCAACTTGGGCACCATAGTGTTTTTCTGTCAGATGGATTCCGCGATGGACTGGACTGTATTTTCAAAGATAAATCTGTAAGCGATTTCCCCAGCTTTTATGTACATGCTCCGACCAGGACAGATTCCTCAGCTGCACCCAAAAATCAGGATACCCTTTCGTTTGTTGTTGGCGCCGGTCATGTAGATAAGATGAAAAAACAGGATTGGGATAACCTTGCCAAAAAAACACGAAACGCAGTCATTCAACGAATTAAACAGCTTGGTCTTGAAGACATTGAAGACCATATTAAATTTGAAATCTGTATAACACCAGAAAATTGGGAAAGTACCTGCAACATTTCAAAGGGTTCTGTATTCGGAAGTCTTGCCCATAATCTTCTACAAATGGGTTATTTCCGCCCTCATAACCAGCATAGCCGATACAAAAATCTTTACTTTGTTGGCGGAAGTACTCATCCGGGTAACGGAATACCTAACGTTTTGCTCTCAGCTAAACTTACATCTGAACGTATCCTCAATAAACAATTAAATTGACCTAACCGGCGCAAACTCATGAATTCACAAAAAGAAATATTTATAAAAATCTTCAATTCAATCAATTTTCACGAAATTAAAGATCACCCGAATATACTTATTGCAGCCAATTTCTGGGATGCAGAGAGATTTTGTGCAGCCAAAACATGCTATAAATTCATGCGGGGAATTGATGATCTTATAGATAACTACAAAGCAAAAAACAAATTTATTGAAATCAGTGAACGGAAAGAATTTGTTACAAATGTTGACCAATGGCTCAAAATGATCATTATTTCAAAAGAATGTAACCCTCTCCAGGCTGAGTTGATTGAAACCATCGAAAAATTCAGGATTCCATTATGGCCGATGGAAGAATTCGCTAATTCAATGATTTACGACATTAACAATGACGGATTCCCCACCTTAATTTCCTTTATTGAGTATGCAGGGGGGGCTTCTGTTGCGCCGGCTTCAATTTTTGTACATTTAAACGGGTTGTCAAAAGTTGATACAAATTATATCGATCCTCCATTCGATGTGAAATGGGCTGCAACACCCTGTGCCATTTTTAGTTACCTTGTACATATTATACGCGACTTTCAGAAAGACCAGCTTAACAACCTTAGCTATTTTGCTGATGATATGATAATTAAGAACGGACTTACAAGAACTAAAATGCAGGAATTCGCACACGGAGCCCCTGTCGACCAAAACTTTCGTAATCTTATTAAACAGTATTATTCTCTTGCCGGGGAGTATCGCAGCAAAACTTATGATATAATCACAGAAATCAAGCCTCTTCTTGAACCCAGGTATCAGCTAAGTCTTGAAATAATATTCGACTTATACCTGATGGTTTTTGAGAGGATCGATCTCCAAAACGGCAAATTCACAACTGAGGAACTTAATCCTACCCCTGATGAGACTAAAAAAAGAGTTTATGATTTAATTATGAATTTCGAGGTAACCTGAAGGAATTAATATAAATTGGCAGGAACTTCATTTCATTCCCTTTTTGTAAATACTTTTGACGTCCTGATACCTTATTTCAACAAATTACAATTTAAACATAAATTTACACTGATCATGAAAAAAATTATATCTTCCCTTTTTCTGATTTTATCGCTGGTGGGGTTTGGTGCTCAGAATGATAAAGTATTTCTATTTACATATTTCAAAGGTAATGGTGAAGATGGTCTGCATCTGGCATATAGCAGGGACGGACTTAAATTTACCACGCTTAATAATGATAAATCTTACCTTACTCCAAACGTCGGAGTATCAAAACTTATGCGTGATCCCTGTGTCATACAAACTGAAGACGGAACATTTCATATGGTTTGGACAGCAGGCTGGACAGAAAATGGAATTGGGTACGCTTCTTCAAAGGATCTTATTAACTGGTCTGAACAGAAATATCTGGTTGTGATGGATAAAGAACCCACAGCCAGGAATTGCTGGGCTCCTGAAATTAATTATGACAAGAAAAATAAACAATTTTTGATCTATTGGGCAACAACCATTCCCGGCAGGTTTCCTGCTTCGGAGAATCCTGGAGAATCAGGTTATAATCACAGAATATATTCAATTACCACTAAGGATTTTGTTACACTTTCTGAGACAAAGTTGTTTTATGATAAAGGCTTTAATGTTATCGACGCAACAATAATTCAGAACGGAAAGAATTATGTAATGTTTGTCAAAGATGAAACTGCAAAGCCTCCTCAAAAAAATATTCGTGTCACCACATCAGAAAGTCTTTATGGCCCATACTCGGCTCCTTCAGAACCTATTACAGGAAAGTACTGGGCCGAGGGCCCCACTTCAATTAAAATAAATAACACTTGGTTTGTCTACTTCGATAAATACACTCAAAAGAAATATGGAGCTGTGACATCGAAAGACCTTAAAATCTGGGAAGATATTTCGGATAAAATTGTATTCCCCGAAGGTGCACGTCACGGAACTGTTATCGAAGTCACGGAAAAAACACTTAACAGATTATTAAACAAATAATTAACAAGCCTATATTCATTATTATAAATCCTTTTCGACTGTGCATCTCTTAGATAAAATAATAGTATACTACGCTAATGTTTTTGATTCCATTCATGCTTGTTTCATCAATTTTTCTATATTTGTCTAATGTTATCTTGAATCAAGCCTCCGGGGTTCTTCGTACAAAACTCCCTGACCATATGAAATTTAAATTTTTAATCAAGAATAAATGAAAATATGAAAAATAAACTAAAACCTTTTCTACTTCTATTGGCTATCTTTTCAGGAATACTGAACGTCTATGGCCAAAAACCAGATCTTAAATTAAGTACCGATTTTTCGGCCTTTTACAATGTGCGTCAATTCGGAGCAAAAGGCGACAGTGTAAATTTTGATACTGATGCAATTAACAAAGCAATTATTGCAGCTTCCGAAGCAGGCGGAGGAACTATCTATTTTCCTGCTGGTGAGTATCTGAGTTTCTCAATCCACCTCAAAAGCAATATTACTCTCTTCCTCGATAATGGCGCTTTTTTGATAGCTGCCGAGCCTAACAAGGGAAAGGGGGGATTTGATGCACCAGAACCAAACGCCTCGGATAAATTTCAGGATTTTGGACATAGCCATTGGCAAAACAGCCTAATCTGGGGTGAAAACCTTGAAAATATTGCAATTATCGGAAATGGATGGATTATTGGATCCACCGGTCTGACCAGAGGAGGATCACCAACACCCGGTATTGCTAATAAAGCCATTGCTCTTAAGCTTTGCAGGAATGTAATTCTGAAGGATTTCTCAATATTAAGAGGAGGTCATTTTTGTTTACTTGCAACCGGAGTTGATAATCTTACTATTGATAATGTAAAGATCGATACGAACCGCGATGGCTTCGATATTGATTGTTGCCGTCACGTGCGTATTTCAAATTGCAGCGTAAATGCACCATGGGACGATGCAATAGTATTAAAAAGCTCATTTGCTCTTGGCTTTGCACGTCTCACAGAAGATGCAACAATTACCAATTGTTCGGTAAGTGGATTTGATATAGGAACATTTCTGGATGGAACTTATAAACGCGAAAAAGCAGGCACAGTGCCCGATCGCGGTGTAGTTACCGGAAGAATCAAATTCGGTACCGAATCAAATGGAGGATTCAGGAACATCACAATATCCAACTGCACTTTTGAATTCTGCAGGGGACTTGCTCTTGAGACAGTTGATGGAGGAATTCTTGAAGACATTTCAATTTCTAACATTACCATGAAAGATGTTATGGG
The DNA here is from genome assembly GCA_036508535.1 of Bacteroidales bacterium. Taxonomy (GTDB): domain Bacteria; phylum Bacteroidota; class Bacteroidia; order Bacteroidales; family VadinHA17; genus LD21. The sequence goes on along the minus strand of DATCHE010000011.1, from coordinate 12,833 downwards.
CGCTCCATTTTTTATGCGCATTGGTTCAAGAATGAGAGGCCCGGAAGGAATACCTGTCGGAAAACTAAGAAGAGTTAATGTCAGCAACGTTGTGGCATATGGCGTTAATCCGGATTATGCCTCGCTACTTGTTGGAATACCCGGATACGATATTGAAGACATCAAAATGGACAATATAACCCTATTATTAAAAGGTGGCGCACCCGCAGAGCAGGCTGCTCTGGTTGTCCCGGAAAAGGAAAAAGCATATCCCGATCCTCAGGAATTCGGGAAAATTCCAGCGTATGGATTCTTCATTCGTCATGCCAAAAATATAAGTATGACCAATGTAGAAATAAAGCTTGAAAATGATGATTCCAGACCTCCTTTCATTCTGGAAGATGTTAAAGGAGCATTTTTTAATAATGTCAAAGCTTCTCCCGGCCCCGGTAATGTTTCCTTTATCCTTAAAAATGTTTCTGATTTTCAGACAATTAATTGTGGAATTCTGCCTGATAAAAAGATTGACAAAACAATCGACACAAAATTCTAAATCAAAATCCATTTTAAACTCTGTATAATATGATTCGCTATTCTATTCTAATTCTATCAGCATTGATACTTTCATCCGGCACACTCGGAGAAAAGAAACAGAAACCAACAATCTGGCTTATCGGTGACTCTACAGTTAAGAACGGAAGTGGAAAAGGAGCCGGAGGACTATGGGGATGGGGAGATTATTTGTATCAGCAGTTTGACACTACCGAAATATCTGTAAAAAATTACGCTTTGGGTGGCCGCAGCAGCCGTACATTTTTGAGTGAAGGTTTATGGGACAAAGTACTCGCACAGATAAAACCCGGTGATTTTGTGATTATGCAATTCGGACATAATGATAACGGGCCGGTAAATGACAATTTCAGGGCACGTGGAACTATAAAAGGGATAGGAGATGAAACAGAAGAGATAGACAATATCCTTACAAAGAAACATGAGATAGTCCACTCTTTTGGCTGGTATTTGAGAAAATTCGCCTCCGACACAAAATCAAAGGGAGCAACACCGGTAATTTGTTCGTTAATACCAAGAAATTCGTGGAAAGACGGGAAAGTGGTACGTTCATCTGAAGATTTCGCAAAATGGGCTCAAGAATCTGCTTTGGCAGAGAAAGCTTTCTTTATAAACCTTAATGAAATAATTGCAAAAAAATATGAAGCAATTGGGCAGGATGAGATAAAAGCAAAATACTTTCTTACCGACAACACACACACAACCGAAACCGGTGCAATTCTGAATGCCACAGCGGTAGCTGAAGGAATCAGATCCTTAAAAAAATGTAAATTAAATAAGTATCTTTTGCCCGTAACTCATTAATTTTCAAATTATATAGCTCCCCAACACCGTATGGAGGTTCTTTGCAAGCATCTTCTTATCGATTTTCGATGGGAAGAGGCTTTTTTTTGCTCATAAACTGCTTGATTCAGTGCTCTCTTCAAATAACGGGAACTGCTAGACGGCAGCAGGTACGGGATGCGATGCAGCTCCATATTTCAGAATAAGTGAGTGTAAAAATTACTTAATTCTGATATTTTAAAAAACAATTCATGAAATTTGTTGTTATACTAGATTGAACGAACCTTTGCTAATTAATAAAATATTTTAAATTACCTTTGTAAAACACTTGTAAGTTAACGACATATGACATTATTTACTCCAGTGCCGTTAAATGAAATGGATGGCAGACGGTTGTATTACACTTTTATTGCAGGAGCCAGAAAAGTTATTGAGCATCAGGTTGAGCTCAATAAAATAAACGTCTTCCCTGTTAATGACGGAGATACCGGTACAAATCTTGCCTCAACTATCAGAGCTGTAATTGACTCTATTCACCCTCACAGATCTTATAAAATTACTGCAGACCGAATTGCCGAAACCACTCTTATTAACGCCCGTGGCAACTCCGGGATTATCTTTGCACAGTTCCTGTATGGAATGAGCATGGAAACAGGTAATTTTAAAACAATAACCATAAGGCAGTTTGCAGAAAGCATCAAGAATTCGGTTCGTTACATTTATGAGGCTGTCTCTAATCCCGTTGAAGGAACAATGCTTACGGTTATAAGAGACTGGGCAGATTATATCTACGACAACAGAAACAGGATAAATGACTTCAACGAATTGTTTACCAGTTCTTTGTCAGTACTTAACAAGTCGCTTATTGAAACTAAATCAAAACTGGCTGTTCTGGCGAAAGCAAATGTTGTTGACGCCGGCGCAAGAGGTTTTGTTTTTTTTGTTGAAGGTATAATTGATTTCATCTCAAGCAGAAACCTGAAAGAATTAGTCCGGGTAAGAGCTGAAACAGGTCTTTTTGAAAAGATTGAAGAATCAATTCCAGAAAAAGTTGAGTTTAGGTATTGTACCGAAGCTTTGATTAAAAATAGTTTTATTGATAACAAAACCTTGCGATCGACTCTTGAAAAGTACGGAAATTCTATTGTTGTTGCAGGTTCTGACAGAATGAGAAGAATACATCTGCATACTAATACCCCTGCAGAACTATTCAACGAATTGAGAAACACGGGCACTCTAGCTTTTCAAAAGGCCGATGACATGGTCCGTCAAAGTGAAGTTGTTTATAACAGAAAATGGAAAATAGCATTAGTCACAGATTCAACCTGCGACCTTGGTCAGAATTTAATCGATAATTATCAGATAAACATGCTTCCGATAAATATCAATTTCGGAGAGAATCATTATCTCGATAAAGTCACAATTCAACCTGAACAGTTTTATACCCTGTTAGAAGAGAATAAAGACTATCCAAAATCATCACAGGTAAACGAAAAGAGTTTTACAAATCTTTATTCACATCTAGCTTCACATTACGATTCAATAATTGCAATACATCTGAGCGATAAATTAAGTGGTACATTCAGCAGCAGTCAGAAAGCAGCAATGGCAATAAGCAAAGAATTTAATAAACCAATCTCTGTAATAAATTCCAGGAATCTTTCCGGAGCCATTGGACTACTTGTTTTAAGGGCAGCTAAGGCTATTGAAGATGGTTATTCGCATAATAAGATCGTGGAAATGACCGAAAAATGGACAAAGGATGTACGGATATTCGTTAGTGTCAAAGACATAAAATATCTTATCCGGGGAGGGCGTCTCTCAGCTGCAAAAGGATTGATCGCCAGGATCCTGAATATAAACCCTATAGTATCAATAGATGAATCCGGAAAAGCTATAGTTTTCGATAAAGCTTTTAACCAGAAAGCTAATATGGAAAAGGTTATGGGGCATATCAGAAGGCTAAGCAGCGAAAGACCTATCTGGAACTACATTGTCCTTCATGCAGGCAATCCGGAGGCCGCCAGTTGGTATTCAAAAAAAATGGAAATACTTACCAATAAAACACCAGCCTCGGTTGTAAATATCTCTCCGATTATAGGAGCCAACGCAGGAATTGGTGCAGCTGCAGTAGCTCTGCTCTTCGATTAACCCTGAAATATATGAGTTTCTTCCAGATCTTTCTGCAGGCTTTTCTTGTCATTATGATTTTAATGACTCTTTTATGGGTTGTTAGCGTAATACTAAGAAATGTAAGTATTGTTGATCTCTTCTGGGGATTCGGTTTTATACTCACTGCTGTTTTTTATTTTCTTAAAACAGAAGATGTTGGACCAAGAAAAATCATAATAACAACACTGGTTGCTTTATGGGGTTTTCGGCTTTCAGCATATCTGGCCTGGCGCAACTTTGGGAAAGGCGAGGATTTCCGTTATAAACAATTCCGAAAGAAATATGGAGAAAAGAGGTATTGGTGGATAAGCTTTTTTCAGACATTCCTTCTTCAGGGATTACTGATGTGGCTCATTTCTGCACCACTCCTAGGAGCTCAATACTATACTCATCCCAATGCTTTAGGGGTTTTAGATTACACAGGTATCGCTTTATGGGTTATTGGTTTTACATTCGAAACGGGTGGAGATTTTCAGCTTGCTGTCTTCAGGGCCAACCCATTAAATAAAGGCAAAGTGCTAAATAGAGGATTCTGGAAGGTTACACGTCATCCTAATTATTTTGGCGATTCAGCTGTATGGTGGGGATACGGACTTATCTGCATTGCCTCAGGCAGCTATCTTCCTGTTCTTGGATCAGTTCTTATGACAGCCCTCATAATTAAAGTTTCCGGTGTTGCACTTCTCGAGAAAAGCCTGAAAGAACAAAAAGCTGAATACAAAGAATATATTGAAAAAACCAGTGCTTTTATTCCATGGTTCCCTAAGAAATAAGAGTAAAACCCCTTTACCCCAAAGGTAGCTTTTAGTTAAACTCTCATAAATCCTGATTTAGCATCTTTATATTTGTAAGTGACCGATTATGAGTGATCGATTTTTTGCTATCTTTGAAGCAGACGTAATCAAAATAATCAATTAAACATTAAGATATGAAACATCATCTCAAAGCGATTCTGTTAGTAGTTTTTCTAAATTTTGGGGTGATTGGAATCCTAAATTCCCAAGGCCTTCCCAAAGAATTCATCAATCCTCCGCACGAGTTTTCTGTAATGCCTTTCTGGTTCTGGAATGATACATTAAAAGATGAAGAAATAATACGTCAGATAGCTGATTTTGAGGCGCATGGCGTTTATGGATTTGTCATTCATCCCCGAATAGGTTTGCCGGAAAATGTAAAATGGCTGGGGCCTGAAATGATTCATGCAATGAATGTAGCAATAAGTGAGGCTGCACGTAGAAAGATGCATGTCGTGCTTTATGACGAAGGAATGTATCCATCCGGCTCATCAAGCGGTCAGGTAGTTGCAAAAAATCCCAACCATGCAGCCCGTGGACTTGCAAAAATTGATCTTAAACCCGGGGAGAATTTTCAACCCACTGCGGGTAAAAATTTAATCGCAACGATCGATCGTCCTGGAGGTGAACGTGTTGCAATTGTTGACCAGGCATCCGGAGGTGTTATACGTGGCCTTCATTACCTCAAAGAAGATGGTCCGCGCCTGCAGGAAGAGACTCCTGCGGCAGGCGACATCCTGAACCCCGATGCTGTGACAAGTTTTATGGAGTTAGTATACGATCGCTATTCAAAAGAATTTGGTAAATACTTCGGAACAACCATTCTCGGAATATTTACTGACGAACCCTCTGCTCTCGGTCGTGGAGGCGCCCGGGGCGTTGTTCCGGGAAACGCAAATTTACTTACACAAATCAACAGAATACTTGGATATGATTTTAAACCTTTTCTTGCTGATCTTTGGTATAACGACCTGCCCGATTCCAGAAAACATCGTGCTGATTACGACCGGGCCATAAATATCTGCCTCGAAGAAAATTATTATAAACGCCTGGGAACCTGGTGCAAAGACCATGGGATCTCACTAATGGGTCATCCCGCCGGATCAATGGATATTGGAGCAGAACGATATTTTCAGATACCCGGACAAGACCTTGTCTGGCGCTACGTTGAGGCAGGACCAAAGGCACTTGAGGGGCAACATTCAACCATGGCAAAGTGCGCTTCAAGTTCTATGCTTCACCTTGGATTTCGACGAAACTCCAATGAGCTTTATGGAGCTTATGGTCACAATCTTACTTTTGACGAGATGGAGTGGCTCGCAAGCTGGTGCTTTGTCCGTGGTCAGAATTTTCTGATTCCTCATGCTTTCTTTTATTCCATTAGGGGGCCCCGATTCGATGAACGTCCACCTGACGTTGGTCCGCATTCTGCCTGGTGGAACAACTACAAACCTTATGCCGATGCCTGCAGCAGACTAAGTTGGATTAACACCGACTCGAAACAGATATGCGACGTAGCAATACTGGCAGAAGCAACATTTCTTCCCGATAAACCAGCAAAAATATGTTTTCAGCGTCAGCGCGACTTTAACTACCTCGAAATTCGTCAACTCTGGGAGGATGCAAAAGTAGATTCTAAAGGGGTTCATATTGCAGGAATGACATATAGTGCCATAGTCCTCGATACGTTATCCTATATTCCAGCTGAGGCTGAACCAATTTTGAAGAATCTTGCAAAAGACGGCCGTCTGATCATCCGGGAAAATTCCAAATTTGCAAACCTCTTTAAAGGAGCCATTTTATATCAAACATCTGATAATCTTATTTCTTCAATTGATAAAATAATAGCCCCCGACCTTGTTTTAATACCCGCATCAGAGAATATACGGTATAGACATGTTATTAAGGGAAATGAACACTACTATATTATTTTCAACGAGGAAGCCGGAGAGGTAAATACAAAAATTCAAATTCCTCTAAACGGAAACCGTCAATGGGTAAACCCATATACTGCTGAAGTATCCGTTTCGAAGAAAGACGAAAATGTGAATTTCAAACAACATGAATTAAAAGTACTAAAAGTAAGCATGTCAAAATGATATAACAGGAATATGAATAATCAAAAGTATTGATACCAGTTATTCATTCAATACTACTTTGGAGTAATAAATTTATAAATTATGAAGCCGTTAAAGTCTGTTTTTGTAATATTCTTCTTTAACATATTGGTATTTAACAGTAGTGCCCAGTACACTACTTTAAAGCTCTGGCCATCAGGTGTACCCGGTTCAATAAAAAATGAAAGTTATGTTGAAAGAGCCAGCGAAACTAATGGAGAATTTTCCAGTTTTGCAAAGGTAACAGATCCGTCATTGTTTGTTTTTCTGCCTCAGGCTGACAAAGCAACGGGTATGGCAATTCTCATTTGCCCGGGAGGGGGATATTCCAATCTATCCTTTAGTCGCGAGGGAATTACCATCGCCCGTTGGTTAAACGATAATGGCATAGCCGGAATCGTATTAAAATACCGTCTGCCTTCCGATTTAATAATGAAAGATAAATCAATCGGTCCGCTTCAGGATGCACAGGAAGCGCTGCGCACAATCCGAAGAAATGCCGCTGCCTGGAAAATAAATCCTGAAAAAGTTGGTGTTATTGGTTTCTCAGCAGGTGGTCACCTTGCCTCAACTCTTTCTACACATTTTGCAGATAAAGTTTATGAAGTGACTGACACAATCAGCGCCCGACCAGATTTTTCACTGCTCATCTATCCGGTAATCTCAATGGATGCTGCCATTACCCACGCTGGATCGAGAAGGAGCCTTATTGGCGATAATCCATCACCTGATGCTATCATGCTCTATTCAAATGAGTTGCAGATTACAGAAAAGACCCCACCAACCTTTCTTGTTCACGCTGCAGATGATAAAACAGTCCCTGTAAAGAATAGTATCTTATATTTCGAAGGGCTGCAGAAAATTAATATCAATGCCGAACTACATATTTTCCCAAAAGGAGGACATGGATTCAACCTGGCACGCAATGGGGGAACAGAATCAGCATGGCCAGATCTGGCTCTCAACTGGTTGAAAAAAACAATCAGATAAATTGTTGCACAACTAATTTATTCGTTATATATTTAAGTAATCTGTTTCTTCCATGCCGGAAGAATAAGATTTTATGTTATTTATTTAATAATGAATAATTTAAATAAAATGAATAAAATTACTGTAACTCTCTTTCTGGCTGCTTTCACTATTTTTCACTCCGCAATTGCCCAGATAAAAACTGATAATTCAAAAATTGATATCCTGTTAATCAGGGGTGATTACAAAAAAGTAATTGACACCTGCAAGCTGATTCTCGCTGCCGACACACTTAACTCAGAGATTTATTATAAGATGGGGCTGGCTTATCAGAATTACTTACGAGAAGATAAGTCTTTTGACTGTTTCTTAAAAGCTTCTTCAATCTCCCCTGAAAATAACCTTTATAAATTTATGGTTGCAAAGGGTTATTATGCCAAAGGAAAAACTAAACAGGCCAAACCTATCCTGGAAAGCCTATACAAATCTGATACCACGAACTGGTCGTATGCTTACTACCTGACATCCATATATATGCAGGATAAAAGCTACGATGAATCCTTAAAAATATATCAAAGATTCTACGATAATGATTCATCAGATTATGTAATTATTGATAAGATAGGGTTTGTATATCTGAGGATGGGATTCTACCCCACAGCCATTGAGTATTACAACAGATCATTAGCTTTGAACAAGGTAAATATCAGTTCAATTAAGAATCTTTCATTTCTCTATGCTTCCACCCGCAGAGCTGATACTGCTCTGAAATTACTTGCAAGAGGTATTGAAATCGATTCTACAGATCTGGATCTCTATATCAGAAGGGCAGCGCTGAACTTTTCATATAATTATACCAAAAGAGCAATGGATGACTATCTGAAAATCCTGGCTACAGGTGATTCAACGGTTCTATATATAAAACGTGTTGGTATTGGATATAGTAATAACTTTCAGCCGGTTAAAGCCATTGAATATTTTCTGATCGCGTTTAAAAAAGATTCTTCTGATTTTGAAGTGTCAAATTTTCTGGCACGCAATTATCAGAAAATTAACGATCTCAAAAGCAGCGCCTACTATTATAGAAGTATTTTAAGAACCCTCGAGCCGGCTGTAGTGCGATTAAGCTTTAACTATGTCTCACTTGCTGAGATATTAAAATCAGATGGTTTTTACACTGAGTCTATTGAGAGCTATCTTAAGGGTCAGAAATACTTACCGGATATGAACATTGACATGAATATTGCCAACATTTATGATGAGAAACTCAACGATATTCCAAATGCGCTTCACTACTACCAGCTCTTTATGGAGAGGTATAAAACCAATAAAATACGCTTCAGTCCTAAGTATGTCGAAGCCGTTAAGAGTCGTATCGATTATCTGAAAGAGAAACAAGCACTTACCGAAAAGAAGTAGCATTATTATTTGTGCCGGGATCTTTTTTTCATATTTTTTTACTTGTTGTCATTTCTAAAAGGACAATAAGGATTTATTCTTGTACCTTGCATTAAAAATTTGAAAGACCGATACTTCAAATATCAATTTTTCAGATTAAAGGATAATGTTAAGATGAAATTCCAAACTTGCATATTATCTTTTACGCTCATTGTTCTTCTTTCTTATAGCTGTAAAAAGGAGGTTGAAGAGCCCCCGGGACCGGTTATTGATCTCGAAGGAAATACTTATAAAACAATAAAAGCAGGAACCCAGATATGGATGGCAGAAAACCTGAAATCCACTGTGTTAAATGACGGAACAGAAATCTCCCTGGTAAGGGATTCTGCAACCTGGAGAGACCTTGAATCTCCCGGCTACTGCTGGTATAATAACGATATAACAAATAGTGCAGCTTACGGAGCTTTGTATAATGGGTTTCCCGTCAGCACTGGAAAGTTATGCCCAGACGGGTGGCATATTCCGGACATAGAAGAGTGGCAACTACTGAGGGACTTTTTAACGGACACTATTTCAGATATGGGTAAAATGAAAGAATCCGGAACGGAACATTGGATGACACCTAATACAGGAGCAACAAACAGCAGCGGTTTTACTGCTTTGCCTTCAGGTTTTCGTTATATTGATGGTTCTTTTACCGCTATTCAATATTACACTGGCTTTTGGTCAGCTTCGGAAATTGGTTCTGATAATGAATGGTTTCTTGGTCTATATTACCGGGAGGCCGGTTCCTCTTTGGGTTCCGTCTCAAAAAAATATGGATTGAGCGTCAGGTGTGTTAAAGATTAAGATGAAGAGAGATAAATTCTCATTCAAATCAAGGCTTGGGAGCTTTAAATTTGCGTTTAAAGGCCTAGTGTTATTATTGAAAAATGAGCATAATGCCAGAATTCATCTGGTTTTAGCAATTGTTGCGATAACAACCGGTATGCTTCTTAATATCAATGCTTTCGAATGGTCGTTGATTGTAATTGTTATTGGCATTGTATTCCTTACTGAACTATTAAACACTTCAATTGAGACATTAGCTGATATTGTTCAGCCAGAGTGGAATGAAAAAATACGGATGGCCAAAGATTATTCTGCCGCTGCGGTACTGATTTCAGCAATTATATCCATTATTGTCGGAGGAATTATATTTATTCCTAAAATATTGAATTTATTTTAATCCTGTTTCAATAACCTGACTTAAAGCAGAGAAAGGAATAAATATATTTACATTCTATACAACAAAAGCATCCGAAACACAGTTTATAGTTACATTTGGCACCGTAAAGTGATTCAGCACCATAATCAGCTGATTCAATCACTAAAACATATGCCATATACTTTCATATAGTCCGATATTAATGATACTGAATATCTTCTTTTTAATACTAAACTTTTCCTTTTTAGCTATCCACCCAAAGCCATCAGAGTTTGAGGCACCAAAATCAGTGACAATAAGTGGCTTTATCCGCGATGCCAGAAGCGGTGAAACACTAAGCGGTGCTGTTATTTATCCGAAAGAGAGGCCAACTGTCGGTATAAATTCAAATTCCTATGGATATTATTCACTTTCGCTTCCTGCAGGAAAGTATACTATCATTATACAATATCTGGGATACAGAGCCAAAACCATTTCACTTGATTTAATTGACAACCTAAAAATTGATGTTGAACTGGAAGAAGAATCTATCTCTCTCAAAGAGGTTACAATTAGCGGGGAAAGAAGTAATAATAATGTGGTTTCAGGAGAACTGATTTCGAAAATTAATGTTAAAGAAATTCAGAATATCCCGGTAATTCTGGGGGAGAAAGATATTTTAAAAACCATTCAGCTGCTACCAGGAGTATCCCCCGCCGGAGAGGGTAATGCAGGTTTTTATGTGAGAGGCGGCGGCGTTGATCAAAATCTGATTTTGCTTGATGAAGCGCCTGTGTATAACCCCTCTCATCTGCTGGGATTTTTTTCAACTTTCAATTCCGACGCTATAAAAGATATTACATTATATAAAGGTGGTTTCCCGGCTGAATATGGAGGACGTTTGTCTTCTGTTGTGGATATTAAAATGAATGAGGGGAACAACAAAGAATATCATATTTCCGGAGGCATTGGAATTATAGCCTCACATTTAGCAGTCGAAGGGCCTATTATGAAAAACAAAGGTTCTTTTATGATTACAGGTCGCAGAACTTATGCTGATGTCTTTCTTAAATTTCTTCCCGGGAAAGGATCAGATTCCATTGCAAAAAAGTCAACCCTTTACTTTTACGATCTAACCATTAAAGCCAACTATGAGATTACAAAAAAAGACAGGTTGTATTTTTCATGTTACCTTGGCAGAGATAATTTCAACCTTGGTGGTTCTATGGGCTTAAACTGGGGAAATATTACCGCAACAACAAGATGGAACCATGTAGTAAGCGATAAAGTTTTTTCAAACACTTCACTGATTTTCAACCGGTACAGCTATAATTTTAATGTGGCTGTTGGTAATATGACAATGAAGGTATTATCAGAAATCAAAGATTGGAACTTCAAAGAGGACATCCATTATTATCTGAATTCTAATAATACCATAAAATTCGGGATAAATTCTATTTATCATACATTCGTTCCCAGTAAAGTAGATAGTACCGATATTTTTCGTATCCGATCGATGGATAACAGGTATGCTCTTGAAAATGCCGTTTACTTTTCCAACGAACAATCCATTTCAAAAAATCTTAAAGCAACATATGGATTACGATATTCAGTCTTTAGTTCCATCGGACCCGGTACAATCTACACCTACAATGAAGTGTCTGATGTAGTAGATTCTTCATCATTTCCTAAAGGGAAAATATTTAACTCTTTTGGTGGATTTGAGCCAAGGATTCTTTTGAACTATATTATAAACGACTCAATCTCAATTAAAGCCTCTTATGCACGTACCCGTCAGTATATTCATTTGTTATCTAATACTACCTCAACCACTCCTTTCGATCTTTGGGTCCCAAGTAATATCAACATCTTACCGGAAATTGCTGATCAATACACTTTGGGGTATTTCAGAAATTTTCATAATAATATGTTTGAAACGTCTGTTGAAGTTTACTATAAGACCCTGCAAAACCAAATTGATTACCGAAACGGAGCAAACCTGATACTTAATAACAAAGTTGAAGCACAGCTGGTATTTGGCAATGGCAAGGGATATGGCGCTGAATTTCTCATACGGAAAAAATATGGAAAGCTTACAGGCTGGATCAGTTATACATTATCTAAAACCGAAAGGCAGTTCAAAGATATCAATGGTGGTAAAACATTTCTTGCAAAACAAGACAGACCTCACAATATAGCCATTGTAGGTATGTACGAATTAAATCCCCGGTTTACATTTTCAGCTACCTGGATATACTGCAGCGGAAATGTTGTAACGTTCCCAAGCGGACGTTATTATATTGATGGAAATATCGTTCCGTACTATACCGGAAGAAACGGATACAGGATGCCTGATTATCACAGATTGGATATCGGGCTTACATGGGTGCGAAAAAAAACCAACAGGTTTGAAAGCGACTGGAATTTTTCTATCTATAATGTTTATGGACGTGCAAATGCTTATGCTATCAATTTCCAACCTGACCCAAATGACCCAACAAAAATGCAGGCCGTACAGCTATCCCTTTTCCGCTTTGTTCCGGCCATTACTTATAATTTCAAATTCTAAAAGGGAAATTGCAATGACAAAAAAAACGAAAATAGGATGTAGTTTTAGTCTCCAGATGATTTTTTATTTCCTTGTATTTGTATTATTCCCGGGATGTCAAAAAATTATCAATGTAGATCTGAATGTGGCAGCACCTAATATTGTTATAGAAGGTTTGATAACAGACAGACCCGGTCCTTATGTAATTACCATCAGCAAATCCGGAAGCTATTTTAATCAACCTGAATTGGTTCCTGTATCATCGGCCTTGGTTAGCATTGCCGACGATCTTGGAAAAACGGATACCCTTATCGAGG
>DATCHE010000010.1:0-14122 GCA_036508535.1 Bacteroidales bacterium | reverse complement strand
CTGGAATTTGTCCATCCTGTCAAAAAAGAACAGATTTCAATTACTGCCCATTTTCCCGAAGGTGATATCTGGTCTGTCTTTATGAATGCTATAGCATAATGCATATTATCACTCCCGGCCCTTCTAACACCTTTCATATCGGGCATTTCTTTTGTCTAAAACATACTCACCCCCGGCCCCTCTCTACTCCGTAAAGAGGGGAGATCACCATACCCAGATTTAGGCATAACCATAAGGAATATTGTGTAAATGAAGAACTTCTTAATATGGAGAAAGTCCTTAAAAAAATGAAACTTATTTAAATACTCGTGTTCATTGAAAAGAAAAGTTCTTGAACATAGTAGAAATTGGATCATGTGCACGCCCCTCTTTACGGAGTAGAGAGGGGATGGGGGTGAGTTGAGGTGGTCCTTTGAGTAATTAGAGTTAACGAAAAGTTAAATACTGCCTTACTGATGACTTAATATTTTAATTTTGTGTCATGAACAGGATGAAATTCACCGGTCTTATCAGTATGATGCTTTTATCTATTATAGGTATCATTTGGGTTCAAATCGTATGGATCAGGAATGCGGTGAGCATTAGGAACGAAAGCTTCAATTATGCAGTAAGCGTAAGTCTTAGTGATGCTGCACGTGCTATTGAGTCTTCGAGAAGAATGAGTTTATTTAATAATTTTATGCTGACGCAACCATTATCATTTAATGAATCAGCAAATGATATTTCCGGATTTCTGAGCATTGGGACCTATTCATCAGTTCCCGGAAATAATATGAGCGTGAGTATAACAAATCAGACCGTTACCGGGAGTCTTCATGATCAGAAAATAACAACAGTTAACAAATCCTACATACTAAAAGGCGCTAATTCAATTCTTCCTGATTCCATAACATTTGTTGTTACATCTAATGATGAATCAGGAAAATTGAAAGTTGTAAAGAGGAAAGAAGTGGAGAATGCTAACACCATGGTAGACTTTATCAGACAAAAGGATTTTTTCGACTGGTTAAAAAAAAGAGAGAGTGAATTTCAGAATCTGCCAGACCAGATGATTTTAGAAATTTACCAAACAGAAAAGTTATTGGAGCTTGATAATAAGGAGATTAATACTGCTCTAAAACAATCATTAACTTTTTCGCTGATAAATACACCATATCAGTTTGCATTAATTAAAAACGGTATTGTTCAGGATAGTACTTTAAAAAAATCTCAGAAAAATGACTTTTTGAAGAGTAAATATATGGTAAGGTTATTTCCCGGAAATATTGTCAATCAGGATCTGATTTTATCTGTGATGTTTCCTGAACGTACTAATTATGTTTTAGGCTCTATGACCTTGATACTGGGTGGCTCTATGATTTTCTCTTTGTTTATTCTGGTTACTTTTGCATTAAGCCTCTATTTCATTATCAGGCAAAAGAAAATATCAGAGATGAAATCTGATTTCATAAACAATATGACTCATGAATTCAAGACGCCAATCGCCACAATTTCTCTTGCTGCTGATACAATAACAAATCCCAAGGTTATTAATGATGAAGATCGTATCCGGCATTTCATCGGTATGATAAAAAAGGAGAACAGCAGGATGAATAAAAAAGTAGAAACAATTCTTCAGATTGCTTCACTCGATAAGAAGGAGATTGAATTCCTTTATGAAAATGTTTCATTACATGTAATTATTCAACGCGCTATAGATACTATTGATATTCATGTTCAGCAACGAAATGGAAAAATTGTTTTAAATCTTGATGCATTGGAGCCTGTCGTATATGGCGACATTGAACATCTTACCAACCTGGTAAGCAATTTTCTTGATAATGCGATCAAGTATTCACCTGATTCACCTGATATATCCGTTTCAACAAGGAATAACGATAAAGGGATAATCCTCACAATTGAGGATAAAGGTATTGGTATGACTAAAGCAGTTCAGAGTAAAATATTTGAAAGGTTTTACCGGCAAAGTTCTGGTAACGTACATGATGTCAAGGGATTCGGTCTTGGCTTAAACTATGCAAGGGCAATTATTGATGCCCATAAAGGCAATATTGCAGTTTTCAGTGAGCCAGGCAAAGGAAGCCGGTTCGAAATATTTATTCCATTTAATTGTGAGAACTAAAAATGAGCAACAAACCTGTTAAGATTTTTCTGGTAGAAGATGACTTGAGCTTTGGATCAGTTCTTAAGTCATACCTCGAACTCAGCGACTACTCAGTTGAATGGGTCGACGATGGCAAATATGCAATGGACCATTTCAGGAAAGGGCTTTTTAATATTTGTATACTCGACATCATGCTTCCTCATGTTGATGGTTTTACAATAGCCAACGAAATAAGGAAGATAAACAACGAGGTACCAATAATTTTTCTGACGGCAAAGAAACTGAAAGAAGATGTCCTTAAAGGTTATGGGGTAGGAGGTGATGATTATGTTACCAAGCCATTTGATACTGACATTCTTCTCGCAAAAATACGGGCAATACTATCAAGACGTGATTTTCAGAGCGATGTAAAAGACATTCTTGAAATAGGTAAATTTGTTTTCAATACCAAACTCCGGACACTTACTTTGGGTGATGATGAAAAGAAACTCTCACCCAAAGAGGCACAGTTGCTTGAATTGCTTGCAATAAATCCGAATGAATTGATCAGCAGGGAGAAAGCTTTGAAAAAAATATGGGGTTCTGATGATTATTTCACCGCCAGAAGTATGGATGTTTATATTACAAAATTAAGAAAGTTTCTGGCAGACGATCCTGATCTTATTATTAAAAATATTCATGGTGCCGGGTTCCAGCTGGTAGTCAGGGAAGATTGACTTTCAGGTTC
Source organism: Bacteroidales bacterium (assembly GCA_036508535.1). Lineage (GTDB taxonomy): Bacteria > Bacteroidota > Bacteroidia > Bacteroidales > VadinHA17 > LD21. The sequence continues at coordinate 11,291 of DATCHE010000010.1, read as the reverse complement.
TTATTATTGAACTGTAATGGGAGCAGACTGCTAATACTATTTATTATAATGGTTTTGTTTTTCCCGGAGAGAATAATCTTAATCTTATCTCCGATTCTCGACTCTTCTTCAGCAATTACCTGACGACAATTGCCACAAGGAGGTACCGGGTATTCAGTAAGACCATCTTCTGTCATAGCTGTAATTGCCATAGCTACAGGGTTATCATCGTGATGATTTGAAACCGAATTGGAAATGGCGCTTCTCTCAGCACATACACCGGACGGAAATGCAGCATTTTCAACGTTCGCTCCCCGTACTATCGTTCCGCTCTTAAGACGGATTGCAACTCCGACTCTGAATTTTGAATACGGAGCGTATGCATTTACGGCAGTTTCTCTTGCAGCCATAATAAGGTCCCTGTCCTGAGAATCTAATTCATCATGGTTTTCAAATTCAATGTACGAAAACGTGAGATTGATCGTTCTTATCATAACACTCTTATCCAGTTTGGGTTATAAAGGTAGCGTTTTTTTTCTATTTTTGTCGGAAACATATTTGGGATGCTCTATAGGATATATTTATTTTTTCTTACTGTTTTAAGCTTAGGTCTCTTCTCATGCTCGGTTAATAAACAGGTAGTTTCTTCAACAGGTTCAGGACTAACAGCCGGCGAGTATATTAACACCTATAAAGATCTCGCTGTGAGCGAGATGAAAAGAACAGGAATCCCGGCTAGTATCACCCTTGCACAAGGCATGATTGAATCAGATTTCGGACGAAGCCGGCTTGCACGGGAGAGTAACAACCACTTCGGTATTAAGTGTCACAGTGATTGGACCGGAACCACAATCAGACATAATGACGACAGAAGAAATGAGTGTTTCAGAAAATACTCGAAGGCTGAGGAGTCGTTCTATGATCACTCAGACTTTTTGAAATCAGAATCGCGCTATCGTTTTCTTTTTGATATTGACCCTACAGAATATAAAGTGTGGGCACGCGGCCTGAAAAAAGCCGGGTATGCAACAAATCCCGACTATGCAAATATGCTTATCAGAAAAATAGAAGAAAATAATTTATGGTATTTTGATCAGGGGTATAATTCAACCAGCCTGCCGCCTCAGACAACTGTTCCGGTAAAAGAGTCACTTCCGGTGCAGGCTATAGAAAGTACTACTGAGAAACCGGTTTCTTCTGTAAATGGTTATACTTCAGTTCAGGCACGAGTTCCACGGATTATGGATAATAACAGGATACAGTATATAATAGTGAAGGATGGGGATACAAAAGAAAAGCTTAATAATGAGTTCCAGTTATTGAAATGGGAACTTGCCAGATACAATGAACTTGCAAGTGATTTTGAACTTGTTCCGGGAGAGATTCTTTATCTTCAACCGAAAAGGGAAAGAGCTGAACCAGGTAAAGATTTTTACACTACAATTGAAGGAGATACGATGTATCTTATATGTCAGCGATATGGGATTAAGCTGAATAATTTATATGAAATGAACAGGATGGAACCCGGGTTTCAACCCGAAGCAGGTAAAAAGTTATGGTTAAGAACAATGAAACCGGTCAACTAACAGGGATGGAATAATCGCTAATTCTGAATCCTCTAAGGAATTCTACCGTAGTCATCTTGTTTTTTCCTTCAATTTGCAGACTGGCAATATTTATAAATCCATCTTTACAAGCTACTTTAATAATATGTTTTCCATCGGAGATTATCTGTCCGTGCTTATATGTGTGGTTCTTAATTTCGGGCTGACTTTCGAATATTTTAAATGAATGTGTTGATAATTCGTTTTTGAAGGAGGATCTTGCGCAAGGATAAGGGGCCAGCCCTCTGATCAGGTTATTAATTTTTACAGGGTCGTTATTCCAGTCAATAATGCAATCCTGTAGGTGGATCTTTGGAGCCAGCTTAGGGGGTTCTCCTGATTTTAAAAGTACTGTCTGCGAAATTGGTTTTATTGTGTTTTCAGCAATGTCGGTAAGTGTTTTAATAATAAGTATGGCCCCGTGCTTCATTAAGCGGTCATGAAGATCTCCCGCATTTTCAAAAGGGAAGATCCGTACCTCTTCTGAGAGAAGGATTTTACCGGTATCGATCTTTTCATCAATGTAAAAAGTAGTTACTCCGGTAATTGTTTCGCCATTGATAATAGCATGATTAATCGGAGCAGCGCCACGGTAATTTGGCAGAAGTGACGCATGCAGATTAATTGTACCGTTTGCCGGCATTTTCCATACTACATCAGGAAGCATCCTGAAAGCAACTACAATAAACAGGTCGGCATTTAATTTTTTTAGTTCAGAGATGAAATCCGGATCCTTCAGGTTATCAGGTTGCAATATTGGCAGGGAACTGAATTCTGCAAATTCTTTTACAGCTGATTTTCTTATCTTCCTTCCTCTTCCGGCTGGTTTGTCTGGAACAGTTACTACCCCGACTACATTAAACCCATTCATGAGCAGTGAGCCTAATGTAGCTACTGCAAAATCAGGTGTTCCCATAAATACAATCCTGAAATTTTTCATTAAAAGTTAATTAAAATATAAACCTGATAAATAAATCAATCCTTAATAACATGTTTATAGCATGTAAGATTGTGCCCCATCTTATTTGCTTTGGTCTCAAGGTAAAACTTATTATGTGGATTTGATTCAATAATAAGAGGAATTGTCTCAACTATTTTAATCCCGTAACCTTCCAATCCGGCTCTTTTTACAGGATTATTAGAAATAAGACGCACTTTTCCCAAACCCAGTTCCCTCATAATACTGGCACCTACTCCGTAGTCTCTTTCATCCTCACCAAAACCAAGCTTGATGTTTGCCTGAACGGTGTCCATTCCCTCATCCTGCAGCCTGTAAGCTTTAATCTTGTTCAAAAGACCGATGCCTCTTCCTTCCTGGCTGAGATATATTACGACACCTTTTCCTTCTGCTTCAACCATCTCCATGGCCCTTCGTAACTGTGTACCGCAGTCGCATCTCAGCGATCCGAATATATCACCTGTAAAGCATGAAGAATGCAAACGCACCATAACCGGTTCATCTTTTGTCCAGTTTCCTTTAACAAGAGCTGCATGCTCAATACCATTACTTGTTTGACGGAAAGGAATAAACTCAAAATCACCCCTTTCAGTAGGTAGCTTTACTCTTTCGCCTTTTTCAATTATTGAATCTCTTTCGAGTGTATAAGTTATCAGGTCTTTGATGGCAATTATTTTAATACCAAATTTCTCGCTGATCTTCTGAAGGTCGTCGAGCCGCGCCATTGATCCATCATCATTCATAATTTCAACCAGCGCACCACCTGGTCGTAGACCGGCAAGACGCGTGAGATCAACGACAGCTTCAGTATGCCCCGCCCTTCTCAATACACCTTTTGCTTTTGCTTTTAGGGGAAAGATATGCCCGGGTCGTCCAAGGTCAGTTGGTTTTGTTGATGGATCGACAAGAGCTTTAATTGTGAGAGCCCGGTCTTTAGCTGATACTCCTGTTGTCGTCTGCTCATTAATTACATCGACCGTGACAGTAAACTGCGTTTCGTGGATAGATGTGTTATTTCCTACCATAAGATTCAGATCAAGGACCTCACATCTATCTTCCGGAAGTGCAGTGCATATTATTCCACGCCCATATTTGGCCATGAAGTTGACAATTTCGGGAGTTATAAGTTCAGCGGAGCAAATAAAATCACCTTCGTTTTCACGATCTTCATCGTCAACCACAATCAAAAGTTTCCCGTTTTTAATATCTTCAATACCCTCTTCGATTGTATTCAGCTTAATACTATTCATTTTAAAATTACATTTTAGTCCATAACGGAATTCCTGCTTTCTTTGTTCATGCGGGTTCTGAATAAATAATTCTTTGCCTTTACCAAGGGCATAAGATAAGTGTCAATGTTCATAATAACAGAATCGGTTGTAGCTTTATATGTTAAGAAAATCCCAATTGGTAATAAAATATATGAAGCTGCCCACATCCCTGCAAATGTGCCAACTACAATATTTTCCACGAGTTTCTGCCCGGATATTGAAATGACATAAAAAACAACAAAGAAAAAGATCGAAATTACCGAAGGTGTACCGAGGCCCCCTTTTCTGATTATCGCACCAAGCGGAGCTCCTATAAAGAAGAAAACTATACATGCGAAAGACATTGTAAGTTTTTTATTCCATTCAACTTCGAATCTTCTGAGATTTTTAATTTCATAACGAGTCCCTTCATTATTCTGAACCATGAAACTATTACCATCTTTAAGATTCTCAATTGCTTTTACCAAAGCTGCTTTTTTATCTACAACAGAAAGTGAGTCGAAAATGGCTGCAGTGTCAAACCTCTTTTGAGACAGAGTGTCAGGCTGTGTTTCGTTTAAGTTCACCGGAAGATAGTTTCTGACCTGATAAATTTTAGTGTTGTTGAATTCCCAAAATTGGCCGTTGCGCTTAATACTTAATCTTTGGTTCAGAGAATCTATGAAATAGGATAATTGTGAAATATTTAACATTGCGGCACTCGATTTAAACAGACCCTCTTCACTTCGCTCCAGATCAAACCCTGTAAGCGAGATCGCAATTTCCTGTTCCTTAAAATAATCGTATCTGGACGGGAATTTTCTGGAACCACCACTCACGTTTTTCTCTTCTATCTCATTAAATGAATATCCGTTATATAGGATCATAATCAGACCGGTACCATCAGGGGTTGTTTTCATATAGCCTGAGTCAGCCAAAATAACGGAAGTGTTACCCCTTCTCTCACGGTGATCGTAAATTATCAGGTTATCAAGACGGTTTGTAACCGGTTCTTTTGTTGTTATTTTAATACTGAAGTCAGGCACTCCATTATAAAAAGTTCCTGCCTGAATATTAATATCAGGCTTCTTACGACGTATATCCCAGAGGAGTGTTCTTGCCTTATCAGATGAATACGGAAGAACATTATTTGAAAAAAAGAAAGAGACAATCGCAATTAATCCCACCAGAATGAATAATGGTAGCATAATCCTTTGGAGTGGTATTCCGGAAGCTTTCAAAGCTGATAGTTCACTGAATTCTCCCATGTTTCCGAATGTCATCAGGGAAGCGAGCAGTATTGCCAGAGGAAGAGCGGTTGGTACAAAGGTGAGTGAAAAATGGTACAATAGTTCACTAAGAATCTTAAAATCAAGGCCTTTACCGGCCAGTTCATCTACATACATCCAGAGGAACTGTAAGATAAGAATAACCAGTACAATGAAAAATGTAAATATCAGAGGACCAATAAATGATTTAAGAACAAAACTATCAACCTTTTTCACTTACAGTTTTATTAGGAAGCAAAATTACTTACTTTTTTTAGATTCCTAATAGCCTTTTCAGATCTGCAACCTGCGAATTCCAAAGATTCATTGAATCTTCCTTATCATCTGGTTCGGCATAATCGGAAACTATAAGTGCAAGATCGCCTGTAAGCTCATCAATATTTATCAGGAATTCAAAGTAATTCTCTTCCTCATTTTCGAGATTCAACCATTCGAATCTAACCAGTTTATTGTCTTTCAGGGCAGAAAGCCGGGCCTTAGACTCGGAATTATTCCAAAAGAATGTAAAGATATCACCATCCACATTTACATTATCTGCAAACCACTCACCTAATCCCTCCGGCGTGCTGAGTCGTGAAAAGAGCACTTTTGGTGAACAATTCAACGTATATTCCAATTCGAAATTCAACCTCATTATAAAAACATATTCTTAGTGCAAACTATTTCTGCAATATAGAAAAAAAAATGAAACTAAAAAACTTATTGCAAATTTGTAACAAACTGATTATATTTGCACCCGCAAAAAGAATAGTAAAAAAGTTTTATTGGCGAGATAGCTCAGTTGGTTAGAGCGCATGATTCATAATCATGAGGTCCGGGGATCATTCCCCCGTCTCGCTACTCAAACAATCAGACACTTACACATTAAACCGTGTAGGTGTTTTTTGTTTAGAGGAAGATTTATTAAGTTAAAACCTTACCTTTGTAAGTTATTTAACGCATCATAAATATTTCATGATATGTCAAAACTGTTTTCATCCCTTCAGATAAAGAATATTACCTTAAAAAACAGAATCGTAGTATCTCCTATGTGCCAATATTCTTCAACAGACGGCTTTACAAATGATTGGCATCTGGTACACCTTGGTACCAGAGCTGCAGGCGGAGCCGGACTAATTATTACAGAGGCAACAGCTGTCTCACCGGAAGGAAGGATTACCAATGCTGATACCGGTATATGGAGCGACGAACATATTCCGGGGTTTAGCAGGATTGTCAGCTTTATTAAACAACAGGGTGCAGCTGCCGGCATCCAACTTTCCCATGCTGGACGAAAAGCTTCGTGTGCCGTGCCACAGAATGGCGGAAAACAACTCGACGAAAAACGAAATGGATGGCAGACTGTTGGGCCAAGCGCTATCCCTTTCCGTGAAGAAGACCGGGCTCCTGAAGCATTAACCAAAGCGGGTATAATGAAAGTGGTTTCGGATTTTAAAGCAGCCGCATTGAGGGCAAAGGATGCAGGTTTTAATGTAATTGAAATTCATAGTGCACATGGTTACCTGCTGAGTGAATTTCTGTCTCCATTAAGTAACAGACGTACCGATGAATATGGAGGTTCTTTTGAAAATCGTATAAGGTTATTGCAACTCGTCGTAGATGAGGTCAGAACAGTCTGGCCTGTTGAAAACCCGCTTTTTGTCCGGATTTCTGTAACCGAATGGACAGAAGGAGGATGGACAACCGAAGACAGCGTCAGACTTGCTACTGTGTTAAAAAGCCATGACGTTGATTTGATAGATTGCTCATCAGGCGGTAATATTTATAATGCCAGTATACCTGTTGGTCCGGGTTACCAGGTTCCATTATCTGAAGCAGTGAGAAAAACCGGGATATTAACCGGCGCAGTAGGTTTCATAACTTCTCCCCGTCAGGCTGAATCTATTCTTCAGGAAGGAAAAGCTGATCTTGTGATCTTAGCACGGGAGTTACTCCGAAATCCATATTTCCCCCTGAGCGCTGCAAGAGAGCTTGGTGATGATATAATATGGCCTGTTCAATACCTCCGGGCTAAATTAAGTTGAAAAGAAAAAACCATCTTCTCAGGAACAAATTATTTTGAAAAGGCAAGCAAAATTCTGAACAGGAACAACTATTTAACCCAAAACAAAAAAAGATTTAATTTCTTCATCCATTTTTATTAATTTTGCACCCTGAAAATTATTATGTTATGGCAAACAGCATTATTCTTGAGAGGCTGGAAGGTGTTAAAACACGGTTCATAGAGGTGGGAGAGCTTCTTACGCAACCTGAGATTCTCTCGGATATGAAGAGGTATGTCAAATTGAATAAGGAATATAAAGATCTGGTACCTATTGTTGAATCATATGAGAAATACAAGCTCGCTCTTACTAATATAACCAGCACCAAAGAACTTCTTTTGACTGAGAAAGATGACGAGATGCGGGTGATGGCTAAAGCAGAACTTGATGATCTGACAGCCCGCATTCCTGATATGGAGGAAGAGATTAAGATGCTTATTATTCCTGCTGATCCTGAGGATGATAAAAATGCTGTAATGGAGATCAGAGCAGGAACCGGGGGTGATGAAGCAAGTATTTTTGCCGGCGATCTTTTCAGAATGTACAGTAAGTACTTCGAATCAAAAGGATGGAAGGTTGATGTTACAAATACTTCAGAAGGAACAGCAGGAGGGTACAAGGAAATAGTTCTGGCTGTAACTGGTGATAAGGTCTATGGAACAATGAAATACGAATCAGGGGTACACCGCGTTCAAAGGGTTCCCCAGACTGAAACACAAGGACGTATTCATACATCCGCAGCTTCAATTGTTGTCCTGCCTGAAGCCGACGAATTCGATATCGACCTTAGAACAGAAGATATACGTAAAGATACATACTGCTCTTCCGGTCCCGGTGGACAGTCGGTAAATACAACATATTCCGCAATACGACTTACCCATATTCCTTCAGGTATTGTAGTTACATGTCAGGATGAAAAGTCACAGCTCAAAAACTATGATAAGGCTTTAAAAGAACTGAGAACGAGACTTTATAATCTTGAATATCAGAAATTTCTTGATGCAGTATCTCTGAGAAGAAAAACAATGGTTTCAACCGGCGACCGATCTGCTAAGATCCGGACATATAACTATCCTCAGGGAAGAATGACCGATCACAGGATCAATCTGACTATTTACAACCTGCCTTCAATCCTCGATGGTAACATACAGGAGGTTCTTGATAAATTGCAAATGGCTGAAAATGCTGAACGGCTGAAAGAGAGTAATATCTAAACCGGTTGATGATGAATCAGACAAAATTATTTGAAAATATCGTTAGTAAACGCTCTTTTCTTTGTGTCGGACTGGATTCGGAAATTGATAAGATCCCATCTTTTCTCCTCAAAGAAAAAGACCCGGTATTAGAATTCAACAAGAGAATAATTGATGCAACTCATAAATATTCAGTAGCTTACAAACCGAATGTGGCATTTTATGAATGCTACGGTGCAAAAGGGTGGGAAACACTTGAGGCAACAGTAAGGTATATTAAGGAAAATTATCCCGACATATTCGTTATTGCTGATGCAAAACGTGGTGACATCGGAAACACTTCAAAAATGTATGCAAAGGCATTTTTTGAAAATATGCCCTTCGATGCAATTACTGTTGCACCATATATGGGAGAAGATTCTGTGACTCCATTCCTTTCTTACAGTGATAAATGGGTTGTCCTTCTTGCCCTTACCTCAAATAAGGGAGCCGATGATTTTCAGTATCATAATGAAGACGGTATAAAACTGTTTGAAAGGGTATTATCTGTTTCACAGAAATGGGGTAACATTAATAATATGATGTATGTTGTAGGTGCAACCCGTGCCGAAATGCTCAAAGAAATACGACAGTTAATTCCCGATCATTTTCTTCTTGTTCCCGGAGTAGGAGCACAGGGGGGAAGCCTGCATGATGTTGTACATTATGGGATGAACAGTAAATGCGGACTTCTGGTCAACTCCTCAAGAGGCATCATCTTTTCCGATTCTACTGAAAATTTCGACAAAGTTGCAGGTGAAAAAGCAAAAGAGATGCAAACCGAAATGGAAAAATATCTCTCCGAGCACAACCTGATCTGAAAATTCTTTTTTTAATTAGTTGGGGTTGCTTCGTCTCTTTAAATCCCTTCCAATACTTAAATTATTGTTCTGGCCCTTTTACGCCTTTTCCTATTGCATAATATTATTAAATTTCATACATTTATAATCTCGTTGCTTACTCTTAAATTCGTGCTAAAATGAAAGAGGAGTTTCTTCATTACTTGTGGAAATACAGGTTATATGACCCAGAAAAGCTTGTCGATAACGACGGGAATAGAATTGTTGTGGTACACCAAGGTGAATATAACCTTGACTCCGGTCCTGATTTTTTCAACTCCCGCATCTCTATTGATGGAACGGTATGGGCAGGTAATGTAGAAATTCATACAAAAGCCTCCCACTTTGATCTTCATGGACATCAATACGACCCGGCATTTAATAATGTTATCCTGCATATAGTATCAGAAAACGATAAAAAGGTTTTTACCGCCGGTGGCGAGGAGCTGATGACTATAGAAATAAAATATGATCCCTCATTCTACGAAAAATACATTTCCCTTGTAAATAATCCTTATATAATTGCCTGTCAGGGTGACATTAAAAAGCTCGATAACATCTATATCCGACATTGGCTAAATGCGTTGGTTATTGAAAGATTGCAGAGTAAATCAGAACTTATTCTTAAAACATTTGAACAAACCGGTAATGACTGGGATGAAACATTTTACAGGTTATTAACCCGGTATTTTGGATTCAGGGTCAATACAGAGCCATTCGGGATGCTCGCTACTGCACTTCCTTTCAGGATAATCCGAAAGCATGCTGATAACAGGTTTCAGATCGAAGCTCTTCTCTTTGGAACCGCAGGAATGCTTGAAGAGGGACTTTTTAAAGATGCACTTGCTGATAAGTATTACTGCGACCTGATAAAGGAATATAGAATACTTTCAGTAAAATACTCACTTCAGCCCATTCATGGCTGGCTGTGGAAGTTTTCACGATTGAGACCTTCTAATTTTCCAACTGTGAGAATATCACAACTGGCCGCACTGCTTTCAGTTGCAGGAGGAATATTCTCTAAAATTTTAGAGGCAAAAGATATAATTCAGCTAAAGGAGGTTTTAGAAGTTTCAGCATCTGACTATTGGGACAACCATTTTGTTTTTGGGAAGAAGAGCATAAGAGTTTCTAAGAATACCGGAACACAGGCAGCGGAAATAATACTTATTAATGCAGTCATACCCATACTATTTGTCTACGGCCAAAGCAGGGACAATCAGGATATCTGTGAAAGAGCTCTGACATTTTTGGAAAATATTCCTGCCGAGAAAAACAACATATTGGATGAATGGAAAATTACAGGAATTTTAGCTGAATCAGCTTTTTATTCGCAATCGCTGATACAACTTAGAAATGAATATTGCAAAAAAAGAAAATGTCTCGATTGCCGTATCGGAAGTAAGCTGATCAGTATGGGGAAGAAACTTAAGGATCAGGAGGAGTTGCTGCTGGAACCATAAGAAGTAAGAATGGGAGAATGGGAGAGGGGGAGGATCTTATAGTTCCCCTCCCTGGAGAGCCAGCCCAGAGCGAAGCGAAGGGGGTTAGGGGCATAGCCGTCAACCTAAGGAATCTGAATTAGACTTTACGTGGAGGATCAATAAAGACTAAATAATTAGAAAATCGAAGTTCGGTTCGTTCATAATATTTCCCCTCCTTTTGAAGGACTACCCTTTATACACATCTTTCAGATCGGGCATTTGGCTTCGCCGAGCTCACTTCGTTCGGTTCTTGTTTCTAAAACATACTCACCACCATCCCCATAGCCGTCAACTTAAGGTTTGTATTGAAATACAGGATTGGAAAAAATTTCCCCTCCTTTTTGAAGGAGGGGTGGCCGCAGAACAATGATAGTAAATGTATTGCAATAGCCTATCGCGGCCGGGGTGATTGATTGGTTTATCATATCGATTCTCTTTTTTTATTGATAACTTTACTTATCTCACTTATTATATATTCAGGTTCCTGGAATACAAATCTGTTTTCAAACCTTAATACAATAAATCCATAGCTATTCAGGAATTTATCCCTGTTAATGCTGCCTCAGCCTAAGTAGGCCTGTTCCATAAATCAACCACCCCGGCCGGGAAATGAA
>DATCHE010000009.1:0-6269 GCA_036508535.1 Bacteroidales bacterium | reverse complement strand
ATGGAATTTTCGGATTCAACTTTTGATCTGGGACTCAGACATGATGCAGGTTGTGTTGACTTTCCGAGGATGATTGAGGGAGGACTTCACTCCGAATTCTTTGCCGTTTTTATTGGTCAGGGATCAAGAAACGATTCATCTTATAATAAAGTGCATGAGAAAGCACTAAATATTTTCGATGCAATACATAAAAATGTTGCAAAAAATTCGAAAATGGCAGAAATAGCTCTTACTGCCGACGATGCATACAGGATATGGAAATCAGGAAAAATTGCTGCATTCATAGGAGTTGAAAATGGTTATCCCTTAGGTAAAGATATTTCCAGAATTAAACAATATTATGATCTGGGAGCCAGATATATAACACTTGCACACTCAAAAAATAATGATATTTGTGATTCCTCGACCGATGCTGCCGGTCCTGAGAATAACGGACTTTCTCCTTTCGGAACCGAAGTTGTAAAAGAAATGAACCGGCTTGGCGTTATGGTGGATGTGTCGCATATTTCGGATAAATCTTTCTATGATGTTCTTAAAGTTACAAATTCACCTGTAATTGCTTCTCATTCATCATGCAGAGCGTTATGCGGAAGCCCCAGGAACCTTACCGACGATATGTTGCTTGCCCTTAAAGAAAATAACGGGGTTATACAGATTTGCATTCTCAGCAATTATCTTAAAACACCTGAACCAAATCCTGAAATGGACGACAAACTAAAAGAAGTTCAGAACAAATACGTTGACTATAATACTCTTTCGGATTCAATTAAGAAAAATGTACGTAAAGAATACAGGGAGATTCAAAAATTATATGAAAAACCTGCCACCGTAAAGGATGTTGTTGATCACATCGATCATGTTGTACAGGTAATAGGTATTGATTATGTTGGTATCGGCACCGATTTTGATGGAGGAGGAGGAGTTGAAGGTTGCAGAACAGCTGCTGAGATGAAGAATATTACAGTTGAATTGCTTCGCAGGGGTTACACAAAAGCAGATATTACCAAGATCTGGGGAGGCAACGTAATGAGAGTATTACGAAAAGTAGAAGAGGCGAGGGCCATGAAGGCCTGATCCTGTATTTCCTATTACTATCCTTGGTTATTTTACTCTGGAGAACCTTAAGGTCTTAACCATCCAGTCGGGAAGTGATTTATCAGGATCTCGTTTCCGCAGATCAAAATACCAGCCGAATTTTTTCATAATAGGCATTTTGTGTGTCTCCACAAATTCGATCAATGTTCCATCAGGGTCGGCAATATAGGAGAAATGGCCTGCCGCTTCACCCATATCAAAACTCTTGCCTTCGTGACTCTTTTTGCTATCGACAGTGAAGGGGAATCCGATGCTTTCACAAAAACTTTTCAATTCATCCATACCGCGCATATCGTAACAGAGATGAATGAAACCCGGATCGCCCCAGAATCTGTTTTCATAGATCTTTTTACCCGGTTTCCCGGTGGTGCTTATGAGTTCTATAACACTCTGTCCAAGAGCTTTACTAAAGGGTCCGGTAAAGGGTTTCGATCTTTTAAGCAGAACCCTGCGGAATTCATCAGATCCACCTGGTAAGTTTGATAAATCGGAAAATACGCTGGTAGAATCGTAAATAACTTCATTGTACCCCAGGATTTCAGAATAGACAACCCTCGATTTTTCAATATCAGAAACTCCAATAATTGCTCCGTATGATCCTCCGGTAGGTTTCTTTTCATTCATAAACCAGTCTGTTGCTTCTACCAGCTGAAACAGGTTACCGTAGGGATCTTTCATGAAAAAGGTCATTTTTCCGGATGGATCTTCAGATGTACTTAAGGGAACCGATATCCCATTATTTTGAAACAATCGTAAAGTTTCCTGAATGTTTTTTACCTTCATCTTGCAGGCAATAATACCCAGGTCGCCTATCCTTATCTCTTCTTTTATTTTAACAGGCACTCTGCCTTTATATTGCCAGATCTCAAATCCGCCACCGCTCTGAAGATTCAGAGCCAGTACGGCATGTCTGCTCCTTGGTTCCCCACCTGTATATGGCAGCATCAGTTTAGCTTCAGCCTCATCTTCAAAAACCCTGCAATCCATTCCGAATTGATCTCTGTACCATTTCCAGGCTTCGGCAACATTTTCAACGCCTATTCCTATCTGCTGAATGCCACTGATAACGTATCCTTTTATTTTCATATTATTTGAATTTATTCTTTCTCATGAAAACCACCTTCCCAACCTTCCCACACATGGGAAGGAGAAAAACTTTTCCCCCCTGGGGGAAATTAGAAAGGGGGTTATAAGAATTATAAAATAAGCTTATAATTGTTTTTGAATTGTTGTTAATTTCTTTAAGTTGATTTTATTTTATCTGCAATTCTGAAGAAAAGCCATGGACAATATCTTCTTATGTGCAACATAATAAGTTCACCTTTACCAACAAGTATTTCCCGTTTATTATTTACTATTCCTCTGATTATAATTTTGGCGGCATGTTCCGCTGAGATACCTTTTGCCTGTCCGTCGTCAAGTTTTCCATGTTCTTTTCCTGAAGAATCCAAAGCATGAAGAGAAATAGATGTTCTTACTCGGCCAGGTATAATAACAGACGATCGCACATTGAATTTCTTATTTTCAAGATAGAGTGTTTCGAAGAATCCATGCAGGGCTTGTTTCGATGCGGAATAAGCTGAACGAAGCGGAAATCCAAAACGTCCTGATATACTGCTTGTTGCAAGAATATGTCCGGATTGCTGCCTGATCATATAAGGCAGTATTGCTTTAGTAAATGCAATGGTTCCAAAATAATTGATCTCAAAAATTTTTCTGTCGAGCCATAAGGGTGTTTCATCGATTCTTGCTCTCTGGCTTATTCCGCCAATATTAAGTACAAAATCAATTCTTCCAAAGATATTTACCTGTTCTTCAACAATCTTAGATATTTCGGAAGTGTCAGCCAGATCAAATGGAACACATTGAATAGCATGTTCATTATCAGAGCATATTTTTTTAACTCTTTCCAGCTCTGTCAGATCATTTGATGATGCTATGACTTTGGCGCCAAGTTTAATAAATTCATATACAAGTGACTCTCCAATTCCTGACGAAGCTCCGGTAATCCAGACCACCTTGCCCACAAACATTTTGTCTTTTTTCATTCTATAATATTGTCGCCAGATTAATCAGTTCAGTGTGCTCTTTCCTAAGGAGAGCAAATTCTTCGTTTTTATTTTTTACAAAGCTTCTGATCCTGAATCCTCCCATTATTCTTTGAAACTGGAGGTGATAATTCCAGGCGAACAGTCCGGAGAGGGGCAACGTAAGAAAAATAAGGAATCCGATCCACCAGGAAGCAAAAATGACCGCAGACAGTATCAGATAAACTGGGAGAAATACGAATGCAAGTGCCAGAGAAAGACCATACCTGATTGAAGAATGAAACTGAGGATCGCGTATTTTCTTTATCTGGAGATTAGGAATTTCAAGAAAAGTTAAATTGAAAATATTGCCGTAAATGAACAATGGAAATGTAATGAGTAGTAGTATTAAACCAGCAATCAGCCAACCTAAAGGATGTTTCTTCTTTTCTAAAAGCTTGTAATTGATATTCAGATCTTTTGCCCTTTTCTTCACATTAAGACTGAGTGCACATATTTTCCCGTAAACAGTTGGATTGGAAACCCTTAGATTATTTATTTTTGAAATGAGCACTCTGTCCCGGAAAAACTTGGGAGACTTTATGTCATCGCTGAACTTTCCGTTTATCAAACCTCTCAGTTCATCTATAGCATCATAATCCTCTTCAGATTCGATGTGCACCATGTTATTTTTCATCTCAGTGGAAAGCTTTGATCGCAATTCGTTGAGAGCTCTCTCCGGGCTTACTTTGTACAATTCATAAAACTCCGATACCTCTATAGGTTTTCCATAAACAACTGTAAGTACCTGTCTGAATCTGCTATAATTTGAATAATCAATTCCAACAGGTATTAGTTTTATATTTAAAGTAAATCCGGTTGCTTCATCTGACTGAAAGGCAACTCTGCAGATTCCTTTTTTTAATTGTCTCAACCTTCTGAAACCGGCATGGTCACCTTCTGGCAGTATTACAAGTCCGTTCTTGCTCTTAAGTACATCGATGGTCTTTGTGAAAATCTCATCATTACCTTTAAGACTGCTGAATCCATCTCTTATCCTGTAAACAGGAAGTATCTTGAGGAAGTAGAGTATGGCTGCAACAATTTTCTTTTTGAAGATATCGGCTCTTGCAAGAAAAATCAATTGTCCATCCTGGGTAAAAAGAACAGCAAGTGCGTCCATCAATGCATTCTGGTGGTTTGGGGCAAATATCAGGTGATGTTCGGGATTAATATTTTCGCGACCAAGTACAATCACCTTCCTGTAAAAAATTTTATTATGCCAAAAACCAGCGACTGACTTTAAGAGAGCGTATCTGGCAGAATATTTTTCAATATTTTCTTTTCCCATTTATAATAAAAATGAACTTCAGTCAAAACAAATAATTCAGTTGTCCCGAAGTTGTATGGCGCAAGATAAAAAAAAGGGAGTTTTTCTGTTAAAATAAGAAATACATTAACAACATATTTTGGAATATTACGTCTTTATACCACCATTTAAAGATCGTTGGAGTCATCTCTGAGTTTATCAATAAGCCTTCTTTCTTTTTTTGTTGGCCGGCCTGTACCTTTATCTCTGTAAACAATTCCTCCCACCTGTTTGATATTCAGCTTCGCCTTTTCTTCTTCACTTGTAAGATCCTCTATAAATTGTTCAACAAGTTTTGCTGATACACGATTTTCAATTGGTTCAATAACCCTGAATGTAAAGATAACCGGCAGTTTTTTTACAACTAAGATTTCGTTTTTAAGAACTATCCGGGATGGTTTTACCTGAATATTATTTATAAGTATTCGCCCTTTCCTGCACTCATCTGAAGCAACACTCCTTGTTTTGTAAAGTCTGACCGACCAAAGAAATTTATCAATCCTTATGTTTCTATTCTCTTCCATATGATTATTTCTTACCAGCTTATTGAAATATACACATATTCAGAGCATTAACCCCCCTTTAGGGGGGCAGGGGGGCCGTTTGGTGGTGGGCCCTTTGTTGCCGTGGGCAGTTTTGAAGCAGTAGAATCAGGCTCCGGCACCTTCCCCACTTTATTAAATGCAGTCATAGTCAGTTCAAGCCCTGCAAATGCAAATGATCTGATCATTTCGATCACTATTGAGATTCTTTCTTCCAGAAACGTTTTTTCCAGTGGGGTCCATTTTCCCAGTACAAAATCGACCTGGCTGCCTTTATGGAAACTATTTCCAATACCGATTCTGATCCTTGGATACTCATTAGTCGCCAGTACAGAGGTTATATGAGCAAGACCGTTATGGCCACCGTCACTTCCTTTTGGTCTCATTCTGATACTTCCGAGAGGGATTGCAAGATCATCTACAATTATCAGCATATTTTCAAGAACAATATTCTTCTTTTTAAGCCAGTAGCTAACGGCATTGCCACTGAGATTGACATATGTGGATGGCTTAAGCAGAATTAGTGTATGTCCTTTGTATTTGATTTCACAGGTGGCTCCATAACGTCCGTCTATAAACGAAGTATTGGATGCCAAAGCCATGGCATCCAATACTGTAAATCCTATATTATGACGGGTATCTTTATACCCTTCACCGACATTCCCCAGGCCAACTATCAGATATTTCATCAAGTCTGATTGTTGTTAAATTAATTTGGTATTACTTTTTTTCTTCTTCAACAGGAGCTTCCGGTGTTGCTTCGGCAGCGGTTTCAGCGGCAACTTCTTCTTCAGTTTTAGCTGCAACACGTGATGTAGCAATTGTAAGTACCATCGATTTTTTTGCATCAAGTAATTCAATCTTATCATACGACAGATCCATTACTTTTATTCCTTCGTGAATTTTTAAATTAGTTATATCAATACTTAAAGATTCAGGCAGATTTTCTGCTAACCCTTTTACTTTGAGAGTTCTTCTTTTAATACTCAATTTTCCTCCTGCAATTATACCAACGGAGTCGCCCGATACTTTAATCGGAATATTTATAGTAACAGGTTTATGATCAAAAATTTCAATAAAATCTGCATGTAAAATATTATCCTTTACCGGGTGGAATTGCATATCTTTCAGGACTGCTTTATATATTTTTCCCTCAATATTCAGCTTAACCATTTTAGCTTCAGGTGTATAAACAAGGTCTTTAAAAGCGTTCTCATGAACATGAAAGTGAATATT
>DATCHE010000008.1:0-22603 GCA_036508535.1 Bacteroidales bacterium | reverse complement strand
CCCCTTTAGGGGGCAGGGGGGCAAAACTTTCAGGGGGGGCGGGCGGGCAAAACCCTTAGAGAGATTGGGGGCAAAACCTTCAGTGAAAAAAGGGTTGGGGGTAAAAAATAGAGGCAAGAAATGAACTAAATAATAAACAACATACCAATATGAAAACCAGATCATTAATAATTATTGTAGTCGTACTTCTTTCCGGTTGCAAAAGTAAAACCGAACTGGCAGATGCATTTGGCAACTTTGAGGCTACCGAAGTTATAGTTTCAGCTGAGACAAATGGACGTATCATAAAGTTTACACCGCTTGAGGGTTCTCAAATTGAAAAGGATTCTTCAATTGCTCTTATCGACACAACCATGTTTCATCTTCAAAAATCAGAGATTGATGCAGGAATGAATAGTGTACGAACCCGCATCAATTCTATCAATGCGCAAAATGCAATTCTAACCCAGCAGATCGAAAATCTGAATATTAATGTTTCCAGGCTAGAAAGAATGCTTAAAGATGATGCTGCTACTCAGAAACAACTCGATGATCTGACAGGGCAGACAGCTGTTCTTCAAAAGCAGATAGCTTCTAATAATACTCAAAAAGCATCTGTGGCAGCTGAACTTTCTGTTAATGAGACAAAAATAGCAACAGTTAATGAACAGATAAGACGAAGCACAGTTAAAAGTCCGATCAAAGGAACTATAATAGAAAAATACTCCGAGGCCGGGGAGATAACTGCTGCTGGTAAACCACTGGTCAAGATAGCCGATCTGTCTCTGATGAAACTAAAAGTATATGTGAGCGGTGCACAGTTGGGATCTGTTAAAACAGGACAGGAATGTACCGTTAGAATAGATAAAGGGGAAAAAGATTTCAGTTCATATACGGGGATAATTAGTTTCATTTCCGGCAAGGCTGAGTTTACACCAAAGATAATTCAGACAAAAGAGGAACGAGTGACATTAGTTTATGCGGTTAATATTGATGTTATAAATGATGGTTTCCTAAAGGCGGGAATGCCCGGGGAAGCAATTTTCTCCCCATTCAAAAAGTGATAAGATGCAGAAGGCCATTGAATCATCGGATATCAGTAAAAGTTTCGGAACTACAAAGGCTCTGACTGATATTTCCTTTTCAGTAGATGAATCGGAAGTATTTGGTTTTATTGGTCCCGATGGCGGAGGAAAAACAACTCTTTTCAGAATCATAACTTCTCTCCTTTTGCCCGATGCAGGCAGCATAAAAGTACTTGGACTGGATTGTATTCATGACTATAAAGAATTACGTAAAAATATAGGATACATGCCAGGACGATTCAGTCTTTATCAGGATCTGACTGTTGAAGAAAACCTTAACTTTTATGCAACAGTGTTCGGTACCACAGTAGCTGAAAACTATGACCTGATTTCTGACATCTATTCTCACATTGAACCATTCAAAAAGCGACTTACAGGAAAACTCTCTGGCGGAATGAAGCAGAAACTGGCCCTCTCCTGTGCTCTGATTCACAAACCAAGGCTTCTTATCCTTGATGAACCAACAACAGGTGTAGATGCAGTATCGAGATCAGAGTTCTGGAATATGCTCGCAAAGCTTCGAAAACACAATATTACAATTTTAGTATCGACACCATATATGGATGAAGCAATGCGTTGCGACAGGGTTGCACTGATACAAAATGGCAGAATATTATCGATCGATACTCCGCAAAACATAAGGGAGGGCTTCAGCAGAAAACTTTTCATGGTGCGATCGCACGAAAAATACAAGCTGTTAAATACCCTGAGGGATTATCCGGGAACACATACGGCATATCCCTTCGGCGATTCAGTTCATGTTACATTTAAAAATGACATTGTTGATAACACATTGAATGACTTTCTAATTAAGCAAGGACTGGCGGATGCTGTTGTACAGGAAGCCGAAGCCGGTATAGAGGATAGGTTTCTGGAACTTATGGAAAATATATGAGTGAAAACGTTATATCGGTTAAAAATCTGGTGAAGAAATTTGGCAGTTTCATAGCCAATGATAACCTTAATTTTGAGGTTGCTGCAGGTGAGATATTCGGATTTCTTGGTGCGAACGGGGCCGGAAAAACAACAACTATCCGTATACTCTCTGGTCTTTCCAAGCCTACATCAGGTGAGGTTAAGGTTGCCGGATTTGATGCATACAGACAATCCGAACAAATAAAAAAAAATATAGGTTATATGTCTCAGAAATTCTCACTTTACGAGGATTTGACTGTAAAAGAAAATATCATCCTTTATGGGGGAATATATGGGATGAAAAAAAAACTTATCAGGAAGCGAATATCTGAACTCCTGGCAAAGCTTAAATTCCAGGAATATGAAAACAGAATAATAGCAGACCTTCCGCTTGGGCTTCGGCAGAAGCTTGCTTTCTCCGTGGCTGTTCTGCACGAACCAAAGATTGTGTTTCTTGATGAACCTACCGGAGGAGTTGATCCAATTACAAGGAGACAATTCTGGGAGATGATTTATGAGACTTCAGCACGCGGAATAACAATATTTGTAACAACACATTATATGGATGAGGCCGAATATTGCGACCGGATATCGATAATGAGTGAAGGAAAAATAGTTGCTCTTGATACTCCGGAAAATCTTAAGAATCAGTATAATGCGACAACGGTTGAGGAAGTGTTTATTAAGATTGCGAGACCCGACAGCCCCCCAACCCCCCTTAAGGGGGGCTAATACTCATATATGTAGGGATTTAACCCCCCTTTAGGGGAACAGGGGGGCAAATACCAGGGAGATTGAATGTTTTTGTATAATAAACAGGCTAATAGATAACTATGAAACGTTTTCTGGGATTTATAAAAAAAGAATTCCTGCACATATTCAGGGACTACAGGACTCTTTTTATCTTATTCGGGATTCCTGCAGCCCAGATTCTGATATTTGGATTCGCAGTAAGCATGGATATCAAAAATGCCGGGGTTGCAATTCTTGATTTATCACATGATGAAATTACTGAGAACTTAACAAATAAAATTATCTCTTCGGGCTTCTTTAAAAGAACTGAAAATCTGTTGTATTACGATGACATCGACAACGTATTTAAGAAAGGGAAAACCAAAGCTGTAATCATTTTTGAGGAGGGCTTTGGGAAAAGACTTTTAAGCGAAGGGAAAGCCTCTCTGAGTATAATTGCAGATGGTTCGGAGCCTAACACTGCTACCCTTGTAACAAATTATACAACAGCTATTGTTAATGATTTCACAATGGAAATGGCAGGACAGGCGCCAAATAATTCATTGCGTATAAAACCTGAAGTAAAAATGTTCTATAACCCTAACCTGAAAAGCCATTATATGTTTGTCCCGGGGGTAATCACTCTAATCCTTATACTCATTTGCGCCCTTATGACATCAGTTACAATAACCCGGGAAAAGGAGTTCGGAACAATGGAAGTACTGCTCGTATCCCCTCTTCGCCCATTTCAGATAATACTTGGAAAAGTAGTTCCATATTTTATACTTTCCTTCATAAATGTTTTACTTATTCTGGTACTCTCGTGGCTTGTATTCGAACTCCCGGTGAAAGGGAGTCTGACGCTGCTTCTCGCGGAATGCATGCTCTATATTCTAATGAGTTTATCGTTGGGAATTCTTATTTCCACAGTATCGAAGAACATGCAGCAAGCTATATTTATCTCACTGATTGGATTGATGTTACCAACCATTCTCCTGTCGGGGTTTATATTTCCTATTGAAAACATGCCAAAAATATATGATTATGTAAGTATGATAATGCCTCCCAGATATTTCATTATAATAATCAAAAATATTATGATAAAAGGTACTGGGTTGATGTATATATGGAAAGAGACACTTATCCTTATTGTTATGACATTGGTTTTTATAGGGTTAAGCGTACGGAATTTTAAGATAAGGCTGGAGTAGAACGACACACGGCACAAGGCGCACGAAGCAGGGAAGAAGAGAGACTGGTTTTCCGTGCGTCGTGAGTCGTGAGTCGTTCGACATGAAATAATAGGAGAAAAGTTAACGGTTAATGTAATATAATGAGGACAATTTTATATCTGATAAGAAAAGAGTTTATACAGATCTTCCGGAATAAGTTTATTTCGAAAGCTATATTCGCCGTTCCTATTGTTCAGATGCTTATACTGGTTCCTGCAATAACATTTGAGATTAAGAATGTCCGGCTGGCAATAATTGACAGAGATATGACCTCAGAATCAAGAGGGCTTATCAGTAAACTTGAAGGATCCACATTTTTTAAAGTTTCGTTTTCCACCTTTTCTGAAATTGAGGCAAACAATCTGCTTCATAAGAATAAATGCAGTGTTATACTTCAGATACCTTCCGGTTTTGGTAAGGATATAGGAAATGGCGGTTCAGGGAAACTACTTGCCACCATTGATGCCATAAATGCCTCCTCTGCTGAGCTCTCATGGGCTTACCTGAATGGAGTTATCCGCGATTACAATATTGACCTTATCACAAAAAACATTAATACTAATACATTTACTCCTCCCCCACAAATACTGATAACAAACAGATACTGGTACAATGAAATGCTGAACTATAAGTATTACATGCTTCCAGGTATTCTGGTAATACTTGTTACCGCTATCGGATTTCTGTTGGCAGGGTTAAACATGGTACGGGAAAAAGAAATAGGAACGATTGAACAGATCAACGTTACTCCGGTAAAAAAATATCAGTTTATTATAGCTAAAATGGTCCCGTTTCTGTTAATCGGACTGGTAGACCTTACTCTTGGACTTGTGATGGGCAGACTGGCATTCGGAGTACCATTCGCTGGAAGTATCCTGCTTATGTTCTTTGGGGCGACACTTTTTTTGATCGCCGTACTGGGGCTGGCTATTTTCATTTCGACTTTCTCAGGAACCCAGCAACAGTATATGTTTGTCGCCTTCTTCTGTATGATAATTTTCATCCTTATGAGTGGTATCTTTACCCCTTATGAAAGCATGCCACAATGGGCACAGGACTTTAACCTTATAAATCCTGTCGCCTATCTTATGCGGATAAACAGAATGGTGATGCTGAAAGGATCAACCATATCAGATATAAGCACAGAACTAACCTCTTTAGCCGTACTCGCAATAAGTTTTTCAACACTTGCAGTAAGACGTTACAGAAAGACAGCCTAAATCAATATTCTATTTTTTTATTATCTGTATAGTCGCTTCCACAGGCCAGTGGTCCGATATAAAAATCCCCTTATCCTTTTTTACTACAGTTTTGTGTTCCAACACCTTCATACCGTTCTTTACAAAAATATAATCTATTCTGTCAGTACCGGGTTTATCGAAAAAACCATTGAACGTATAAGAAGGACCTGATGGTCTCTTTTCTGAAATGGAATATGCATCTTTAAATAATGGTACACTTTCAGCCGGACCAGTTAATATCTTATAACCTGTGCTGGTGAGTGGCATGTTGAAATCACCGGTAATAATGAATGGGAAACCTTCTGAAATCTTTTCAACACTGCTTAAAAGAATTTTTGAGCTCATAATCCGGGCAGAGTCGGAATCGTACGCAAAATGTGTATTAAAATAGAAAAAATGCTCGTGACTGTTCTTATCGACAAGCTCCATCCAGGTTACAATTCGGGGAAGTGATGATCCCCATCCTATAGAACCCTGAACTTCAGGGGTGTCTGAGAGCCAGAAGGTTAAATTTCTGACCATATCAAATTTCTCCTTCCTGAAGAAAATAGGGTTCATTTCTCCTTCTTTCGCCCCATCGCTACTACCTACTCCAATCGAAGTGTATTCAGGCAGAACGGAATCCAGCACTTCATACTGGCTCTCCAAAACTTCCTGCATGCCTATAATATCCGGCTCTTCATTCAATATAAAATTACTAACCTGAGAGGCCCTGTCAGACCAGGTGTTAATACTGTCACCCGGGTTATCATATCGTATGTTCAATGTCATTACTTTAATTGCATTTTTTTCTGATTTGCATGAAAAACCAACCAGAACAAAGAATAAAACAACAATTAAATAATTAAACAATTTTTTCATTTTAGCGAAATTTTATTCAAAGATAATCATCTGAACGTTAATAATCACTATTGTTAAGTCATAGCTGAGCCTGATATATTCAGAAAGGTTATGTACCAATTATTTATATATTTGCAAAATAAATTCTTTTGATGCCTGATGTAATAAAGCTTTTGCCCGACTCGGTAGCCAACCAGATTGCTGCAGGAGAAGTTATACAAAGGCCGGCTTCTGTGGTAAAGGAGTTGATGGAAAACTCTGTTGATGCCGGAGGAAAGAAAATAAGTGTAATTATTAAAGACTCGGGGAAAACATTAATCCAAGTCATTGACGATGGAGCAGGGATGTCGGAGACCGACGCCAGGCTTTCATTCGAGAGGCATGCAACATCAAAAATAACCACAGCACAGGATCTTTTTTCAATTACTACAAAAGGCTTTCGTGGAGAAGCGCTTGCTTCTATAGCTGCGGTAGCAATGGTGGAACTTAGAACCCGCAGGGAAGAAACCGATACAGGAATCCTCGTTGTAATTAATGGCTCTAAGGTTGAAATTCAGGAGCCTTGCAGCTGCCCTGTAGGTTCAAGTTTTTCAGTTAAAAATCTATATTTTAATATTCCCGCCCGACGAAAATTCCTTAAATCGGATAACACAGAAATCCGACATATTGTAAATGAATTTCAAAAAATTGTTCTGGCGCATCCCGATATCCGCTTTTCTCTTCATCATAACGACAACGAGATATACAATCTTGCGTCAGGTAACTTACGGCAGCGTATAATAGCGGTATTTGGAAAACAGATCAATCAGGACCTCATTACACTTGATACCGATACAAGTCTCATTAACATAAAAGGATTTATAGGGAAACCCGAGAATGCCCGAAGAACATACGGGGAACAATTCTTTTTTGTGAATAACCGGTTTATGAAACATCCCTATTTCCATAAAGCAGTTGTTGAAGCTTATCAGAATATCCTTCCCTCCGAAGCAATACCCTCATATTTTATATTCATGGAGGCCGATCCGGCATCGATAGATATAAATATTCATCCTACAAAAACCGAGATCAAATTTGAGGATGAGAGATCAATATGGAAAATACTTCTGGCCTCGGTAAGAGAAGCACTGGGGCGTTTCAATATTATCCCGTCACTTAATTTTGAAAATGAAGCGCTCATAGATATACCGGTAAGAAGTTCTTCTGGTCACATTCCGGAGCAACCCAGAATTGAGATCAATACTCAGTATAATCCATTTGAAACCGGGGAAAGGAATAATGAAAGACCCGGGTTTATTGAACGCTTTGAAAAAGAGAATACTGCAAATTGGGAAAAACTTTATTCCTCTCTTGAAAAAGAAAACGAAAATCCACAGCAATTTGAAAAGATCAGAGAGTCAGAGAGAAAATTCTTCCAGATTAAAAACAAATATATAGTCTGTACTGTCAAATCAGGACTTATGCTGATTGATCAGAAGAGAGCGCATGAAAGAGTCCTTTACGAAAGGTTTCTCGATTGTCTCAGTAACAACCGTGCTGTAAGTCAGGCCGATATGTTTCCGGTGACTGCAGAACTTAATCCTTCTGATTATATTATTGTAAAAGAAATAGAAGCTGAGCTGGAATTGCTTGGATTCAGTATTCAACATTCCGGCAAAAACAAGATTACTATCAACGGAAAACCGGCAGGCAGCGATTCATCAGATCCACTGGAAATGTTGGAGATAATACTTGAGGACTATAAAAACACTCAGGCAGATCCTGCGACAGGAGCAAAAGAAAAGATTGCAGCTGCCATGGCAGGCGCTTCAGCAATACTCTACGGGAAAGTATTGATTCATAGCGAAATGGAGAATCTTTTCGATACCCTTTTTGCCTGTCAGTCACCAAACTATTCTCCCAAGGGGAAGCCTGTGATAAGCATCATTACTCTGGAGGATATTGATAGGAGATTCAAATAAAATTATATTTTCAAAAAAATACGTAGATGTATAATATTTAATATGAGCTTATTACAATTTAATATATTTATTTTACCCCCTTTCCTGTTTCCCCAAAGGGGGAAATGATAGGAATTACTCCTTCCCCAAACGAAGAAAATCAATGACAAATTGGCGGATCAAGTATATGAACTTATCTTTGGCCCAACAATTGAAGATTAAAAACCACATTAAAAACGCATAGATGAACGGATTTGGAAGAGGCTTTTTCGGATTACCCCCGGTTGTAAAAAATATCATAATGATCAATGTTCTGATGCTCTTGGCTACTTATGCTGCTGAAAGGGTTTTCGGGGTTGATCTTAACAGTTTGCTGGGTCTATATTTCCCAAAATCGGAACAATTCATGCCCTTGCAGATTATCACTCACATGTTTATGCATGGTGGTTTCTGGCATATCTTGTTCAACATGTATGCTCTTTACATATTCGGTCAGGTGCTTGAAAATGTGTGGGGACCAAAACGTTTTTTCATCTATTATATTATTTGCGGACTTGGAGCGGCAGTTACACACGAAGCTGTTATAGCATTTCAATACAATCACCTGGCACAAAGCCTGAGTTCAGAAAACCTTCAGCTTGTACTGAATGAAGGGACTACCTTATTTAAACAGGGACAAGGTTTTGGTGATCCCACAATGTTAAAACTGCAAATGCTGCTTAATACACCAACTGTTGGCGCTTCCGGTGCAATATTTGGTGTTCTGCTGGCTTTCGGAGTACTCTTTCCAAACACTCAGCTTATGCTTCTCATTCCACCTATGCCAATCAAAGCCAAATATCTCGTAATAGGTTATGGTGCTATTGAGCTATATATGGCAGTAACTCAACCAGGCAGTAATATTGCTCATGCTGCTCATCTTGGGGGTATGTTATTCGGATACCTTCTTATCCGATACTGGAGAAAAACCACAAATACGCTATATTAATGGGAATGTGGGACGAAATAAAGAAAACTTTCAGTACCGGAAGTAGTCTTAACAGGCTGATTTACATAAATATTGCAGTATTCCTTCTCATTACATTTATAGCACTTATAGGGTTCCTGCTTAAGAGTTCTGAAATCTCAGAAAAAACTCTTAATCTTATTTCTGTACCATCTTCCCTGGGCATATTACTTACCAGACCATGGACACTAATCACCTATATGTTTGTTCACAAAGATATCTGGCATATCCTGTTCAATATGCTATGGTTCTATTGGTTTGGCATTATTTTTCTTGAATATCTCGATCAGAGAAAACTGGTCGCCGTATATCTTCTTGGCGGAATTAGCGGTGCTCTGGTTTACATATTGTCATTTAATATTTTCCCTGCATTTTCAGGAGTGGTTGCAGAATCAGTCGCAATAGGAGCCTCGGCTTCGGTTATGGCAGTAGTTATTGCTATTTCTGCTTATGTTCCGGATTATACTGTTCAACTCTTTTTATTCGGAAGGGTTAAGATAAAATATCTGGCTCTGGCAATTTTTGTTTTTACGTCAATTATGGATTTTTCGGTAAATTCCGGAGGAAAGCTAGCTCATATAGGTGGTGCATTCTTTGGGTATTTTTACACACTTAACTTAAGACAGGGAAGAGATATAGGCAAAGGTATGAACAGAATAATAGATTTTTTTGCAACACTTTTTAAACCCCGGCGCAAGCTCAAAGTCACTCACAAAAAGGTGGCAACTGAATACGAGTATAACAAAATTAAAGTAGAGTATCAGGCACGGGTAAACAGCATACTTGACAAAATTTCAAAAGGCGGATATGACAGCCTGACTAAAGAAGAGAAAGAGACCCTTTTCAATGAAAGTCAAAAGAAAAAATGACCTTCATCTAAGGAAAAATGCGGGTCGAGTGCCGTAATTGTCCCAAAATTCAGGTAATTTCGTAAATACATATAGTGGGTAACAGTTATCAAGAATAATCTTTAAACAATTGATTATGGGATTCCTCGCTAACGCTCGGAATGACAATATTTTATGGGGCATTGGTGAAAGCAGAGGCGATTCTCTGAGCGAATCGCCTCTGCTTTCACCCTGTACAACAACCTTGCTTTGTCATTCCGAGCGTCAGCGAGGAACCCTCCTCACCCATTTTGATATTTTGATTTAATTCCATTTCAACTATTATTCATTCGGGATACTCATTATTATACATTATTCTCTTTGAAAAATATTCTATACAAGATTCTGTTATTTGTAAATGCATTTTTTGCTCTTACACTCCTTATATCATATCTTGCCGTACATATTAGCCCGGGTGATTTTGCCCTCCCGGCTTTTTTTGGTCTTGGATATCCATATCTTCTCCTGGCGAACATTGTTCTGGTAATTATCTGGGCAATGATGTTAAGATTTGAAGCCTTTATATCAATAGTTGTAATTGCAATTGGGTTTACTCACTTTTCAAATTATATAAAGCTTATTAAACCTGCCAGTAATAAGGCAAATACTTTTAAAGTCATTAGCTACAACGTACGGCTTTTTAATTATTTTGAGAATAAGTCCAGTTCAAATTCCGAAAAAAATATTCTTGCGTTCCTTAAGGCTCAAAAACCCGATATCCTCTGTATACAGGAGTTTTTTGGATTAGATAATCCGGATGTAAAAGAAGCTGCATTTACAGAGGCGCTTGGAGGTAAATACTTCGCCCACGTCAAAGTGCTTGGCCGCGGAAAGAACAGATTTTACGGCATTGCCACGTTCAGTAAATACCAGATTGTAAAAAAAGGAGAAATAATTCATCCTGCCTCTTCAAGCCTTTCAATTTATACCGATATATTGATCGGCAAAGACACTTTCAGGATCTATAATAACCATCTTCAGTCATTCAGACTTCAGAAAATGGAACGTTCATTCATAGAGGAGATGACCTTGCCCGAGAATAAAGAAACAATGAATGAGGTTAAGGGTCTGTATGTTAGCCTAAAGGCTGGGTTCATAAGAAGAGCACTTCAGTCGCAGGTTGTAAAGGATCATATTAACAGATCTCCATTTCCTGTTATTGTAGCAGGTGATTTTAACGACACCCCTGTATCTTACTCATACAGAAAGATACGCAAAGGACTAAATGATTCATTTGTTAATTCGGGATATGGCGCAGGGTTTACCTATAGAGGTAATTATCCGCCAAATAGAATTGATTACATACTCTACGATAATAAGCTAATTAACAGTTATTTCGAAATAATCAGAATCAAATACTCCGATCATTATCCCATAGTTGCATATTTCAAAAAGAAGAGTTAGAACGGAAGCTTTCTGAAGTCAACATTTCCTCCGGAAATTATCAATCCGATCTTTTTACCTTTGAAGAAATCGGGGTTTTCTTTTACAATAGCAAGAACCGTTGCCGAGGATGGCTCAATAATTATTTTCATCCTCTCCCAAACCAGCAGCATACAGCTTATGATTGATTCCTCGCTTGCAGTAAAAATACTGTCAACATTATTTTTTACAATCGAAAAAGTAAGCTCACTAAGTGATGTAAGTAAACCATCTGCCACTGTTAAAGGGTTAACAGAAGGTGTAAGTTTCCCCGTTGTAAATGATGTGAATGCGTCATTGGCATTCAGTGGTTCGGCACCTATCACCTGAATGTCTTTATTAATTCCCTTTACACAGGTGGAAGTGCCGCTCATAAGTCCGCCACCACCGATCGGCGCAATTACGATTTCCAGATTACTCTTCTCCTCGAGCAGTTCCAGTGCAGCAGTTCCCTGACCGCAAATTACATTAAAATTGTCGTATGGATGAACAAGTGTTGCACCGGTTTTCTCCATTATCCTACGGGTAGTTTCTTCGCGTGCCTCCAATGTGGGTTTGCAGAAAGTGATCTCAGCTCCATATCCGGCAACAGCATTTTTTTTTACAACTGGTGCATTCTCTGGCATTACGATATGAGCCATGACCCCGTTCATTCTTGCAGCCAGAGCAAGTGCCGCAGCATGATTCCCCGAGGAATGGGTAACTACTCCCCTGCTTTTCTCTGCATCGGTGAGTGACAGAACTGCATTAGTTGCGCCCCTGAATTTGAAGGCTCCTACCTTTTGAAAGTTTTCACATTTAAAAAACAGTTCACAGTTAAAGAGCTCATTTAACTGATGCGAACTCATTACAGGAGTCCAGTGAATAAAAGGTCTGATGCGGGAGTGGGCTGCAAGTATATCTGAAAGCGAGGGGAGTATCATTTAAAATGTATTAATTAAAAAAGTAAATTTAATAAAAAGAGTGACATGCCCTTTTACATGTGAATAATGTAATCTTTTAACGGATTTATGTAACAAGTTAGGGGATGAGGAGTAATATCTTTGAGTTTTACTATTAAAAAATACTATTATGTCACTATTAACTATTCTACTTGTAATAATTGTTGTGGGAGTCATTCTTTGGCTTATCAATAATTACATACCAATGGACCATAAGATTAAGAATATCTTAAATGTTGTGGTTGTGGTAATTCTTATTGTCTGGCTTCTTAAGGTATTCGGACTTTTCAGTTACCTGACGGATATTCATATTTAAGAATTATAATTATGAACATTAAAAGAATCTTTGGGGCACTGCTAACTGTTCTCGGAATAGGTGGTCTTATCTTTGCGGCAGTGCTATTTGCAAATAATAAAGGAGCCGGCCATGAAATTACTTCAATAGTTATTTACGGTGTACTTGGTTTGATTTTTTTCATAGCTGGTATCAGCCTGATACGTACCACAAAAGACGAATCGTAATATCTGAATGGGGAAAAAGGGGGGGTTTTTCAGAAAAACTTTAAAAGTGATTTTATGGGTTGGAATAAGTTTTGTGCTTATTTTTATTATTATTGCCCTGCTGATCCAAATCCCGGTAATTCAGAAAAAGATTATTGATAAGACCTGCCTTTTTATAAGCAGCAAAACCCATACAAGGGTTAATATCAGAAAGATAAATATACTGTTTCCCAAATCTGTAGATATTGAAGGGTTGTTTTTGGATGATTTAACAAAAGACACTTTACTCTATACTGGCCGGGCAAAGGTAAACATCGCATTTAGAGGCCTTTCCCATCGTGAGGTACATATAATTTCTTTTACTCTGGAAGAAGTAAAACTCAACATCGGTCGTAACAAAACTGATTCTCTGTTCAATTATAATTTCCTGCTTACCGCATTTGCGGATACTGCTATACAGGTAAAAACTGAACCAGATAAAATTTCTCCCTGGACTTTCATGATAGATCATGTTAATGTAAAGAACCTTCGGTTGCATTATAAAGATAATTATGGAGGTATGCAGGTTGCTGCGGTCATCAGCAACTTAAATTTAAAAATGGATAAGATCAACCTGACGCAATCCATTTTCAATATTGACGAATTATCGGTAGAAGGAGTTGGTGCGAATGTTCTGCTTAATAAATTCATAAATACAAAGGAGAAAAAGCCAGGTAGTATTTTACCACATATATCAGCAAGAAATATACAGATGAAGGATTTAAATATAAGTTACGTTGACTCAATAGACAATCAATCAGTGCTTGCAGATATCAAGATGTTTAAGTTAAAGGAGGCATCTGTTGATTTGCAAAATCAAATACTAAAATCAGATAATATATCCTTGTCAAAAAGTAAAATTCGTTACACAACAACTCGTTCTGCATTACCCACTGACACAACCATTGCAGTAACTAATACAATAACTGCAAAAAACAATTGGACTATCTCAGTGAAGAGTATTGATCTCGATGACAATTCCATTGAGTATCTGGTTGATAATACACAGAAAATAAAAAATGCATTCGATGTAAATCATATTATGTTCAGTAATTTAACACTTGCTGCCACAGATTTTTACTATTCGCCGGTTAAAACTGAAATATCAATAAATAAATTTTTAGCTATAGATCAGAATAATTTTACAATTACAAAGTTCGAAACCAGTTTCAAAATGGATCAACATTCCATTACAGCAAAAAATCTTAAGGTCAAAACCACCAATTCTTCTGTAGATGCTGATTTGAATATTCAATACTCTTCATTAGAATCGTTGAAAGATTCCATGCAATTCGCAATTTTTAATTTAGAGATTGGAAATATCAGTTTGAGAAATTCTGATATTATCTATTTTGATTCCGGGCTTTCAAGTCTGAACTTTTTTAAAAATCCAAATATTGTCACTAATGTTTCAGGAAGTGTAAACGGACCTCTTAATAAGCTTACAGGGAAAAACCTTGAGCTTAAAACAGGGGCTGGTACGCTGTTAAAAACCGATTTCATTGTCTCAGGATTGCCGGCGGTGAAAACTGCATATTTAAATGTTCCAAATCTTAAAATAAATACGGGAAAGGAAGATATTTCAATGATAGCCGACACTTTAATTCCAGCAACAATTGATCTTCCCGATATGATAAGCATGGATGTTGTTTTTAAAGGAACTATGAACTCCTTTGAATCAACAATTGATTTGAAAAGCAGTTTTGGATCTGCTAGTCTTTCTGCCAACCTCGACAAGAATGAAAATTTCACAAGCAAAGTAAATATTACCGGTTTTAATGTTGGAAGGTTGTTAAAGGACACATCAATGTATGGTCCGGTATCATTAGTTGCGGAAGCTAACGGTCATGGCACGGATATAAAGAATATCTCTGCAAAAATAAAAGCTGATGTTTCAGAAATCAGGTTAAATAAATATACTTATCACAACCTAAATATCGATGGCATTATTTCCGGTCAGAAATTCGAAGGAAAGGTAAATCTGAAGGATGAGAATGCAGCATTTGAGCTAAATGCACTTGCAAACTTAAACCCCGGTCAGGAACAATATAAATTCCATCTGAATCTACAGGGCGCAGATCTTCAAAAACTCAACTTCTCAAAGGACGATATAAGGATCGGTTTAATAATGGATATCGATTTAAAAGGCGGGTCCTTAAATATAATGAATGGTAAAGCAGGTATAACTAATATCATTATTGCCCATGAAGGGAAAAAATTTGTTCTTGACTCTATACTGCTAAATCTGATAAACGGACCGGGGAAAAGTGAACTAACAATAAGTAGCTCACTCATTGATATAAATTATAAAGGAACTGTTTTCCCTACTGAACTTCCAAAAGTACTTGGTGGCTTTGTTAATGACTATTTTCCATTTTCAGGTTCAGATTCAACCATTCGAAAAAAGAACAATGACCTGCAAAATTTCAATTTTGAGATACAACTTCATAACAATCCCATTATCTCTGAGGCCTTATTTCCCCAATTAAAAGAATTCTTGCCAGGAAAAGTAACAGGAAGTTTTGATAGTCAGAAAAAGTTGTTGCGATTAAATGCAACCATGGAAAAAATAGTATATGGGACTTCGGAAATTAAAGACCTGGTAATTGATGTAAATTCAGATTTGAATTCTTTAAATTTCAAGGCCTTTTGCAGCAGCATTTCAAGCTCGCAAATTAAGTTAGAAAACCTTCTTGTTGACGGAAGCGTCTCAGATAAAAAAATAAATACAAGTGTGTCATCAATAGATGAAAAAAAGAACAAAAAGCTCCTCGTCCATTCTCAGATTGTAAGGGATAAAGGTAACTACAGGCTTACCCTCGACCCCAAAGATCTTTACCTTATGTATGGCCAATGGGATATTGCATCCGATAATTATATTGAATTCGGAAAGCAGGGGTACCTGATCCACCATCTTTTTATCAGTAAATCTGGCAGTCAGCTAAATGTTAACTCTGTTCATGATCAATTCAATGATGACATTAATTTTGAAATTAAAAATTTTAAACTGGATGATCTTTCCGGAGTTATTGAAAAAGACACTGGTCTGGTAAAAGGAGTGGTTAATGGAAATTTACTTCTTAAAAGAGTTAATAATACCTATGGACTAATTGCGGACGCCACAATTAGCAACCTTGTTTTTCGTAACCTTCCGGTTGGAGATTTAAATGTAAAAGCCGAAAATCCTGCAACAGATACTTACAAAATTGATGTGAAATTATCGGGAGCTGAAAATAATATAACAGCCACAGGTTCTTTTAGTACTGCCGGGGACAAAAATCCATTGAGCATTAATGCCAAAGTCCAATCTCTTTCTCTGAAAACCGTTGAAGCGTTTTCAATGGGAGCAATAACAGAAGCTTCAGGAACCCTTACAGGCAATCTTTTAATTGAAGGTAATATATCTGCACCCGATATCACAGGCGAACTCGTATTCAATAATGCTTATTTGAAACCTGCCGCATTAAATACCCGATTTCAATTAGTTCACGAAACCGTGCAATTGAAAAAAGATGGAATCTATTTCAACTCATTTAAGATACTGGATTCAGGCCAGCACTCTGCAATTGTTGATGGTTTCGTTAAAATGGATCACTTCAAAGATTTCATACTTTCAGTCAAAATAAATGCGCAGGACTTTCAGTTATTCAATACGACCTCTAAGGACAATAAATCATTTTATGGCAGAATGATTATTGACAGTAAGATGGATATTAACGGACCACTAAAACTGCCCGTTATAAATGCAAAGTTAAAAATAAAAAAAGGTTCAAACTTCACATTTTCAGTCCCTGAGAATGAACTTACCGCCGACAGAGGAGAAGAAGTTGTGGAATTTGATGACTCGTTAAAGCTCAGTCCAATTTTATCCGGCAAAAAAGAAAAAAAAAGATCTGGCTTAACAGGATTTGATCTTTCGTCAATTATTGAGGTTGATAAACAAGCCACGCTAAGGTTACTCCTGGATCCTTCAACTTCAGATTCATTGGTAGTTAAGGGTGAGGCTGCATTAAGTTTTACAATAGATAAAAGTGGCAAGATGAGCCTTACCGGAGCCTATAATTTAAATGAAGGGAGTTATCTCGTTACACTGGAATCCGTTATTAAAAGGAAATTTGACATTAAATCCGGAAGTACGATAATCTGGAATGGGGATCCAATGAATGCAGAAGTATCGATCGATGCTGTTTATTCAGTTCGTGCAGCTCCAATTGATCTGGTTGCTGGTCAGATGTCAGTTTTGAGCGAAGCGGATAAAAACATGTACAAACAGCGCTACCCGTTTTTAGTTTTGCTGAAACTGCGGGGGGCCATCTTACATCCGGAAATCAGTTTTGAGATACAATTACTTCCTCAGGATAAAGGAATTTTAGGGGGAGCCGTTAATGCAAAACTGAATATGTTAAACGAAGACCCATCGGAACTAAATAAACAGGTATTTGCATTACTGGTTTTAGGCCGGTTTGTACAGGAGAATCCTTTCCAAACTGAATCAGATATAGCATCATCTGCCGTTCGCACAACAGTGGGGAAATTTCTGTCAGCTCAATTAAATCAATGGAGTTCAAAAATAGTTCCCGGGGTAGGACTGAATTTTGATATTCAATCTTATAATGATTATCAATCAGGGCAGGCACAGGGGAGAACCCAATTGGACATTGGTTTGAAAAAGCAACTCTTTAATGAACGGTTATCGGTCCAGGTTGGAGGTGTTTTAGATGTAGAAGGACAAAAGGCGAAACAAAATTCTGCAAGCGATATAACCAGCGATGTCACCATAGAATATAAACTAACAAAAGACGACCGTTTCCGGTTAAAAGGTTTCAGACATAATCAGTATGAAGGGGCCATCGAAGGTCAGCTGGTAGAAACCGGGGCTGGTATTTTATATGTTCGAGATTTTAAAAAATGGAGAGAATTATTCCATCCGTTAAAAAGTAAAAGTGATTCATCGAAAAATATTAATAGCAATGATACGATCAATCATAAATAAATTCTTTCTGATCATTATTTGTCTGTTATGGATGTCATGTAGCGGCACTAAGCACCTGCCCACAGGAGAAAGGCTTTACACGGGTGCAGACATAAAACTGGAAGCAGCTGATCAAATAAAAAACAAAGAGAAACGAGCTGTTAAATCCATGGCAAAAAATATAATTCGTCCTTTGCCTAATAAAAGGTTTTTAGGAATGCGCCCTAAATTATGGATGTATATGGCAGCAGGAGAAGTTCCTAAAGGGAAATTCGGAAAGTGGCTTAAAAAAAAGGGGGAAGCTCCTGTCCTGATGAGCGATGTAAACCCAATATCCACATCCGAAATTATCGATGCTAACCTTTTTAATATAGGAATTTTCAGAAGCTCCACACAATTCAAACTCGTTGAAAAGAAGTACACTTCGAAAGTAATCTATTTAAGCCGCATTCATAAACCATATACAGTTAAGGAACTTATCTATTCAATAACAAATGACAGTTTAAAGCAAATTATCCTTACGGAAAAAGAAAAGTCTTTAATTATCCCCGGCGATGATTATAATCTGGATAAATTAAAGAACGAAAGAATACGAATAGATGCTTTATTAAAAAACAATGGTTACTTCTATTTCAATCCTGACTATTTGCTTTTTAAAGCAGATACGTCAGAAGCAAATCATAATGTAACTTTTAATCTCACCTTAAAAGACAGTGTTCCTGAAAACGCATTGATTGTTTATCGCATAAACAATGTGCATATAGATCAGGATTATTCTTTAAATAGTTCAATAGAGGACAGCATTCCAGGCATTCCGGGCTCCCAAAATAATTTGCTTAGTGAAAAAGAAACCGGAATGAATATCAGGCAAGGAGTACTAAATGAATCAATTTATCTGAGGAAGAATGAAATCTATTCACGAAAGAATCATAACATCACCCTTAATCGTTTGATGTCGTTGGGTAATTTCAAATTCGTGAGCATAAAATATTCGGCCAGCGATACTTCTGCCGCAGGATATTTAGATGCTTCAATTTTAATGACACCAATGTCAAAACACACACTCAGTGCCGAGATCGATATTGTTTCAAAATCGAATAATTTTACCGGCCCCCGGCTAAATATAAGTTATCTGAATAAAAACACCTTTAATGGCGCTGAATTACTAAAACTGAACATGGCAGGATCGTATGAAGCGCAATTTGGAGGAACCGGGAATAATCTCTATTCTTATTCCTGGAATCCACAGATAGAGTTAGATTTCCCACGTTTCATTTTACCATTTAGAATTGAAACAAACAGTATCTATATTCCTAAAACTCGTTTTTCACTTTCATATAATTATTTAAAGAGGGTCAATTACTTTGATATGCGAATGTCTGAGTTCATTTATGGTTTTAATTGGAAAAAAGATATAAGAACAGAATTTGAATTAAATCCAATAGTTGTAAGCTATACTTCTGTTGGTAACAAATCAACAGCTTTTCAGGCGTTATTAGATTCCAACCCCTTTCTTAAAAAAAGCTATGAGGAGCAGTTTATAGCCGGAGCAAGTTATTCTTACACCTATAACGAACAGGTAGAACCGAATAAAGAGATACAGTACTATCTTCATTTTACATCGGAGACTGCAGGAAATACCTTTTCGTTAGCAAAAATTATTGGTGGAGGGAAAGTATCATCTGACAATCCTGCCAGGTTAGCCGGATCAATCTATTCACAATTCGCCAGATTCAGTTTAGATGGCAGGGGATTTTACAATTTTAAAAACAAAAATAAATTAGCCTTCAGAGTATTTGCAGGCGTGGCTGTACCATATGGAAATTCTTCCACAATACCTTATATTAAACAATTTTTCAGTGGCGGACCCAACAGCCTCAGGGCATTTCATATCAATTCTGTTGGTCCGGGAACAGTTCAGCAGGAAACAGGGAATACTGGTTTTTTGCAATTAGGAGGTGATGTAAAAGTGGAAATGAATGCAGAGTATCGTTTTAATATTTACCGTTATTTTAAAGGTGCTTTATTTACAGATGCCGGAAATATATGGTTGCTAAAATCTAATCCGGCAAATACAGGAAGTCCATTTTCTTTTTCCGGGCTCTATCGTGAACTCGCTGTCGGAGCTGGTGTTGGACTAAGAGTAGATATTTCATTTGTCATTTTACGATTTGATCTTGCAACACCGCTAAGAAAACCCTGGCTGGCAGAAAATAACAGATGGGTAATGAATCAGATCAACTTTGGGAATTCTTCATGGAGAAGGGATAACCTGATTTTAAATATTGCAATAGGTTATCCTTTTTAGAAAAAGCATATTACTATTCCGGAATTTAATTAAAAAAACAGGGATACGCCGATGACAACACATATCCCATTTTTATTGATGCAAAGGGGCATTTAGTGGTGTTGTTGAATTAAACGCACTTCAGAAATGTCAGGGTATGTTTTTTAAATTATCTGTCTCAGTTTGAAAGTCTGTGAATTATGTAATTTTTTTGAAAAATAATGTAACACATTTAAGAGTTTCAGTACCTACTTTAGCTTCTTTAACAAGCTGATATCATGGTTCATGTTATTGGAAAGAATACTGGTGACAATTCTGAAATTCACATCCTAACTATCCGGCTTTCGAATTTGAAGAGCATTGAAAAAAAACTTCATCAATATGCCGATCAGGTGGCTTCATATCTTAAAAAGAATAACCCTAAATATAAAATTATGAGAACGGAAAGAATTACAACAATGATCAAAGCACTTTCTCTTATCGCTTTTGCGATTCTGATAGCAGGGTGTGAAAATGGACAGGGAATGATGTATGGCGATGGCAGATCTATGAACATGGGAACCTGGAATTGGATAGAGATCCTTATTGGGATAGTAATAGGATTTCTGCTTGGGTATTTTATCATAAAGAGACGAAAGTGATCTTTTTGATGATTTAAAATGTTTGCGACAGAGATCAAAGATTAATATCGTAAACCAAAATATCAGATATTATAACTAGTATTTACAAAAACAAATAAGATGAAAAAAGTATTGATTGCTCTGGATTATAATCCCACTGCACAAAAAGTGGCAGAGGTAGGTTTTTCAATGGCAAAATCTATGAATGCTGAAGTAATATTGTTGCACATAATTACAGATCCTGTATTTTACGCCACATCAGGATATTCTCCTATCATGGGTTTTCCAGGGTTTGTAGATGTTAGCCCACTACAATTAAGCAGTGTTCAGGGACTGAAGGAAGCATCTCTGAAATACCTTGAAACATCAAAAAATCACTTGGGCGATAAAACAATTCAGACAATTGTCAAAGAAGGTGATTTTGCCGATTCTATTCTGGCTACCGCAAAAGAACTGAAAGCAGATGTTATCGTTGTTGGATCTCACAGCCGGAAATGGTTGGAAAATATTGTAATGGGAAGTGTAACGGAAAAAGTCCTTCGTCATACTTCGATTCCGCTTTTAATTGTTCCGACTAAAAAACAAGATTAAGTCTGCAACGGTATAAATTCTCAAAAATGTCTTTGATTAACCAATTACCAGGGAGAAGTTTCATATCCTGATCCAGCGGTGCTAAAATAACAGGTACTATTCGACACATCTGTTATTATTGAGGTAATATAGGAATCTGTATAATAGAATGGTTATATGAAACAAAAAACAAAGATAATCAGACCAGGTTTCAGAGTTATATCATCGGATATTGATGGATTCGATTCGCTTGCTGACTTTGCTCTCGATTTGAGATGTTCATGGAATCATGAAGCTGATGAAATATGGTATCGACTGGATCCCGATTTATGGAATTTAACACGTAATCCCTGGGAAGTACTTCAGACAGTTTCAGCAGACCAGTTTAAGAAAGTTATGTCTGACCCTCTCTTTCGTAAAAAGGTCGATGATCTTAAGAAGTCCAAAGAGCAGGTAATGAGCGGTCCGGCCTGGTTTCAGAAAAAATTCCCCAAGTCACCTCTTACAGATGTAGCTTTTTTTAGCATGGAATATATGTTAAGTGAATCCCTTCCAATATATTCAGGAGGACTGGGAAATGTTGCAGGTGACCAGCTAAAAGCAGCCAGTGATTTGGGGGTACCTGTTATTGGCGTGGGGTTACTTTATCAGCAGGGTTACTTTCGCCAGGAAATTGACAAAAATGGAGAACAGCAGGCACTCTATCCATATAACGATCCTGGACATTTGCCGGTTGCCCCGTTGCGGCAGTCCAATGGAGAATGGTTACGGTTTGAGATAGCATTGCCTGGTTATTCTGTCTGGTTACGTGCCTGGCAGGTTCAGGTAGGCAGAATCAAACTATACCTCTTAGACAGCAATGATCCGGCAAATCTTCCCGCTCATCGCGGTATCACAAGTGAATTATATGGAGGAGGATTTGAGCTCAGGCTTAAACAGGAAATGGTTCTTGGAATCGGAGGATGGCGTCTGTTACATGCTCTTGGCATTAACCCACAGGTGTCCCATCTAAATGAAGGCCACGCAGCTTTTGCTATATTAGAACGAGCCTCAGATTTTATTAAAGACACGGGACAACCATTTGACGTTGCTCTTACTGCTACCCGGGCCGGAAATATATTTACTACTCATACTGCAGTTGCAGCCGGATTCGATTCTTTTTCCCAGTCTCTGATTGAACAATATCTCGGGAAATATGCTGAGGAGAAACTTGGGATTAACTTACAGAGATTGTTGGCACTAGGCCGTAAAGATCCAGGTAATGTTTCT
This sequence comes from Bacteroidales bacterium, assembly GCA_036508535.1. GTDB lineage: Bacteria > Bacteroidota > Bacteroidia > Bacteroidales > VadinHA17 > LD21. The sequence continues at coordinate 125 of DATCHE010000008.1, read as the reverse complement.
GAGAAGTTCAATATGGCTTATCTGGCAATAAGAGGAAGCGGATCAGTAAATGGTGTAAGCCGTCTCCATGGAGAAGTCAGCCGGAATCTATTTGGACCACTCTTTCCAAAATGGCCAATAAATGA
>DATCHE010000007.1:0-2905 GCA_036508535.1 Bacteroidales bacterium | reverse complement strand
AGTGACAAAAGCGATCTCCATGCCGGCAAAGAACGCTGAAAGAATTATTGCGAAAAGTATTATAAGAATTCCGCTCATAATCCAAAGTTAATTTTTTTTTCTCTGATTATGTCTGAACCAGGCAAAAGCAAAGGAAACAAGCGCCATTACGGCAAAAATAAAAATTTTATTACCCCCACTTGTTACGGCAAACCTAATCCCTGCAATTACACATAGAGTACCAGTTACAATCCAGATAATTTCAATTACTAACAGCGACTTATTACTCATCCTTTAAATAAATTGTTGCAGTCACTTTTTTGATTTTCACAATAGTCATCTTTGAATTTGATTCTAATCCTGTTCCCATTGTGATCTGGTCAACGTTTGTTATTTTAACAAAACGATCTGTATAAATACGGTCGTTCGACTGATTCCAGTTTAATAATTCAGTTTCGAGCCTGTCGCCTTTTTCATTTATCACTACAACACTGTCCCTAAGCTCCCATAAGTTATCTTTCTTGGTGTACTTCGCATATTTTGCGGTTACCGATGCCACTGAGTCTTTCTTACCTTCATAGAAAACTACTCTTATCCCTGATTTGAATTCAGAATAGGGGATGCTTTTATTGTCGTACTGTTCTAAAAGAGGAGCATACATTACAACCTGTAACTTTCCGGAATCATTTGCAACAGTTTTAAAATCTTTTGCTGTGAGCGAAGGGAGGTTAAGCAGGTCTGATTTAGGAATAAAGCCAGTTTTTTTTTCGCACGATAATAATAAAATGCATACTAATATAATTATCCCAACAGGGAATGAAGATTTATATTTTAAAAGTAATTTCTTCATGATAGTCTTTCAATTAATCGCTTATACTGACCCGCCAACGAAGAATAATTCCGGATAAACCATCCTCAACTACTCATACTTACGTTTCTGGAACCAAAAATCGTGAAGATTAAGACTAATACCCATAGTGAAATAATTTTCGACAGGAAGAAAACTTCCGGCAGACCCTGTTTTTCTCGTATAGTCGATAAACAGATTGATTTTTGATAATGAGCGTGGATCTGAGAATGAGCGACTCATAGGAATGCCAATTCCAAAGCTTGCACCATATTCTTTAAGCTGTTCTCCTTTGATAACCAGATAATTATCTCCATAATGAGCTCCAAAACGATATTCAACTCTTTTCAGGAAGCTGTAGTTAGAAGTTTTGTCAGGTATTAATGCAGCTCCAAAAAGTAATGATTTAGTATCAGCTGCATATCCTGATGACCCCGGTATGCTGGCTTTTGACCATTTAGTCGATACGAAATCAAGGCCGGTTGTAAACTTATTCTTTTTCCCAAAAGCGATGCCCAGACTTAATGATCCGGGAATGAACGCTTTGGTAGAGTTATCGGAAATGTATGAAACAGTATCCTTGTCACTGAAAGCCGTGTACCTGTACGAAAGCATTTCGTAATTTGAGCGATAATTTTTACCCGATCTGAATGAAACTCCCGCATTAAGAAAATAATCATTCTTTAGGTTTGTGGTATATTGCAAGCCATATTCAAGGTTGACCCCGCCCAGCTGAAGCTTTTCAGTCTTTAAATCATTAAAAACCCTGGAATCAAAAAACTGAATTGTATCATACCTTTCAAGTTTCCCGAACAAAACGGTCATATTAACTCCTACAGAAAAATGCTTATTAATGTTTTTACCTGTTCCCATAAAAAAGTTGGATAAACCTCCATCGCCTGAATGACTTGAATAAAATTTATCAGGAGAATTGTCGTTTGATATATCCGGAACAGAAATCTTATAATATCCGGAGCTTATTGGGATAACACCAAGAGCAAACCCCCATCCCTTTGCAATAGGAAAACCCATTATGATGTGATCAAAATTAATATCATCTGAAGAATATTTTGATACGCTGTCGGAAAGGAAACTCATACTATAATCGATCCCAAAATCAAAAAGGAATGAGATTGTATCAATACTGCTGTAAGAAGCAGGATTTGAAAAATAAATTGCGTTGTTGTCTCTCATTGCAGTACTAACACCTCCCATACCAAGACTTCTGAAGGATCCAGCAGGGTCAATGCTTCCAATGTTAAACCTTGAATAGGGGGTGTTGACAATTTTCTGACTCCGGGCTGTAAATGTTATAGAAAACAGTAAGATGAAAATGGCTGTAATATGTTTATATCGCATTGTATTCTAAAATATAGTTTAAACCATCTGTCACAATATCAGGCATATATGTGATTTGAAAATTGATTTTGTCTTTAAGATATTCACCGTCTCCGCCTGTCAGAATTATCTCTAAGTCAGTATTCTTTTTTTTAAACGTGCGAATATACTCATTTATTTCATATGTAACTCCCGTAATCACACCGGCAATTATCGCATCGGTAGTATTTCGTCCCGGGAATGAGTAATTATCAGATGTTGATACTAATGGCAGACCGTCTGTTAACATGTTTAATGCTTTGAATCTCATCGTTAAACCCGGAGAAATATTTCCGCCTTTAAAAGTTCCGGACATGAAAAAATCGTAGGTAATTGCAGTACCCGCATCTATAATGAGAGTTTGGGCTCCGGGGAAATGGCTGAATGCCCCGGCTACCGCAGCTATCCTGTCAGTACCAAGGGTTTTCGGAGTTTCATATTCAATTTTGAAAGGAAGTTTTGATTTGTGCGAAAGAACGTGAACAAAAGGTATTTTCGCGAATAACAGATCAGATATAAAAGGAGGTAGCTTCTTCACAGACGAAATAATAGCCTTTTTTATTTTAATACCAGACAACTCTTTTTCAAGCTCTTCACAACTAAGGTCATTGATTCTGGAAACAGATATCTTCTCACGGCCTTCATAAACAGCCAGCTTTGTACTTGTATTTCCGATGTCAACAATAAGGTTCATACTACAAA
>DATCHE010000006.1:0-6008 GCA_036508535.1 Bacteroidales bacterium | reverse complement strand
GGATAAGATATTAAGTGATGTAACTTCAGGTGAATACAAATATGGGTTCTATTCCGATATTGAAATGGAAAAGATCCCTAAAGGACTAAGTGAAGATGTTGTAAGAATTATTTCAGCAAAGAAGAATGAACCTGAATGGCTGCTTGAATTCCGGCTAAAATCATATCGCCATTGGCTTACAATGAAGATGCCGACCTGGCCAAATCTGAAAATACCACCCATAAATTACCAGGAAATAATTTTTTATGCGGCGCCGGTAGAGAGACCTAAACTGAATAGTATTGATGATATCGATCCTGAACTGAGAAAGACGTTCGACAAACTCGGAATTCCGCTCACCGAACAGAAGCATCTTGCCGGAGTGGCTGTTGATGCTGTAATAGATAGCGTGTCGGTTAAAACAACCTTCAAAGAGACTCTCGCAGAAATGGGAATAATTTTCTGCTCATTCAGCGATGCAGTAAAAGAATACCCCGACCTCGTTAAAAGATATATGGGCTCGGTAGTTCCATACACAGATAATTTCTTTGCCACTTTAAACTCAGCCGTATTCAGCGATGGATCATTCTGTTATATTCCGAAGGGTGTTCGATGCCCGATGGAGCTCTCAACTTATTTCAGGATCAACTCTGCCAATACAGGTCAGTTTGAGCGAACTCTTCTTATTGCTGATGAAGAAAGTTACGTTAGCTATCTTGAGGGCTGCACAGCTCCTTCAAGGGATGAGAATCAGCTTCATGCTGCAATTGTAGAGATTGTAGCTGAAAAAAATGCTGAAGTGAAGTATTCTACCGTTCAGAACTGGTATCCTGGAAATAAAGAAGGAAAAGGAGGGGTTTTCAATTTTGTGACAAAACGCGGAATGTGCAAAGGAGAAAACTCAAAGATATCGTGGACTCAGATTGAAACAGGATCTGCAATAACATGGAAATATCCTTCGTGTATTCTTAGAGGAGATAATTCTACCGGCGAGTTCTATTCCGTTGCTGTTACAAACAACTACCAGCAGGCCGATACGGGAACAAAGATGACTCATATTGGTAAAAATACGAAGAGCACAATAGTCTCAAAAGGAATTTCTGCGGGTCATGGTCAGAACAGCTATCGCGGGCTTGTTAAGGTTTTAAAAAATGCAACAAACGCAAGAAATTATTCCCAGTGCGATTCGTTATTGCTGGGCGATAAATGCGGTGCTCATACCTTTCCATATCTCGAAGTCGATAATCAGACTGCAATAGTTGAGCACGAGGCAACTACATCAAAAATTGGTGAGGATCAAATCTTCTACTGCAACCAGAGAGGGATCTCTACTGAAGATGCAATAGGACTTATCGTTAACGGATATGCACGCGAAGTCCTGAATAAGCTCCCAATGGAGTTTGCTGTAGAAGCTCAGAAGCTACTGCAAATTAGTCTTGAGGGAAGTGTAGGTTAGTTAAGACAAAAGACAAAAGTAAAAAGACAAAAGTAAAAGATAAAGGTAAAAAGTAATTCACTAGGTTCCCCTCCTTGGAGAGGTCAGGGGTGGGTTTAAAATCAAGACAGAGGACAAAAGTAAAAAGACAAAAAGTAAATACCATGTTGATTATAAATAATTTAAAAGCCTCAATAGGAGGAAAAAGTATCTTAAAAGGAATAACCCTTCAGATAAAACCCGGAGAAATTCATGCAATTATGGGTCCTAACGGATCAGGTAAAAGCACTCTGGCTGCTGTGCTGGCAGGACGCGAATTCGTAGAAGTTACCGAAGGAACTGTAACTTATAACGGCAAAAACCTATTGGATATGCCTCCTGAAGACCGTGCTAAAGAGGGAATTTTCCTTGGATTTCAGTATCCGATTGAAATACCGGGTGTAAGTATGGTGAATTTCATGAAAACAGCTGTTAATGAACACCGTAAGCATAATGGACTTGCACCTCTTTCTGCTTCTGACTTTCTTAAAATGATGCGCGAGAAAAAGGAAATGGTAGAAATCGATTCTAAACTCGCAAACAGATCTGTTAATGAGGGTTTTTCAGGTGGAGAAAAAAAGAAAAATGAGATTTTCCAAATGGCAATGCTCGAACCAAAACTTGCCATTCTTGATGAAACAGATTCTGGTCTCGATATTGATGCTCTGCGTGTAGTGGCCAATGGTGTGAACAAACTTAAGAAGCCTGATAATTCATTTATAGTTATAACTCATTATCAGCGATTGCTCGATTTTATTGTACCTGATGTTGTTCATGTTCTTTACGATGGGAGGATAGTTAAAACAGCAGGAAAAGAACTCGCACTCGAACTTGAAGAAAAGGGTTATGACTGGATCAAAAAAGAGGTTGAAAATAATATACCGGTATGAACGGAAAATCTGAAGTAACAGAAAGATATTTGAAGCTGTATAAGGAGAATATAGATAAGATTTCCGGTATTTCGTCACCTTACCTTAATTCTTTCAGGAAGAAGGCTATTGAGAGATTCAGTGAGCTAGGCATACCAACAAAAAAGAATGAAGCCTATAAATATACTAACCTGAATACTTTTTTTGATAATGATTACGAAAGCTACTTTATGCCTGTAAAAGCGGATTTTGTTAAAGCTGAAAAATTCAGGTGCGATGTGGCTAACCTCGATACACATGGAATAGTACTACTGAATGGATTTTATCCAACTATAAACGAAAAACTCCGTCAGTTGCCAAGCGGGGTATGGATTGGCAGTCTTAATGAAGCAGCTCTGAAATTTCCTGATCAGATTCAGAAGCATTACGGGAAATATGCAAAAAATGAAAACGACGGACTTATCGATCTGAATACAGCAATGGCCTCTGATGGTTTATTTATATACGTTCCGGAAGGAGTTGAGCTTACAAAACCAGTTCAGGTTGTAAACCTGGTTCTCTCCGATAGCGATATTTTTAATCAGCCCAGGAATCTTTTTGTTGTAGAGAAAAATGCTCATTTTTCAATGATTATCTGCGACCATACACTTTCACCGCAAAAGTTTCTTACGAATGCTGTTACTGAGGTATTTGTCGGGGAAAACGCCCATTTCGATTTAATAAGAATGCAGAATGAACATAATGCTGCCTGCAAGATAACCAATACCTTTATTCATCAGGAACAAAAAAGTGTGGCCACCTCTAATAACCTGACTCTTCACGGCGGTCTTATCAGGAACAGTACCTACCATATCCTTGGTGGTGAAGGAGCAGAATGCTTTTCATACGGGTTATTCCTGACAGACAAATGGCAGCATGTTGATAATTTTGTAAATGTAGATCATGCTTTTCCGCATTGTACAAGCAATCAGCTATTTAAGGGTGTTCTTGATGATATGTCAACCGGTGCTTTCAATGGTCGGATACTTGTACGACCCAATGCTCAGGGAACTCTGGCTTATCAAAAAAATAATAACATACTTCTTACCGATGATGCAAAGATGGACTCTAAACCACAGCTTGAGATTTTTGCTGATGATGTGAAATGCAGTCATGGAGCAACAATTGGTCAGGTTGATTCTGATGCTCTCTTTTATCTTCAGTCACGGGGAATTAATAAACGCGAAGCAAGACTTATGCTAATGTTTGGATTTGCACATGAAGTAATTCAGAATATTAAAGTTGAAGCGCTTCGCGACAGAATGGATAACCTTGTTATGCAGCGGTTGAAAGGTGAGCTTTCGCGTTGCGCCAGTTGTTTGGTTAAATGCGGATAATCTGAATTGAAAATGAAAGAAATAGCTAAAATAAGAACCGATTTTCCAATTCTTGGCAGGAAAGTTTATGATAAACCTCTTGTTTACTTCGATAATGGTGCAACTACACAGAAACCGCAGTGTGTTATAGATACTCTGACGGAAGTATACACAACCTATAATTCAAATATACACAGGGGAGTACATTATTTAAGTGACATGTCGTCTGAGGCTTACGAAAATGCCAGGGGAAAAGTAACGTCGTTTATTAATGCTGATAAAAGAGAAGAAATTATCTTCACATCCGGTACTACAGGTTCAATTAACGGTTTAGCTTTCTCTTTTGGAGAACGATATATAAAATCCGGTGATGAGATAATTATAAGTCATCTTGAGCATCACGCCAATATTGTCCCATGGCAGATGATGTGCGAAAGGAAAGGTGCTGTTTTGAAAGTTATCCCTGTTAACGATGCGGGAGAAATTATCTTTGAGGAATATCTGAAATTGCTTTCTTCCAGGACGAAGCTCGTATCTGTTACTCAGGTTTCTAATGCACTGGGAACAGTTCTTCCAATAGCAGAGATAATTGCATCTGCGCACTCGGCAGGTGTTCCGGTGCTTATTGATGGTGCTCAGGGGGTACAGCATGGGATCATTGATGTGAAAAAACTTGATTGTGATTTTTATGTTTTCTCGGGGCATAAGATTTACGGACCCAATGGGATAGGAATACTCTATGGCAAAGAGAAATGGCTTTCCGAGCTGCCTCCGTTTCAGGGTGGTGGTGATATGGTTGATAAAGTAACATTTGAAAAAACTACTTATAACGAGCTTCCTTTTAAGTTTGAAGCAGGAACGATGAACTACCCGGGGGCAATTGGTCTGGGTACAGCACTGGACTACGTTTCAGACATTGGGAGAGAAAATATTTTGCAGAGGGAAAATATGCTTTTGTTATATATAACAGAAAGATTATCAGCGATTAACGGATTGAAAATATTTGGCAATTCTACCCAAAAAATTCCTACCATGTCTTTTCATCTCAAAAATATTCATCAATATGATGCCGGGATGATTCTTGACAAAATGGGTATCGCAGTCAGAACCGGAACCCATTGCGCCCAGCCTGTTATGGAACGTTTTGGAATTGAAGGAACAATTCGTGCCTCCCTATGTTTCTATAATACAAAGGAAGAAATTGACTCCCTCGTTATTGGTATTGAAAAAGTAATGAGTATGTTCGCCTAAAATAATTATATGACAATCAGCGAAGTACAGGATGGCATAATTGAGGAGTTTGCTTTGTTCGACGACTGGATGGATAAATACAATGTTCTTATCGATCTGGGAAAAGAATTACCGGTAATTGACCCTAAGTTCAAAGTAAAGGATTTTCTGATTGAGGGTTGTCAGTCGAAGGTTTGGCTGCATCCGGAATACGATGGTAAGGTAATAACTTTTACAGCAGACAGTGATGCAATAATTACCAGGGGAATTGTTGCGCTGCTGATAAAAGTACTTTCGGGTCGGACACCCAAGGAGATAATATCTGCCGATCTCTATTTTATTGAGAAAATTGGATTGCGACAGAATCTTTCGCCAACACGTTCCAATGGACTGTTATCGATGGTACGCCAAATGAAGCTTTATGCAATGGCTCTTGAGGGAAGAAACAAACAGTAAAAACTATGGACGCATCAGAATTACTGGAAATTGAAATAAGAATCGGGGAGGTTCTAAAAAGCATTTTTGATCCGGAAATCCCAGTGAATATTTACGATTTGGGGCTTATATATGAAATAAGCGTCGATGAGGATCATGTTGCTCATATAACAATGACTCTTACAGCACCCAATTGTCCAATGGCAGAAGAACTTATTGAAGAGGTAAAATATAAAGTCGGAGGGACCCGTGGTGTTAAAGAGTGTGATCTGAAACTTACCTTTAACCCGCCATGGGATAAGAGCATGTTGAGTGATGAAGCAAAACTTGAGCTCGGATTTCTTTAGTGCTATCAATAAATGAACAGTTCGTCAGGTAATACTATTTCAGCACTTATAAAGTTGAAAGCTCATGAGCTGGGATTTGATCTTTGTGGCATTGCAGCCTCTAAAATTCTCACAGAACATGAAACTGTTTTAAGAGATTGGTGCTCATCAGGTATTAATGGTGACATGACTTATCTGGGTCAGAACATTGAAAAGAGGATCAATCCTGCGCTTCTTGTTCCCGGTGCAAAGTCTGTAATTGTAACAGGTCTTAATTATTATTCAGAGAAAAAGCAGGGATGGGATGGGGTCCCGGTTTTATCAAGGTATGCGTATGGCG
>DATCHE010000005.1:0-48596 GCA_036508535.1 Bacteroidales bacterium | reverse complement strand
ACATTTTACAAACTAACCAACGACACTATTTACAAAATAAAACCAGGCTCATTTGAACTTAAGTGCAATGCTTTGCTAATGGGAAAAGGGAGAATAAGCTTATTATTAAAAGCACCAATATTTGACCATAATAATACATTTTCGCTTGATGGATTCGTTTCTGATATGGAAGCTAAAGAACTGAATCCATATCTGGACAGAAATGCATTTATGTATCTTACATCAGGAATAATGGATGGCATGAAATTCAACTTTACCGCAAATAATACCAGAGCTAAAGGTAAAATGACACTTCTTTATCATGGACTTGAAATCACTGTTAAGAATAAGCGTACCGACGATACAACTGCGTTAAAAGAGAGATTTGTTTCGTTGATTGTAAATAGTAAGATAATAAATTCGAATCCTTTACCGCATGAAAAAGCAAGAATTGGAATTATTGATTATGAAAGGGATCCGGAAAAATTTATATTTAGTTATTGGGTCAAATCTCTCCTGTCAGGAATTAAATCGAGTCTTGTAAAAAGTCAGAAAAAATTATAATTGTACATTTTTTCTCATCTTTACTATTTTATAAATTTCAAACCAAACAATCGTGAAAATTCCTGCCAATACGGTTATGATAATATTGAGAAATGAAAGTTTCTGAAACTGGAACAACTTAAGGAAGAACGGTATATTTAAAATCAGTATCAGAAAAAATATTGCACCACCCACAACCCACAGCACAGCTTTATTCGGGGTTACTATAATCCTGAAAATATTGTCGGTCCATGACCTGTTGGTTAAAATCACGGCTATGTTAGAAACTATCAGGGTTGTAAATGCCATTGCCCTTACTTCGTTAGCTTCATAACCAAGATGAAGTCCGACAAGATATATAGCCAAAGTTACCACCAGGATTCCCACACCCTGAAGACAACTTAACAGGATCTTTTTAACACCAAAAAATGGTTCGTTCAATCTCGTTGGAGGCCGCTCCATTATATTTGCCTCCTCTTGTTCGGCTTCAAAAATTATAGAACATGCCGGGTCGATAATTAATTCCAGAAAAACTATATGCACCGGCCATAGAATTAATGGAAAATCCCCTAAAAGAATCGGGATTAATGATAATCCTGCAATTGGAACGTGAATAGCAAAGATATATCCGAAAGCCTTCTGTAGATTATCAAATATCCTACGCCCCATTTTTATTGCACCAACTATCGATGAAAAGTTATCATCCATCAGAACCAGGGAAGAAGCCTCCCTTGCAACATCAGTACCCTTTTCACCCATAGCGATTCCAATATGGGCAGCTTTGAGGGCAGGTGCATCATTGACCCCATCGCCGGTCATAGCAACAATCTCTTTATTTTTCTTTAATGCATTTACTATCTTGAGTTTTTGTTCCGGTACCACCCTGGCAAAAACATTGGTATCTTTGATTCTCTTACATAATTCCTTCTCAGTCATAGTCTGTAACTCCTGTCCGGTAATACAATTTTCCGGATTATCAAGACCAATCTCCATAGCAATATGCTTAGCAGTTATAGAGTAATCACCTGTTATCATAATCACTCTTATACCCGCCTTTTGACACTCTTTTACCGAATGTTTAACATTTTTTCTGATAGGATCTGACAGCCCGATCAAACCAATAAATCCGAAAGCAAAACCGTGTTGAATATCGGGCAATCCTTTTGTATTTATTTTTGCTTTTGCTACACCTAATACTCTTAATCCTCCTGAGGCTAATTCTTCGACTGCCACTGAAAGCCTTTTTCTGGTTTTTGTATCGAGATGACAAAGATCAAAAATGGCTTCGGGTGCACCTTTTGTTGCAATAATTTTCTCCTTTGTTTCTTTAAAGGAGAATACCCGCGACATTGCAAGCATTTCTTTGGAAAGAGGGTATTCTTTTTCCATTTCCCAGTTCTTATGAATATGTTCGGTTCCCTTCAGGTATAGATCACCTATTCTTGCGATTGCCTTTTCCATAGGATCAAAAGGATTGATCTGACTCGAAAGTATACCATACTCTATGATTTCGTGAAAATCTTCGTCAAACTCCGTTGTTTTTTCAACAGTAAGAAAATCCTTACCGTTATAAAGAGACGAAACAGTCATTTTATTTTCTGTCAGAGTACCCGTTTTGTCAGTGCACAGCACTGTTGCAGAACCAAGTGTTTCAATTGATGATGGTTTTCGGGTTAAAACTTTCTTTTTAGACATTCGCCATGCCCCAAGAGCCATAAAAATTGTGAGAATTACCGGAAATTCTTCAGGAAGAATAGCCATAGCCAGAGTTATTCCGGCTAGGAAGCCATTAACCAGACTTCCCCGGGTAAGAGTGAATCCGACTATTACCAGGGCACAGAGTATAGCGGCAATAATTGTGATGTTTTTCACTAATGATCCCATTTCCTTTTTAAGCCTGGTTGGCTCTTCTTTTACGGCATCCAATGCTTTGCCAATTTTTCCGATTTCGGTATTTACCCCGGTGCTGGTTACCAGAGCAATACCATTTCCCTGCACTATCATTGACCCGGAATAGACAAAAGGAAGATCGTCACCACCGGGCTGGGTGATTTTTTCAACATTATCCCATTCGTTTTTCCTGACAGGTACTGGTTCTCCCGTTAGCAACGATTCATCGGCCAGTAAACTAACTGATTGTATAACTGTTGCATCAGCCGGCACTCTGTCTCCTTCCTGCAACACTATCAGGTCATCTGTTACTACTTCATAGCCGGCAATACGAATCTCGACTCCATCCCTTATTACAAGTGCCCTTGGACTCGCCATATCTTTCAATGCATCAAGAGCTTTCTCAGTCTTCTTTTCCTGATAGAACTCAATCCCCATTATCACAAAGACAAAGCCAAGAAGCATTATTCCACCCTGTATATCACCCATTATCAAATATAAAGTTCCACAACCAACAAGAAGTATGAACATTGGTTCTTTCACTACACCAAAAGCTATTGAGAAAAAGTTTTTGGGTTTTGAAGAGGGAAGTGTATTGGCTCCTTCTTTATGTAACTTTACTTTTGCCTGACTGGAAGTTAATCCTTTGTTAGGTACGGAAGTAGTTCCTGTTTTCAATCTAATTCTGTTTTTTAGTTGGTATAATAAAAAGAGGAATTGAGGTATTGTGCAGAACTTTTTCGGTAACGCTTCCCATTATTACATTTTCCAACCACTTACGGCTGTGAGATCCCATAACTATTATATCGGCATGCAACTCTTTCGCAGCTTTTAATATTGAATCGGCAAAATCGCCTTCCGCTATCATCGTTTTTATAGTTTTATCGCCAAGATGGGTCTTGGACTTATCAAGGTAGTGTAATGAAGCCTTCTTTAATGATTCAACATTATTCAATTGCAATTGAGCTGTTTCCATATATCCACTGAACCCCATTATAGGAGAATATTCCACAGAGGAGTAGTATAAAGGATCTGATATTACGTGTAGTAAAACAACTTCAGCTTTCATGGCTTTTGCCATTGAAAAACCTACTTCTGCTACCTTTTGTGCAGTTGGATTATAATCCAGTGCAATCAATACTTTTTTCATTTTATCTGATTTCATGACTTTAAAATTTCTAAGAAAGTTAGGTACTTCGCATTCTGCAAGTGTTACACAACTTTTGACAATTGTTACATTATTCACGCATTGGAATATATACGGTTTCTTGTTCCTGGTTCCTGGTTCCTGGTTACTTTTACTTTTTACTTTAAAACCCACCCCTGCCTACCGGCTGGCAGGCCTTGCCCCTCCCGTGTGTCGTGCATCCTTCCACATGCTCATCGATACATCACGGGAGTCGGTTTTCCGCTTTCAAAATCGCGGATACCGAAATCTGTTGTTCTGTATGAGTTCATTTTGAATAGATTTTGACCCAGTCCAGGTATATTAGGATAAAAAGAAATAGAGATCTGAAAGGTGTCAAAAACCAGATTTTCATTCTTTATCAGAACTCCCAACCCAATTTGTGAATATACCCTACTCCGACTGAACGGTCTTTTTGAGTCACCGAGAATTCCCATTGAATACGCCAGATATGGCCCAAATCTGAATCCTAATAAACGCCATGGTGAATAAGTTTGTGTCTGCAGGGAAAACAGAAGGCGTTTGGTTCCTGTCAACGTTAAACTGTTAAATCCATCTAGCCCATAGCCGTCATTAAGTGTTAAACTATCGTATGCGAACCGCTGTATTCCCAATGTTACCTGAGTTTTTACAAATTGCCTGAACTTCCAATTCCCAACTTCAAATAATCCTGTAAAGTAATTTACACTGGCTGCAATAACGCCTTGCTCAGGATGAAAAGCTTTGAAGAAAGTTCCATATTCGAGACTTAAGCTTAGATAGCCCCAGGTATTATAGTTGCCATTTGAAACTCTGATGCCTAAATATGGTCTTCCGGAATTGTTTTTTAACTGGTATCCGGCTGTCACTCCAAAAACTTTTCCAACAGGCACATCCTCAACAACACCATATTTAAAAACAAATTTATCCTGAACAAATTTCCTCATTGAGATTGCAACTGATGTTAAATAGAAATCTTCATTGCCATAGATATTTAACGGGTCGTAAAAAGCAGAGGGTTTCTCTGTATACCTTACACGCAGATAACGTCCGGCTAAAATTAAATTAGTTGTGAGTTCATCTTCGGAGTTGCCCTTAAAAACCTGAAATGCTTTTCCTCCCCAAAAATCCTGGGAATTAAATTTTAGTTTCAAAGGAACAAATACAGATGTTATATATTTCAGCGTATCTATATTAGAAAAGGAATTAAGTTCTATCCCTGCTGCCCATTTTGCAAGAGGGGAATAGAATGGTCTGTCGACAGCAATACCCCTGCTGAAATTTCCCGATCTGTCGGACTGATAATGCAACTTTGAATTTATAAAGGTGTTTTTTATGTTTGGGATGTAATAATTTGTAACAAAAGAATTAATGCTTTTTATATAGTTACGGTCATAAGCTATCTGAAACTCATGGCCCAACCCTGCGAAGTTATTATCTGTAATACCCGCTCTCATGCTGTTGGATGACATGCTACCTACAAGAATGATGCTCCATTTATCCAGTACGCGAATAAATACATCAACGGAATCATGTTCTTTCCCGGCCTGTGCAACATAAAAAGAAACCTCGTGCACATATTTCTGGCTTCGGATTAAACGTTCGGATTCCTTTGCCCTCAATGAAATGAATGGCGATCCTTCATGAAAAAGCAAAAGATTCCGGATTGCTATATTTTTGGTTTTTATGTGTAATCCATTTCCTGCTTTGTATAGAAAATTTTGTGTTGCAATTGTTGTATCATCAACAAAATAACCAAAAGGATCGAGAGTAATAATATTGATATTACGAATAGCCTTACCTTCAAATACACTATAGGGTTTTTGTATAAGTTTTTTGTAAGCTTTCTTCTGAGGTGATTTTGTTTTTGAAATAATAATAACCGGTTTAAAAATAAGACTATACATAAACCGGGTAAACTTATTCCGTCCCGAAAAAGTTTCAATATTCTTGTATAAAAGTGTTGAATCTTTTACGACAGGGGGTTGCTGTGCATAAGCAAAATTGCATATGAAAAATGAAATTAAGATAAGTATAAAGTATTTTCTGAGCCACATTTGCTTTTTCCACTCTTTAACATATTAGATGCCTGCAATTATTTCTGTATTACTCCGTCTGGTTTCTTTTCTTCTGCTTTAACTTCCGCTTCCTTCTTTTTCTGAGCAGCTTTTTCCTTCCTGTTAAAATATCCTTTTAGAAGGAAGTTCTCCTTGGCTGCATTCATATTTTCATCTAATCCTTTGGAACTGTTTTTCAGGTTAACCATTGTCTGATTTAAATTTCCTGCTATAGTTGAATCTCTGATTAGTCGTCCAAGAGTTCCTGTGCCACTATTTACTTTAATCATTATTTCTGCAAGCTGATATGAAATAACCGCAGCATTGTCGGCAGTAACTTTAAGACTTGCCATTATAGCATCCATTTCAACAGGTTCCTCAGAATCAAGCTGTTGTCCTTCTCTTACTAACGGAGCATTTGTGCTTCCCTGCGTAATAATGATTAGCTTGTCGCCAATAAGTCCTTCTGAACCTATAGCAGCTTTACAGTCAGATTTAATAAATTGTTTGACCTCTTTTCTAATCATCATAAAGACCTTTACCGTTGAATCGTTGATGATTGCTATATTGTCGACTGTACCTACATTAATTCCGGAGAAACGGACATTATTTCCCACCTGCAAACCGCTTACACTGTAAAACGTAGAATTAACAGTAAATACCGGATTAAATAAATTTTTTTGTTTTCCGATTATAAATATAGCCAATACAAAAATCGCCAATCCGACTGCTACAAACAATCCTAACCGTACTTTAAATTTTTGTGTATGAGTTTCCATTTTATTACATTTTTACCTTAGTTTTTTTGTCTCCTAAAAAAGCCTCTATAATGTGATTAACCCCCCTTCCCTTCCTTCCCCCGGTGGGGAAGGTGAACTACATAAAGAATGACTTGATTACCGGGTCGTCTGAGTTTTCAAAGTCCGCCAGATTTCCTTCCATATAAACTTCCCCCTGGTTTAACATTATAATCCTGTTTGCAGTACTGCGTGCACATTTAATATCGTGAGTAATAATAATTGAGGAAGTTTTATATTTTCGCTGGACATCGTTTATCAGAGAACTTATTTCATCTGAAGTAACGGGATCGAGACCTGTAGTTGGCTCATCATAGAGCATAATCATTGGATCCACAACTATTGAACGTGCCAGACTTATTCTCTTCCTCATACCACCCGATAGTTGCGAGGGCATCTTATTCAAAGCTTCAGTAAGCCCAACATTCACCAACACCTCGTTAACCTTTTCTTTTATTTCGTTTTCGGTGAGATTCTTTCTAATTCTCCGCAATGGAAACTCGAGGTTTTGCTTCACAGTCATAGAATCGTATAATGCACCGCTTTGAAAAAGGAAACCAATTTTCTGTCGCATATCACTAAACTCTTTTCTGTCTAGTTTTGTAACGTCTTTCTCGAACACGTTTATTACACCACTATCAGCCTCCAATAGCCTGACGATACATTTTATAAGGACCGATTTTCCGGTTCCCGATTTTCCAAGTACCACAAGGTTTTCGCCATTAAAAAGCTGCAATGAGACATCTTTTAGTACCTCCTGTTTACCAAATCCTTTCCTGAGGTTACTGATTTCAATAACTTTTTTACTGCTTTCAGTATTTATCGTTATAATATTTTCTGTCCGGGAAGGATTCATTATTATTTAAGTTTTACTATTAACAATGCTTCACAACATGTCTGTAATCTGTACCGCAATCATATCCACAATTATAACCAGCAGTGATGCTAATACTACGGCAGAATTTGCAGCAATACCAACACTCTCTGTGCCGCGTCCCGCATTATAACCCTTATAGCAGCCAACAAATCCGATTACTGCACCAAAGAAGAATGTTTTGATCAGAGCAGGTATAAAATCTAAAAAGTCCACGTGACTGAATGCCTGTGAGAAAAATAATACAAATGGAACGCTCCCCTTAATATTCGCTCCCATCCAGCTTCCAAATATCCCCAGAGCGTCAGCATATAAAACCAGTAGGGGTATCATAAGTGTTGCAGCCCAAACTCTTGTAACTACTAAAAATCTCATGGGATTCGTGGAGGAGACCTCCATTGCATCAATTTGTTCAGTCACTTTCATTGAACCTAATTCTGCACCCATGCCTGAACCAATTTTACCTGCACATATTAGTGCCGTAATAACCGGACCCATTTCCCTTATAAGAGAAACAGCAACCATTCCGGGAAGAGCGTTTACTGCACCGAAATCGACAAGTACAGGGCGCGACTGAATAGTAAGAACCAGACCCATTATTGTTCCGGTTATTGAGATCAGGGGGAGGGATTTATATCCTATTTGAAAACATTGATTAAAAAATTCTTTAAACTCAAATCCGGGTGAAAACGTTTCTCTTATCACTCTCAGTATGAACAGGAAGACATCCGCAATGTCCGTTAAAAAGCTGTGAGCATCGGCGGTTGTTGCCAATGTCGTATCGCTGAGCCTCACAGAGTGCACAGTTACAAGATTTTTTACTTTATTTACAGGGTTGAATTTTTTCATTTCAGGTGACTTTATATACCATCTGAATACTTGAAAATATTTTTCAGAAAGGGAATAAACAATTTTAATTTAAGAAGTCAACATCCAGCAAATATTGAAACGCTGACTTCTTAAATTAAAATTGTAATCAAAGAGCTGCTATTATAGCACGAAGTTGTTCTTTTGTCTTGCCCAACGTAATTTGAAGCCTTCCTAACATTTCTTCCTGTTTACCATCTGCAAACATTAAGTCATTGTCTGTAAGTATAGCAAATTTCTGTTTGAGCTTGCCTTTCTGCTCATTCCAGTTCCCTTTCAATTCAGTAGCGTTAGTCATAATATTTGATATTAAGTCGAGATAATATTTTCCCGGAACAAAGTTGAGAACTTTGACTACTAAAAGTGTTACACAACTTTTAAAATAAGTTGCAAGATTCACAGGTTTTAAAGGTGTGAGGAGAAAAACGACACACGACACACTACTCACGACGCACGACACACGACAAACGGAAGAGAAATGAAGGGGAGAGTTGGAGAAAGGGAGATTAGGGGCATCTGCACAGATTGGTTCCCCTCCTGGGAGGGGTTAGGGGTGGGTTTTAAGTGAAAAAGAAAACTTCAAAATGTAGAAATCCTATTTCCCCGGAGCCGTACTTGCCGCAGCTTTTTCTTTTTTCTTAAAATAACCCTTAAGCAAAAAGTTGTGTTGCGCGGCTTCAAGGTCTTCATCAAGTTTTTTAGAACTGCTTTCCAGATTTTTAATAGTTTCTTTCAACCTGGTTCCTGATTCTTCGTCGTACAGCATTACCCCAACAGAAGTCTTCGGATTGCTTCCAGCCTGTTTAAGATTAGTAATAAACAAGGTGGCAGTGTCGGCCATTAGCTGCAGTTGCTTAACTGAAGCTTTTATAGAATTAAAAACTACAGTATCGGTTGTCAGTTCATTTGCGAGTGTTCCCTTCCTGTTTAGTCCGGAACTAAAAGTAACAAGTGAACTCACCAGCTGGTCTGCCTTTGCTGAAGTTCTTTTAAGCGATTCAGTAGCTGCATTTATGTTTTCGTAAATAGAATTGTCGATAAGCAATTTTCCAAGAGTTCCCTCTCCTGCAGACAATCTGGCACTTATGGCTTTAAGATCGTTTGTTATTGCCAAAGCATTTTTATTATTTTCCTGCAAGGTATTTATCATATCTTCTGAAGAAAATGTCTTCTCTACTCCTAGGGTATCCCCTTCTATTACTTCTCCGGCACCTTCAGTACCTCCATAAATAACCAGGATTTTATTCCCAATTAAACCATCACTGCTTATTCTGACTTTGGCATCTTTCCTAATGTATTGTTTTACCGTAGTTGCAATATTCATACTTACTTCCACCTGCGACTTCCCATAGAAAGTCAGATTGTTTACAATTCCTACTTTTACTCCTGAAAACCAGATATTATTACCTTTTTTTAATCCGTTTACTTCATCAAAATGAGCAACTATTAGCAATTTATTTTTGAAAGTCTCGCGCAGATTTCCTACCATAAGGATTCCTCCCAGTAAAAATATCAATCCGATGAAAACAAAAGAACCTACTATAACTGCTCTTTTTTTAGGTGATTCATTCATGACTTATCGAATAAAATTGTAATTAAAGAAACTTTTTATTTGTTCATCATCGGTATTAAACACATTATCAAACTTACCGACTTTCAAAAACTTGCCATCAAGCAGCATAGCCACACGGTTACCTGTATTTTTAGCGCAGGTAAGGTCGTGGGTAATAATTATTGAACTTGTATTATACTCCTCTTGTACTTCATTGATAAGATCAATTATTTCAGTGCATGTAACCGGATCGAGTCCTGAAGTAGGCTCATCGTATAATACTATTTCAGGTTTAAGAATTAAAGTACGTGCGATTCCTATTCTTTTACGCTGCCCCCCGGAAAGATCAGAAGGCATCTGTCTTAACTTATCTTTCAGCCCTACCGCATCCAATACTTCTTCAACTGAGTCTTTTACTTCATTTTTACTCAGGTTTTTTACGTTCATAGTTAGTGGAAAAGCAACGTTTTGAAATACATTCATACTATCGTATAATGCACTGCTCTGAAATGAAAATCCAATACGTAACCTCAATAAATCCAAATCCTTACCTTTTAGTTTATCTACATGCTGACCCAGAGCAATTACCTCACCTTTATCTGGTTTAAGCAAGCCGACAATAATTTTTATAAGCACTGATTTTCCTGAACCTGATTTACCTAAAACAGCAACATTTTCGCCCTTAAAAAGATCAAAGTCAATGCCTTTTAAAACCTCCAGGTCATCAAATGACTTATATAATCCCCTGATGGAAATAACAGATTCATCTGTATTTATTATATGTACCTTTTTTTGCTTTTCCATCAAATTATGAAAATTGCATCCAAATGTATATCTGAACAATGACAATTTCTTCAATAAATATTAAAAACATTGCAAGTACAACTGCCTGGTTTGCTGCTTTACCAACACCCCTGGTTCCCTGTGTTGCATTAAATCCTTTGAAACTCCCTACAATACCGATAGTAAATCCGAAAACTATTGACTTAATTACAGAAACGAATATGTCAAGAAAGCTGATAGTCGAAAATGCATTCTGATAATAACTTACGATACTGCTTGTTTCTATTGTATGAACATTCAGATACGAACCATATAATCCTACACAACTGCAATACAAAGTAAGAATCGGAATCATTATTGTTGTTGCCATGACACGTGTAACTACCAGATATTTATAGGGATTAACGGCAGATACTTCCATTGCCTCAATCTGTTCTGTTACTTTCATAGAACCAAGTTCAGCACCAATACCTGAACCTACCTTGCCGGCACAAATAAGTGCTGTTACCAATGGTCCGATAGCCTTTATTAAGGCTATTCCAATAAGCGATGGAAGCCATGAGGCTGCTCCGAATTCTTCCAGTGATGGACGAGATTGCTTTGTAAATACTATACCTACAATGAATCCGGTAAGAGAAATCAATGGAAGCGATCTTAATCCTACTTCAAAACACTGGTTAATTACTTCACGAAGGTGAAAAGGCTTTTTAACGACTTCTTTAAAAAATAGAATAGTAAACAGAAAAGCTTTGTGAACTCCTGTAAAGTATCGATCAATTCCCTTTGAGAAAATAAATTTTTCAGTCCTATAAATACTCATTTAGTAAAAATGAATTGCAAATATACAAGCTTCCAAAAATATTGCATTACTTACGCTTTAAAAATTGATTTTTTATTGCTTTATTTTTGCAGTACATTATTTCTACGGTACCAAGAGTGCTTTCACAATGTTACAATAACATTTAGGAGCTCCTGTTTTGATAAACCGAGTTTGTAGCCAAGGATCTCCATCATTTCCTGCTCCTTTCCTTCGTTGTAATTGAGATCTTCTTCGGTAATGTGGGGAAATTTTTCTTTGAGTTTTACTTTTTTCTCATTCCAGTACCCTGTTACAGCTGTGTTCATGATAGGTATTTTTAGTTAACTTAGGTAATTCATACACTTAACCCAGACTACTTCTCTTTTAAATATTGCAAAGTTGAAATATTACGTATTTCGTCAAAAAAGGGAGTTTTTTTATCTTCAACACACTTTGCTGCATACAAGTAGAGTGCTGCACTCCATGTCTGCCAGTCCTGTCCCATAGGCTTCCCATCCTGAGCTTTAATCCATTCATTAAAACCAAAACCAATATTTTCTTTGCGGGAAAGTTTTATAGAATGAGTCAGCGCTAAAAGCTTTTCACTTGCGAGAGTATACTTTTTAGCAGCCACAAGAGCTGCAACATAAAACCCGCATATAAATGGCCATACACCTCCGTTATGATATTCCCCGGGATTATTATAGATTTTATATCTTAAGTGCCAGTCCTCATCTTCGGGTTTTATGTACGGAAAAAAATTTGGCGGAAGATCAATTCCCAATTCACCTCTTTTTTGCATTTTTGAACACTCCTCTTCTATCCAGGTAATCATGTCATTTGCACGTGAAGGGGATGCTAATCCTGAGAGAATGGCGAGACTGTTACCGAGAAGGTCGAATCTTTCGCTGCTGTGTATCTTATATGACCAAAATGCATAATAGGGTTTATGCTTAACTACAAGACCCTCATGAGCATGATTGGAAATCGTACCACCGGTGATTGTGAACTTTTTCATTTCCTGACGCATTAGGTCTGCTCTTTCATGTTTTCCCAGAAGACGGAGATAACTATAAACAAGAGCATTAACATACAACCCATATCCTGTTACCCATTGTTCGTCACGCCAGTCACTGGTAGGTTGTTGAGCTACAAGATACCTGTCGGAAGGACTTTGATATTCCATCCAGATCAAAGCTTTATCAACTGACATTTTGAGAAATTCAGACTCCCCGGTTACTCTTCTATAAATACCAACTCCCAATAGAAATAATGGAGTCGTATCACTTGACCCACGATCATCATCATCATGCACCAGGGAAGGAATATGACCACGCTCGGTCTGGTTCTTTGCCAGTGTTTCCAGTACTCTGCTGATGCTACTCATGAGTTTCTTATTATCAGAAACTGCTATGCCAAAAATTGAAAACATTAAATCTCTGGTATAAGGTTCAGGATATCCCCAACCTGCCGTCCGTGGAAACCCATGAAATGGTCCATGAGCATTATAAAGCAACACTTCGAGTGCAGCTTTTTTTGCTACTGCTATCTCCTGCCATTTTTCGGAATTCATTGAAGTTATTTGTAAATTACTTTATTCCTAATTTGTCGTTCATTATCTGTACAAATTGTTTTGCAACAACACGGTAATCAAATTTTTCAACCACACGTGTCCTGCCTGCTTTCCCCATTCTACCGCGCAGTGCTTCATCATTCATAAGTGTCAGCAAATGTTTAGCTATATCCTGAACATTAGCCCGGTAATCGACTGTTCGGGGAACTTCAAACACCACTCTGTGATTACTTTCAAAACCAGATTCATCTCCAAGAATTACCTCATTGATGACAATTCTTTGTGCAATTTCTGCAAGAAACGCTGTCTCCCCTTGCACAAGCGTATCGAGCATTCCCATTGCTTTAATACTTACAACAGGTTTCCCACATGCACCCGCTTCAACCTGTGGCATTCCAAATCCCTCAAGTCTTGAAGGGGCAGCATAGATATCACAGGCACCTATTAGGTAAGGCATAAAATTCCGCGATACTTTGTTGGTAGTATATGTTACGTTTTTCTCAATTCCAAGATGAGTTGCCATCTCCAGGTCGATCAGATTCTGACTTTTGGTTCGTGGCTGTGGCCAAACTTTGCACACATATTTCCAATCAGGAGCTTTTGAATCGATGATTGCCAGAGCCTGCATTACTTCCTGCGCACCTTTTGAGGCAGCATCTCCGCCAACGGTAAGGATCATTATCTGATCGGGTGAAATACCCAATGACTCTCGAACAGCTAAAATTTTGGGATCATTCTTACTAAATGGCATAAAGGTATCCGTATCGCATCCTACTGGTAATACTTCAATCTTTTCTCCGTCAATCCCATCACGTACATACATCTCTTTTACCCAATTTGATGTTACAAGTATGAGGGGAAGAGCATTCAAAACTTCCTGGTAATTAGCAATATAACCGTCTGCTACCAACCAGGGCACTGGCTGCACTCCATATCTTTGCGGATGAAGGACTAGTTGTGGAGTATGTCCCCAATATCCTACACCAACAACTACATTTGGTTCAAACCACCGGTAGTACCACTCTTTTTCCTGTGCTGATTCAAAATGAACTGCATGAGCATCAATACCCATATTGAGGAGCCCCCTGTATAGCAAATCTCCCTGTGTTGCAAGTCCGCCCGGAGCTGGAGGATAGTCATACAGAACAAGTACTTTCATAGTTTATTTTAGATTTATTAATTGACAAAATAGCCAGTTCAGAATTTTTAAATTGATTGAAGGCTTCAATCTGGGGAGTTGTTACTGCTTCAAAACTACTCTTGTCAAATCCGTACGTTTTAGTAATTAAACTATATTTCTTTCGCCATATTCTTTTTGAAAGAGAGCGGTAAATTGTGGAGTTTTCAATTGGCCTTGGAATATATTCCTTATTGCCATCCTCATACGCAAAAGTCCATAATTCGTTGGTAAATATTTTGCCCTTATGCCACAGATTAATAACGGCTCTGCCTACCTCCTCATGTCTTATGTGTCTTGTATATTCTCCCATTGGATTGTGAGTCAGAATAAGATCAAAATGCTTTTTCGGCAATAGTTTCAATATGGTCTTCTCAACCTCATTATGAATCAGTGGTTTCAATTCAGGACTATCATCAAGATCACCCATAATCCCATCTGAGTTTAGAATTTTTAGTGCATTGTGAAATCGGGGAGCGCGATCTTTATCTTTTCCCCTGCTCAGGCAAACTATATACCAATTCAAAAGCGGGTGACTCAATATCGTTCCTCCAGCCCAAAGTGTTTCGTCATCGGGGTGAGCCACAATAATTGCAATATTCCTTAAGTTTGATTTTTTACTATCCATAACAAACCGGAACTCATGAATTTAAAATCAATTTGTTGGGCTAAAAAAATCTCTCACAAAAGCTTGTTGTTGACTTTCAGACATTTTATCCACAGTTTTAGCACAAATTTTTATTTTATCAAAATGGTGGCTTTCCTTCAGCAGATTTAATAATTCAGTTTTTGCGTCGGTTGGACCAAATAAAACAACATCATCAAAAGCTATAATTACCTCACTTAATTTCTTGTAATATTCTGAGAGCTCACCCTGTTCTTTGTCGTGCCTCTGCCTTTCATGAACACCCATATTTTGTTCCTTTGCCGGAAGCAAAGAATCTAATTTAATAGTATTTGTAACGATTTTATCGTTTTCCAGTATCATTAGACAGGCTATGGAATGATCCATCCAGATACCCATTTTTTTTGTTGGTTTCATCTTTAATTATTTTAAAATACCCGATATATCTCCCTATAACTAATTCATTCTCTCAAAACATGATTAAAATACCCTGCTCCTGATTGTGGTGCAGGGTATTTGTGTTTTCCAATTCAGTGTTACTGATATAATAACTGGTATATCTCACTGAGATTTGGGGATAATATGATTTCGGTTCTGCGATTGGCAGCCTTCCCTTCAACTGTATCATTACTTTTTACCGGGTGAAATTCACCTCTTCCGGAAGCAGTAATACGAATAGGGTCAAAACCATAGTCTTTTGTTAAAAGACGTAAAATTGAAGTGGCTCTTGCTGTGCTTAGGTCCCAATTATCTTTAAATGATGCAGTTTTTATCGGAACATTATCAGTATGACCTTCAATCATCACTGTTATGTCACTTGTGTTGTTAAGAACCATCGCAAGCGATTTAAGCGCTGCTTTTCCCTTTGGATCCATAACATCACTACCAGACTTAAACAATAGTTTTTCTTCGAGTGAGACATAAACGTTGCCATTTTTAATATAGACAGAAAGCTCATCAGTCTTATAATTCATCAGCGCATCAGCTATTGAATTTTTAAGCTTGTTCATAATATCTTTTTGTGCCTGAATCATATCCTGCAGGGTTTTTAACCGCGTGGCCTGATCAGCAAT
This sequence comes from Bacteroidales bacterium, assembly GCA_036508535.1. Classification (GTDB taxonomy): domain Bacteria; phylum Bacteroidota; class Bacteroidia; order Bacteroidales; family VadinHA17; genus LD21. The sequence goes on along the minus strand of DATCHE010000005.1, from coordinate 32,842 downwards.
AGTCATTTTTGATACAGCTGCAAGAGCCTTCAGATCGTTAATATCTTTTTGAGTTAGAGAATTCTCAGTTTGTAATGATGAATTTGCACTATTGAGGGTCTTTATCTTTTCGTTACAATCATTTAATGTTTTCTGTGTATCATTTAGCTTACTTTGAGTATTTGCATTTTCTTTCTGGAGCTTATCTACATTTGACTGAGAAGCTTTATACTTTTTATTTGCAACACATGATGTAAATAAAAGGATCATAACTACCGGTAAATACTTAATAAAATTTAAGGATTTTTTCATATCAGGTTATATTAATGATTAGTAACTATACAAAGTTGGCAACCTTTAATAAAAAAGGTGTTACACAATTTTTAGTAAATATTACATTATTCACATGTTTTAAAGGCGCACCCTTCAACAAGCTCAGGGTAAGGCATAACGACATAACGACATAACGACATAACGACTTAACGACATAACGACATAACGACATAACAGCAAATCGATAAAATCATTTAACTGATTTCTCTTTTAACAGCGACTTCTTATGTAGCTTGCTTTTTATAAGTTCTTCGTGTTTAACATAAATTTCAGCTTCAGCCGGGGTTCCCAGTAATATGGCCAGCCACCGGGTTTTCTCATTTTGTTCTAAGATAATTTTAATTGTCATTGTAATCGGAACTGACAAAACCATGCCTGTCGGGCCTAAAATAAATCCCCAAAAAATTAGTGACAGAAATACCACAAGAGTAGATAAACCAAGTCCTTTTCCCATAATCCTGGGCTCAAATACATTACCGATTACATTATGAATAACTGCATACGATCCAAGTGTCCAAAGTGCTCCACCCACACCCAGCTGTACCAATACAAAAAGAATAGTCGGAATTGTGGCTAAAACTGATCCTATATTCGGAATAAACTCCATCAAACCTGCAATCAATGCCCAAAGAATTGGATAATCAACTCCAATTATGCGTAAGGCAATATAGGTCAGAATTCCTATTGATAAACAGAATAATGATTTTATCAACAGGTAGTGACGAACATTTTTGGTAATCGAAGAAAAGTATGAAATTGATTTATCTGAAGCGCTGAATATTGCCTTTGCCTTGACCGAAAAACTTCCGAATTCCACCAGCATAAAAATAATTATAAGAAAAATCAGAAAGGTATTCCCCATCATATTGAAAAGTTCATTAAGAGCTGTTGCAGTAAATTCCAGCACTTTCCCTGGTTGGATAAGAGTTGAGATCTGATCTTCCGGGATTTTAAAACCTTTATCATTTAAAAACTGAATGAATGAGTTACCGATCGTCGAAAGTGCAGATTTATATTGAGCAACATTACCTGAAAAGGAAGAAATAGTTCCTCCGATCAGGAAAGTAAAACCGGAAAAAACGGCTACCATTCCAATTATTACAACAAGAAGTGCCAGCCATCGTGGTATTCTTTTCGTCTCAAGCCATGTTACAGGTTGTGCACAAATGATGCTTATGAAAAGTGCGAGCAAAAATGGAGTAATAATTGCTTTTGCATAAATCACTCCTGCAAAAATGATTATTAATGCAGCTATCTTAACAACAGGATAATTCTCTGTTGATACGATTCTCTTTATTTTCATTTTGAGTTCTTTAGTTCACTTGAACTTTTCCCTTTAATGAATCATTATCAGAATAGTTTAACAACTGGCCACTTGACTTTCTAATGGCTTTCTTATACTTTTCAAGTATAAGCCGTGCCATAAGATAGCTTAGTGTAGATTCAGCACCCTGATTAAGGTTTACATGATACTCCTCCAACCCATCGTGGCAACCACCGGTACAAGGGTTATAAATAATCTGATGAAGACGGTTTTTTCCAAGAAACCAGTTAAATGCAATTTCCATTTTTACCAGATATTCCTCTTCCTTAAAAACATCGTAGAACTTACTTAATGTAATAATTGTATATGCAACATCTATAGGTTGTTCACCAAATGGAACAGGATCCTGGCCTTTCTGTAACCATCCTTTATTGGAGATTACTTCAATACCATTTTCGTTAAATATCTTTGACAAAAGAAACCTGAATGATGAAATAGCTATTTCTTTATATTGCTCTGTTCCAGTTACCATCCAGGCATATAAAAGACTTTCAGGCAATATACTATTAGCATAGGTAAGATAGCCCTCAAACCAACGCCAATCTTCATTTGATTCATGTCTGAACATTTGAACCAGGCGACTGGCAAATGTTTGAATAAGACTAATATTATCTTTCGATTTAATTACCCTATTGCGGTAATACAATCCTTTTATAGCAAAAGCCATTGCCCTGGTAGAATGGATGTTTTCGATATGAGGAATAGCTTTTTTAATAATCTCATTTGCTTCGAAAACGCCTGGTCCGGGAAGTAACCCATTCACTGATATCAGATATCCCAGCGCCCAGAGAGCTCTGCCATTAGCATCATCTAAATTAGCATTATCGTTCTGATCGGTGAAGTTGTTATTCTTATCAACATAATTTAAGAAGGAGCCATCCGGTGACTGACATTGATTTATAAAGCTCAAATATTTACTGATATATAAAAGATCTTTTTCATCACACGTAAGTTTATAATGCATACTCATGGTTATCAGTGCCCTGGCATTATCATCAAGTGTATAGCCGGAATCAATATCAGGCTGATTAATTTTCGAAAATTGAATAATCCCATCATTTATGGTCATTTTTTTCAAATGGTTAAGGGTAAATGCAGGAAGATTATATTGCATTAACTTTTTACCTCCTGCAACTTTTTCGAAGAGTAAAGCATGAGAAATGGCTGAGTTTTCCCAGGCAGTGGAAACAATTTTCTGTAAAGCATTAGTACTTAAGTTCTTTCTGAGTTGTTCATCATTTAGCAGGCGGATAACATCATCGGCTAATTGCTTCGAATTACAAAAATCAAAAATAATTCCTGAATCTTCAGTTAGCACTTCCTTTGCATGTGGAATAGGTGTTGAAATGATAGGACAAGCACAGCTCATAGCATAAGCAAAGGTGCCGCTAACGGCCTGAAAGGGATCATTGGAAGTAAACAGGTAGATATCTGTGAGCTGTAAATATTCGAGCAATTCAGGTAATTCCAGATAACTGTTAACAAATTTTACGTTATTTGTCAATTGATTCTTCTTTACAATAGCCACTAATTTGTCGCGGTATTTTTCTCCATCATTTTTCACCACTTCAGGATGAGTTTTTCCTATTATCAGAAATAGAACATTCGGGCAGGTCTCTATTATAGCAGGCAGAGCCTGGAGTGTGGTTTCGATATTTTTTCCGGAACTTAAAAGACCAAATGTTGAAAGAACTTTCCTGCCCTTTAATCCAAATTTTGTTTTTAAAAATTCTTTATCCAAATGAGGAACAAGATGTGTGCCATGAGCTATCACAGATATTTTTTTGGTGGCTATTCTATAATCGTCCACCAAAATCTTAGCAGAATTATTGGTCATAACAATAATTGCATTGCATGCCGATACTATATTTTTGATTTTTGATTTTAACTCCTTATCCGGAGCAGGAAGTACTGTATGGAAAACAATAATTACCGGCTTTTTAAGGTCTGATAAAAATTTCTGAAATGATTTTTCCTGCTCCTTGAAAAAGCCAAATTCATGCTGTATCAGTACCATCTCAATTTTATCGTCCTTATTAATTATTATTGCAAGTTTTTCATACTCTCCAGCTAATGAGGTCTTAAGAGTATATTTTACTTCAACGGGATATGTGTAATTAAAATCTCCTGATTCCAGAGCACAAATTTTAATTGAAAATAAATTACTGAATTTATTATTTATCGCCTTTATCAGATCCCGTGAATAGGTAGCTATTCCGCATTCTCTTGGCGGATAGGAAGTTACAAACAATATTTCAGCAATATTATTGGATTGATTATGGAAGGGACTTAGCTTATAATCGCTTTTATTTCTCATCCTTTTTCGTGTAAGTCAATAATTCCTCAATCAGCTCCGATAACTTTAATGAAGCAACCGCAATAACACTATCTGCAGCTCCGTAATAAATGAAAAGTGTCCCGCCAAATATTGCAGTACCAGTGGGAAAAACCACATTATTTACTTCACCAATTAATTCCCATTCATATTCCGGAGAAAATAGTGTATGAGGAAGTCTTGCCAGTTCTATGGAAGGATCTTTCAGATCCAATAATACTGCGCATGCGGAATAAACATAACCTTTGTCGGTTTTCTGCACTCCATGATAAATGAGAAGCCATCCTTGTTCTGTTTCAATTGGGGGGCAGCCGCCGCCTATGTAACTCGACTCATGAGCATAAACAGGATCCAGAACAATATGCTCCTGCAGTTTAAAAAAATATTTTTTCCAAAATTCTTTTGTAAGTTCCTTTAATTCATTTACATAAACAATCTGAATGCCTGGTCTGATACGATGAAGGAAGGCCAGTTTACCTCCTATTCTTCGTGGAAAGAAAATAACATTTTTATCCCACAGTAACATTTTTTTCTCGGGATCTGTATCGCGGTTATAGAACTTCTGATTATTATAATAGCTCTCATTAACTGTACCAAGAGATTCTGCGAGTGAAACAAATTCTGCATAAGTTATATCTGGAACAATGACTCCATGCTTCTTAAAGTGTTTTAAATCTTTTGATGTTGCCAGAGCACCACGGGCATTTGTTCCATCATAACCGGTATATGTCAGGTAGAATAAGTCATCAATCTTTACAATACGGGCATCTTCAACTCCATGTGTTTCATATTCGAACTCAGGTACTAAAACTGGTTTATCCCATCTTTCTACAAGTGTCAACGGGCCATCAAACCTGCAATAACCTATTGTTGAAAAGTTTCCTTTCTGTACCGCTCTGTAAAACATATGCACACTGTCCCCTTCCCGTATTACAGCAGGGTTAAGAACACCTTCATTCTCAAAATCCAGACCAGTATTCCAGAGCAGGATTCCTTCTTTTTTTACTTCAGTCATTTTGATTTTTCTTTTTCTTTTTTAAAAGCAATGGTATTTTTATTATTGGAGGCATTGTGTCGCCTAATAAAAATCCAACCGGCTTAAGCGGTTCTATATGATCGCAAACAAGTTTTACAATGGCAAGGATGGGTATTGAAAGAAACATTCCTGGTATACCCCATAATGCATTCCCCGCAATTACTATTATAATAGAAAAGAGAGCATTAATTTTTACTTTTGATGCTACTATATATGGCACAATATAATTATTATCAATCAGTTGTATTATATAATAGGCTACCAGAACATAAATAGCATAAATGGGTGAAGTTTTTGTTACAATGGCAACCATCATTGGCATTGCAACAGCAACTAGTCCTCCCAGATACGGAATCATATTCAGGAGTGCTCCAAAAATTCCCAGAATAAGAGCATACTCAATACCCAAAATTAAAAGCGCCGCTGTGTCCATAGCTGCAACCATAGCTGCTTCAACAATCAGTCCAATCAGATACTGTTGAATAACATTTTTAATCTTACTTGCTATTTCGCTTATCTGACTTCTGTTAGTAATTCCAAATAATCTGTGAATGAACTCAAGTAATATAGGCTGATAAAATAAGATCAAAAAAATATAAACAGGAATAAGGAAAAGCACTACTAATCCATTACCTAAAATAACAAGTGTTTGTCCCAATGAAGCAGTACTGGTGTTGACAATTTCACCCTGGGTTTTTGTTATCCATTCATGAATTTTTTGAGGGTCTTTGTTAAAATAATCAGCAGCATCACTGATGTTTTGATTGAGCATAGTTGTAAATTTTTCGACCAGTACGGGCCATGATTCGCTAAACCTGTTTGCCTGCGAAATTATCAGAGCTCCAAATGCGAACAATAATACAAAAGTTAGTAATAATGTAATAGTTATTGCCAGTACCCTGTTTATTTTTAATCGTACTAAAAAGTTTACAAAAGGATGAAGTAAAATGGCAAGGATTGTTGAAAAAACAACGGGAACTATAATACTTTTTCCAATGTACAGAATAGCAACCAGGGCAATTAATCCTACAAGGAATATCGTAACCTTAGCATATAACGGTAATTTTAACTCTTCACCTTGCACGGGTAGTAGAATTTGTTTCTTTTTTTCTGAATAGATGCTGAAGAATAAACTGACCCACAGACTTTATAGAATCAGGGTGCTGCCTTACAGCATCTGTTACCCCAAACTGCAAAGCAGAACCGATAAGCTTCCTTAATAAATTTCCCGACGTACCTATGAATATTTTTTTTGACAGATAACCGGAAGCTAATCCAATAGTTGTACCCAAAAGGTTATCTATAAGATTTGGTGATGAAGTAACATCCTTTAGGGTACGTAATAGAATATTTAAAGGTTTTAAACTCTCATAGAGAATATAGAATTGCTCCTTCAACTCCTGTCCTTTAATAGTTTGTTCAACTTCCAGGAATTGAATCTGATTTTTAAGAAGCAGAGTGTGATTAGTGTATGACATAATGTTTTATTTAAGCATCTGTTTTATGACATAATTACAAACAAGCTTTTTAAGCCATTTATACAGAAAAAAGTATATTATAACCCCGATTATTAAATAGAAACCTGCTATTATAAGGAACCCATAGAATATTTTTCCAAGGATCTCTCCCAGCCATAAAGCTATGCCCAGATTCAGAAAAAGCATGAATGATGATAGTATGATCAGTACAATGGAATGTGGTACCACTGAAGATACCACATTCGATGTCTTGTCAAGCGCTTTGAGTTTGAATAACTCATATGATGTTTTACCATATTCTGTGGCACTATTCAGCAATGATTCAAGCGGTTTAGCTTTGTCTTCCATGTCTTTAGTCTTGTTATTTTTTACTAATGCCAGCCTATTAAGCTCTATGCTATTCTTAAGTTTTCGTCTAACAGTGTGAGTAGAAATACTGTATCCTCCGATGCTGTCAACATATATTTAATTTTATCATGTATAGTCATTAACTGTCCATTCGAAAGGATAACAGAATCATTGTGAGTACGATATCTTAATTCGCCTTCTAAAATCTGAATTGTAATGGAATCATCGGCCTGGAAAGATTTTATTTCTGTTCCTTTATGTATTGCAGTCAGAATGATTTTCTCATTTGGACTCTTCAAAAGAATCAGCGTATTAAGTTCTCCTTTTGACCAGTTATCGCTATGTTTCATCATTTTAATTAAAGCCGTCAGATCGAAAGCAGATGATAAAAAAGTGCCTGCCGTATTTTTTTCATTAACAGGCAGTACACTATTTAACGTTTCTATTTCCATTTTAATAATATCAAATTTCAATGAAGCAGACAATCTTTCAACGTATTAAGCTTTAGCGGCTTTTACGTCTTTTTTACTTTTTTCATATCTAGACTTTTTATCATCCACGTAGTCAGATACATCTTCCTTAACTGCTTCAAATTTTTCGGATATGCTTTCAAGAAATTCCTCGAATTTTTCCTTCAAAGAATCTACATACGCTTCTCCATTCACAGTATCAATTTTTTCAGAGATCGTATCCATATATTCCTCGAATTTTTCACGTAATGCATCAGCATAGGCATCACTTTTTTTCAATATTTTCTTCCGTGTAGCCGAACCTTTAGCTGGAGCGAGTAAGACACCTGCCAAAGCGCCCACAGCAACTCCTGCCAATACGCCTAATAATATTTTTCCTGAGCTCATAATTTTGTATTTTAATGAAAATTAATAAATTGTGAATTTTAAAGGACTTTCCTTCCCTGTATTACTCTGAGTATTATCGCAATAAGTGCAATAACGAGCAAAACGTGTATTATACCTCCTACACCGTAACCGACAAATCCGATTGCCCATGCAATGATTAGTATAACTGCTATTACATAAAGTAGATTTCCCATGATTTTAATTTTTAACTTAGTTTAATTTAATTGTTTACAAGAATATAACAAGAAGAATGAGTATGAGTATTATTGCGCTCACTGAGAGATATACACCACCAGAGATTTCCCTGAGTTTGTGATTGATTGAACGAACTTCTTTGCGCAAATCTTTCTTATCGGCAGCTTTGAGGTTCGTTTTATCCATCATATTTATTTCGTTCAACCTCAGAGTTAGAGTTTTAGCTTCAGCTGTCTCCGAAGGTGTTGGAGCCGGTATAGTAGTAGGCGGAGAAATAGTAGCAGCGCTCGATTGAAGGGGAAGCAGAGTCAGTGATAAACTTGTTGCCATCAGGCAGATTGCGATCTTTTTCATTTTAATAATTTTTAATATTAATATTATCAAAGATATGCCTGGCAGCCACTGGATCAGTTACACTATTTTATGAATAAGTTACATCATTCACAGATTTTTATAAATAACGATTCCTTGAATGAAGAAAAGAATTTATAAGATGTAAAAGTGATTTGAAAAGCCTGAGTTATTTACACATTCCCCAATGTGTTACGCTTTTTATTCTTGAGATTTTTGAAGTGAGATGGGGTGAGACCTGTCATCTTTTTGAATTGATTTGACAAATGTGCAACACTGCTGTAATGCATTTTATAGGCAATCTCCGTCAGATTCAGCTCATCATAAACAAGGAGTTCCTTTACCCTTTCAATCTTATGGGCAAGGAAATACTGCTCAATAGTGGTCCCTTTAACTTCTGAAAACAGATTGGATAGGTATGTGTAGTTGTGATTGAGCTTATCGCTGAGATAATCTGATAAGTTAATTTTGATTTGCGCCTCAGTGTAATGAACGAGTTCGATAATTAATATTTTAATTCTCTCCACCAGGATGCTGTTTTTATCATCCATCAGCTCAAGTCCGGTTTTTTTCAGACCTGTATTCAGTGTATCATAAAGCTCAGCTGAGATGGATTCCATCACCTCTACCTCGCCTAATTGAACTGTAGTGAAATGCAGCCCGTGTTTTTGCAACTCGGATTTAACAACCATCTTGCAGCGGTTGCTAACCATATTCTTAATGTGAAGAATCAAAGAAACTTAGAAATTAGATAATTGTTAAGTTAACAAATATAGACAAATAAAGTTAAAAAATAATTCACTATTTTAAGCTTCATTATCTCTGTAACAGAAATTAAACTATAATTTGAGTTTTGTGGGGTTTAATATAAAACGCAGGATATTATAAGTGTATTGACTCGAAGCATAAGTTTTTTAGAAAGTATAGTTTGGGAATTTGCGGATCCTCCGTACGCCGACTGTGTTAAACTTCATAATTTCGGCAACAAAAATATTAATTCTCATTGTTGATTATTACCCCCTTTCTAATTTCCCCCAAGGGGGAAAGGTCCACCCCTGCAAACCGACTCCTCGCTAAAATTGCCTACGGGGCTATATATAAACACTCGGTCCCCTTCCCCGTGGGGGAAGGTTGGGAAGGGGGTTAAAACCCGAAAAAAATCAAAAATAGAGTAAATATTTCTGATCCACTAATTCTAAAAAAATGCACTACTGGCGTTGAGAGGAACCGAGTCCAGCCTTGAAGGACTATGTCGATTGAGCTTATAAAAATTAACAATAAAAAAGAGGCTGTCTGAATATATCAGTCAACCTCTTCTTCTAAGATTATAATTAAATCTCTATTTAGCCGGTGGAATAATATCAATTATTACAGTTCTGTTATAAAAACGTTCCTCCGGAAATTTGTTTTCGAATGGAGATAAAGTCTCATCTTCACCAACCCCATATGATTCAAATTTAACATCTGTCCTTCCAGACTTTTCAAGTGCCTTTTCAAGGATACTCTTGACTTCGTTAGCTCTGGCAAGCGACAGTTCCTGATTATGAGCTGCTTCACCTATAATATCGGCGTGACCATGAATTATTACAGTTCCGTCTTTTGTAATCTTTGGTGCTACAACATCAGTCAGATACTTTTCATAAATAGCAACTGCTTTTGAATCATTAAATTCGAATATGATACTGAATCTCATCATTTCCTCGTTGACCGGAGGTGTCCAAAGAACCATATGCACGGGCTTTTCCTGTCTGACAGTCTTGCCGCTATTGGTCTCACCTATCATTGTGACCTTATAGTCGCCGACAGGTTTGGTACCCAATATAAATTTTCCGGGAATAATTACTTCTTCCTGAGTGTAAGGACCAAATTTCTGGATATTTCCTGATTCGTCTGCCATTTCCATCGTCCACGATGAGAAAGCATCTTTGGCACCTTCAGCTTTAAAAATAACATAACTATCAGGCGGTGCTTCCTGTACTCCGATAATTTCTACCGGCGCCAGAGGAGCATTCGGTCCTGTTTGATATTCCATTAGTATTTCAGGAGATTCACTCCAGATCGATACCCTGCGGTCTCCCTCGCGAAGGAGGTCAAGTTCTTTAGTTCCACCCGGCTGTTCTGATGGGATCCGTGGTTTAATTCTACCCTCGGTTTTGATCCTCGAAGGATCAATACCAAATACACTTACAAGGTATTTCTTAACCGATTCTGCCATTGCCAAACCATCTTTCTTACCCTGCATTGATGCTCCTGCCAATCTTACAACTGTTGCAGGAAATCTTCCCAAACGGTCACCAAGTATATTCAGAACATTATAATAAACAGTCATTTGTCGTTGCGAACGTCCTGACAATCGTTTTGGTGTAAACACCTCCAACCTGGTTTCTTTAAAGTCCTTAACCTGATCTTTGGTAAGTAAAACATAACGATCGGATATTTCAGTTGATCCCAGATCGAAAAATACATAGTTACGAATCGGGAATGTTTCCCTTACCCTACGCTCCAATGGGATGTTTTCAGGTGAGGAAATAGAAAACTTAACATCAGGAACTACAATGACTACCGCTGCTGCAACAGGCACTGGTTTTACCGGAGTTGGAATTTTTTCTCCGCGGCCGAATTTAAGAGCAAGGCCTACTCTGACAGTTGTAACATTCCATGTTTCAATTGAACGAGGGTCCTGATTAAAATAAGGATGAAATGATACAAAAGGAGACAGAACTGCCTGTTGTGCCTTGTCTCTTGAAGTTATATCAATATCATATCCTGCTCCGATTTGCAATGAAACCATAGATTTGTATACGTTACTGAAATCTTCTCTTATTGGAAGGTCGACAGCCTGATCAGGATAAGCTGGATTAGCTCCCAGCTCATACTTAAATGATTTTCCCGTATTGAAAGCGAAGCGGGGACCACCATAAATGTAAAAAGCATTTTTGAAAGGAGCTATACGCAAGCTCGGCTCTAATGTAACATAGGTAAGCTTTGCTGATAAGTCGGCAGGGCAGTTGCAGGGTGTAACTATCTGTTCGAACGAACCTTTGCGGCTGTCATATCCTACCTGGAACATAAATCCAAGCATTTTGTCAGGTTTATGATATTCCAGAAGTGGTGCAACAAATAGCCCTACGCCACTGCCTTTATGAAAAGCTGCCGGAGTAGTTAAATTGAGGTTCAACTGCTGTGTTGTGCCACGGTAGTAATTGAAGTTTGCACCAAGCGCTCCGCCAAACCACCATGAGGGTTTAGTGTACTGAGCATCCTGTGCCTGAAGGGTCATCTGAATACCAGCCAGAATTAAGACACTTAAAATAAGGCTTTTCATTGTCAGATTAATGGGGGACCACACTATATGTGATCCCTTTTTAAAATTAGTTATAGCATTCATATTAATTATATTTTACGGCTTATTGATAATGTTAGTACTTGTCATTGTTACTGAGCCATTTCTGGCAAGCATTCTGCCTTCTGCCTGTGAATAAGCGTTCATTGTTATGGTTTGATAGGCCAGGATGTTTCCCTTAAATGAGGTATAGTCTCCAATAGTTGCAGAACTTCCTACCTGCCAGAAGATATTTTTAGCCTGTGCACCACCGGCCAGTATAACATTACCACCCGAAGGTGAAGGAAAAGGACCTGTACCTAATGAAGTAAATGCAGCTCCAACCTTAAATATCCAAACGGCATTCGCATCACCCTGAGCATCAAGAGTCAGGTTGCCATTCTGCAAAAGCATTGTTGATGCTGATGTATAAATACCTGGATAAAGAGTTTTACCACCTAAATCGGCTGGTGCAACTGCTGGTGCAGGAATTGATGCAGCTACGCAAAAGTCATATGCAGCAACCAGATCAACTTTAGCCTGTATTAACATTGCATTAATCCCGGGAGGTGCAATATCGTCAGAAGCATACATTGCACCATTCACAATAATTGCAGGAGGAAATCCGGTTATCGATGAACGTGAACCCGGGTTTATACCAACATCCATATTATTTATCACACTAAAGCCTGCATTGTTGGTTACTGACTGACCAGCGATAATTCCGAACCGGGCAACAGATTTAAGATCAACAACGACCGGGCCTAACGGAGCGCCTGTGCTGAATGTCCATACATAATTATTCGCAATTGGAACACCACCAACATTCCTGGCACCAGTTGTAATTGTTGCTGTATATGTATTGCCCGACAATAGGCCACCGGTAGGGGTAAATGTTGCAATAGTTCCTGCGTAGTTAACGGTTCCGGTTACGGGTGTCGTACCAATCTTTAAAGTATATGATAATGTTGATAATGTTACCGGGTCCATAGCTTCGCTGAATGTAGCGCTGATTACTTTATTCAGGGCTACTCCTGTGGCCAGATTCGCCGGGTCAGTAGAATTCACTTTTGGAGCTGAAATGGTTCCAGTCGTAAAAGTCCATACTACATTAACCGCGAGTAGAGTTCCACCAGCATTCTTAGCGCCTGTTGTTATGGTAGCTGTATATACAGTATTTGAGGAAAGAGCGCTTGTAGGTTTAAACGATGCAAATGCATTTGCATAAGAAACTGTTCCTGTTACTGGTGTAACCCCTTGTGCGAGTTTAAAAGTGCTGGTTGTAATAGTTAACGGATCCATTGCCTGATTAAAGGTTGCTGTAACTGTTTTATTAAGAACAACACCTGTTGCAAGGTTTGCAGGGTCGGTTACAGTCACCATAGGTGAAATAACTGCACCTGTGCTGAATGTCCAGACATAATTCACCTGTAAAGCATTACCTGTTAAATCTTTTACTGTAGTCATGATGGTAGCAGTATAAGTAGTAGTAGAGGTAAGTTTGGCATCTGGCCTAAAGCTCATTGTTGAGCTTGCGCCATCGTAAGTTAATGCACCGGAAAGAGCAACTAAACCTTTTGCGCCGCTTTGCAGAGTGAATGATTCCGGTGTGATCGTTGAAGGATCCATCGGCTCATTAAATGTAGCAGTGATTATCTTGTCAAGAGGCACCCCTGTAGTAAGATTTGCGGGATCAGTTGATATCACATCAGGGCAGACACCCGGTGTCACAACAAAATTATCTTTTTTGCAACCGCTTATAAAAGCCGCCAGGAGTAAGGTAGCAAGTGCGGTCATCCATAATCTCTTTGTTTTCATATTAATAGTTTTTATTTGTTTTATAAAAATTCTAAAAAATGAAACTGTCCACTTGAACAGTCTCATTTAAGTTATAATTAAATTATCAGGGAAGAATTATAGCATTGCCATCGAGTACTACTGCAGTCTGGGCAAGAGCTCTTCCCTTAAAGGATGCACCTGTCTGGAAAACAATACCTGTCATTGACATTATAATACCTTCAAAGTGAGATGTTGTTCCAAAAGTGGCTTGTCCGGCTACCTGCCAGAAAATGTTCTTAGTCTGAGCGCCACCGATAAGGTTAAGGTGAACTCCGCTACTCATTAGCAGATTCTGAGAAATCTGGAAGATCCATACATCATTTGCCCCGCCTGAAATGGTAACATCTGAAGGAAGTGTAACATCGGTAGTCCATTTATATAGACCTGGGGTAAGAGTTTTTCCTCCAATATTCCCGGTTCCAAGTTCAAGAAAATCAGGTGTTGGACGTCCGGCAGCATCATTGTATGCAGTAATCATATTTTGTACAGCTGTTGTCAGGTTAATTCCTGTCGGAGCTGCCATGTCGGCTGCATAAATCTTACCGGTCACTTGTGCTGAGGTTGCATAACCTGTTGCATTTGTAATGGAAAATCCTGTTACATAAGATGTGGCAGCAGGACTAAGGCCAAGATTTCCTGTTATGGCCGAAGTCGAAATATTGCTGATACCTGTTTTAGCCAAAATAACGTAATTAGCCGCTGCACCAAGATCTACAGCTCCGGAAGCAAGCGTTACTGTTTCAGCTGTGAAACTCCATACCTTATTACTGGCAAGTGGAAAGCCCAATAAATTTTTAGCTCCTGTTGTAATGGTAACTGTATACAAGGTACCTTGAGTAAGATAATATGTTGGATCAAAAGATGCTGTTGAACCAGTATAAGTAACAACTCCGGCCACAGGTGTTGTTCCCTGCGTTACTGTAAATGTATTTGCAGTAATAGTTGACTGATTCATTGGAACATTGAATGTTGCTGTAACAACTTTGCTTGTTAATACACCTACAGCAAGATTAAGCGGGTCAACAGATGATACTGTAGGTGCCAATCCTGTTTTAAATGACCAAACTGTGTTTGCTGCAAGAGCATTGCCAGCCAGATCTTTTGCACCTATAGTAATCGTAGCATAATAATCAGTGTTGGCAGCAAGAGCACTTGTCGGTGTAAAGCTTCCTATAAGTCCTGCATAAGTCACCACACCTTCAACAGGCGTTAGCGCTAAACCTTGTTTCAATGTAAAAGTTGTGTTGTTGATCGTTGATGCAGTCATTGCCTCACTGAAAGTCAACGTAACTACTTTACCGGCAACAATACCGGTAGCATCGTCAAGAGGGTCTGTTGCATTTACCATTGGCAATGCAATATCCGGTGCAGGAAGAGTTGTGAAACTGAAAGTATAATTAACTGCAAGTGCATTACCGGCTAAATCTTTAGCTCCTGTTGTAATCGTTCCTGTGTAAATTTTACCATAAGCCAAGCCTCCTGTGGGAGTAAATGTGGCAGTTGTAGTTGTGTTTGTGATTGTACCTGCAACTGAATTTGTCTCCTGATTTAATGAATAAGTTAAGGAAGTAACTGTAGTTGCATCCATAGCTTTGCTGAAAGTTACAACGATAGCTTTATTGAGAAGCACTCCTGTAGCATTACTTGACGGATCCGTTGAGACTACTGTAGGTTTGGTTACATCAGGAACCCCACCTGTGGTGAAACTCCAGTTATAATCTTTAGCAAGTCCCAATCCATCTGCATTTGTAGCAGTTACAGTAATTTTACCAGAATAGGTAGTCGCGGTAAGCAGATTCGCAGCCGGTGTAAATGTGGCTGTTGTGCCTGAGTAAGCTACTGCTCCTGCAACAACTGTTGTACCATTCATTAAGGTAAAGTTGGTTGTAGTAATAGTAGAAGGATTCATTGCAACGCTGAATACAGCAGATATTTTACTGCCAATGGCTATATTGGTAGCATCGCTTATCGGATTTGTAGATGTTACTTCAGGAAGCACGCCGGTAATTGCATCTTTTTTATTACATCCGGCCAAAAACACAACCAATAGCACTGCTATGATTGGAAAAACTCTTTTTAGATTCATTTTTAGTATAATTAGTTATTAAAGTGAATACATTTTCACAAAACAAAGGTTTGCCTATATTTGATTCAAAGGCTTACACAATTATTAAAATGAATTACATCATTCACACATTTTTGATTTAACTATCTAATTAATAATAAAATAAAAAAGAGCGCTGACCGTCTCCTTACAGCCAGCGGTTAACTGGTTAACAACATAACAACATAACAACATAATAACATAACAACAAACAGCACAAAAAAGAGGCATACCTTACGGCAGTCTCTTTCTTATATTTTGTTTGGTTATATTATTGTGGCTTGTTAACAGTATTCATCTGAAGAGTTACTGCTGTTTGTGCTAACATTCTTCCGTTTATTGAAGCGCCAGTCTGTAGATTAATACCGGTCTGACTTAGAATATTACCTTCAAAATGACTGGTTGTACCAATTGTAACGGCACCTGATGTTACCCAGAAAATATTTTTAGCCTGAACACCACCTTCGAGGATGATCTGCTTAGCCGAACTCATTATAAGGGTTCCGGCAACCTGAAAGATAAAAATGTCGTTATGTCCACCTGAGATTTTAACATCTGTAGGGATAATAAGGGCACTAGTCCATTTATAAAGTCCGGGGGTAAGGGTTAAACCTCCGATATTTCCGGCTCCTAAATTCAAAAAATCAGGATTAATACGTCCTGCAGCATAAGTATATGCAGCCTGCATGTCACCTACAGCCGTAGTTAACATTGTAGCACTGGTTACCCTGCATGGCAGTGGACCCGCAGCATCTACTGTATAAATTGTTCCTACTACTTCTGCACAACTAACCAAAAGAGCAGCACCAGTTATCGGGCTTGTACCTATGTCACCTAAAATAGCAGATTTGTAAACATCGGTGATTCCTGTTTTCGACAGAATTGCAAAATTACCGGCAACTCCAAGATTTACAGCAGCAAGTGAACTGGTAGCTGAAAGAAGTTCAATTGATTTCAATGATGTTGAAGCAACTGGAGATACTACTATTGAATTATTTGAAGCTTGCATTACTGAAGATAACGGCGCTTTATAGCTATTATCGTCTTTACTGCAACTCCCTATCAATACAGCAACCATAAGTACTGTTACCGGTAAAATTAAAATTAGTCTCATTTGTTTTAGTTTATTAATTTGTGACAATATTATCACACAACAAAAGTGAGGTCTTTAATTCCGGGGAGTGTTACATAATAATAGATAAGACTTGCAATATTCACACACTCTAAAAAATGAGACTATTTTTTTAGAAAACTTTTGAAGTATTATTGCGAAACAAAGATGAGGAGTATAATAATGGGGATCATTACAAAATTACAAGTAATGTTTGCATAATTCACAGTTTTTCATCCTTTAGTCAGACATAAATCTGATAATAAGACTATTATCTTTTGGTAATCTCAAATAAAACAAGTCTCTCCTATTTACCAAAAAATATTAATTCTTCGGGATTTTAAAATCCGATGTCTCATGGAAAGTTATAGAAGGAAAGTTTTCTCTGGCTAGCTTTAACATCCATTCACTCTCGGCAAAGAATACAGGGTTATTCTCTTTGTCGTATGCTATTGCGCCTGATTTTCTTTTAATAAATGCGTCAAGTTCAGTTTTATTATCTGTTGTTAACCAGCACGCCTTTATATATGGCAGGGGAGAAAATGTGCATTTGGCTCCATACTCATGTTCCAGCCTGAATTTGATTACCTCATACTGAAGTTCACCTACAGTACCTATTATTTTTCGGTTACCCGGTTGTTGAAGGAACAATTGGGCTACACCTTCATCAGTCATCTGCCACACACCTTTATCAAGCTGTTTGGTCTTTAAGGGATCTCGATTTACAACTTCTCTTAGAATCTCAGGAGAGAAACTCGGAACGCCCTTAAAATGAAGCATTTCGCCTTCAGTAAGGGTATCTCCTATCTTGAAATTTCCACTATCATATAATCCTACAACATCTCCGGGGAAAGCTTCTTCAACAATGCTTTTTGCATTTGCCATAAAACTTGTTGGTGATGAAAATCGCAGTTTCTTCTCAAGACGGGTGTGAAAATAAAACTTATTCCTTTCAAACCTGCCGGAACAGATACGCATAAACGCAATCCTGTCGCGGTGATTAGGATCAAGATTGGCATGTATCTTAAAAACGAAACCTGTTAACTTATCCTCTTCAGGTTCTATAATACGCTCAGTTGTCTGTATACTTCCCGGACAGGGAGCTATTTCAAGAAAGGTTTCTAATAATTCAAGGACTCCGAAATTATTTAATGCACTACCAAAAAATAGCGGAGCCAGATAACCCTCACGATATA
The DNA here is from genome assembly GCA_036508535.1 of Bacteroidales bacterium. Lineage (GTDB taxonomy): Bacteria > Bacteroidota > Bacteroidia > Bacteroidales > VadinHA17 > LD21. The sequence continues at coordinate 15,034 of DATCHE010000005.1, read as the reverse complement.
GCGACATATTGAACGATTCGAACATATCGTGCACGAAATCAATATCTTCCCATAATTTATTAATGCTTTCAATACCTACATAATCCCTTAATTTAGGATCTTTAATATCTTTGGTACTGATAATGCTTTCTGATACAGTTGTCTTCTCAGGAGAATATATCTGTACCTCTTCTTTATGCAGGTTATAAACACCTTTAAACTGCTTTCCACTTCCTATCGGCCAGGTATATGGGCACACTGCGATTTTGAGTTCCTTTTCAAGTTCATCAAGGATGTCGAAAGGATTTATCCCTTCCCTGTCCATCTTATTTATAAAAATCATTACAGGGGTATGCCTCATCCTGCATACTTCCATCAGTTTACGGGTTTGTTCCTCCACTCCTTTTACACTGTCGACAACAAGTATAACACTATCTACTGCTGAAAGAGTCCGATAGGTATCTTCGGCAAAGTCTTTATGTCCGGGAGTATCCAGTATATTTACCCTTATATTATTGAAATCGAATGCCATAACAGACGTTGAAACAGAGATTCCACGCTGTTTTTCAATTTCCATAAAATCGGATGTAGTTGTCTTTCTGATTTTGTTGCTTCTCACAGCCCCTGCAGTCTGAATAGCGCCACCAAACAGTAGTAACTTTTCAGTAAGAGTAGTCTTACCTGCATCAGGGTGACTGATAATTGCAAATGTCCTTCGTTTTTTTATTTCACTTTTTAAATCCATAAATAATATATTGGAGGACAAATTTCATCTTTTCACAAGAGGGCACAAAAGTAGTAAAAATTGAGCATATGAAGAAATTATGATTATCCTCGATTAAAAACCGGCCTGATGCAATTCATGAGGGAATAAAACCAGCCGGGCTTTTATTCAAAAGGACAGACATTATACCAATTTATATCATTTATATCACATTACTAAATTTATGAAATCTCTTTAAATATATTTACCCCCGTTAAATAATCAGGTGATTCACCGGAATATTTTAATATATTTAAGTTAACTAACAATTCATATATGAACCAGGACAAAATTCACGCAACCAGCGAATCATCTCCTTTTCTTCAGTCACACTCAGCCAGCATTCGAATCTGGCATTGGATGACCTTTTTTATTTTTGCAACACTAATATTGACAGTTGTCCTTAACTCTACTTTATTATCGTCAAGGAAAAACTCTGTTATAATTCAGGATGTATTGAAAGAGAAAGGAGTAATTGTAACACCCGTTCAGGCATCTTCTGTCTCTCGAATTTATACTGAAAAAATATGGGAGGTCCATAAATTTTTAGGCGTTGGACTTACCATCTTGTTGCTGGCAAGGATTGTGATTGAACTTGTACAATCAGGAGAGGAAAAATTTTCTTCAAGATTCAAAAATGCCATGGGTTTTTACAGGAAGGGTGAAGGCAATAAATCGGAATACAGACACTATCTTTGGGTGAAACGCGGGTATATCCTGTTTTATATATTACTACTTATTATGATAATATCAGGACTTGGCCTCGCATTCGGAAGGCAGATTTCATTTCTTGGAAAGATGCATAAAGTAATGAAAACAATTCATGGTATGGACCAGTTATTTATGTACGGGTTTGTTCTTATTCATTTGATTAGTGTGATCATTGCAGATATTAGTAAATCGAAAGGTATTCTCTCGGGTATGGTTAACGGCAATAAATCTTAATAGCAGATTTAGTTTTTCTTTTTCTAAACATTTCAGCTGTTAATGGAATAACACTAAAATTAATTATTAATTTTAGGCCTGTTAAACTAAAAACAAATCGTTATGCTGATAAAGAAGAATTTATTACTTATCTGTCTATCATTATTTATCGCAAATCAGTTATCTGCACAGACTTACAAGTATATTGGCGCAGATAAATGTAAAGTATGCCACAATAAACCGGCAACTGGCGAGCAATATAACAAATGGCTGAAAGATCCTCACGCAAAAGCTTTAAAGACCTTATCGAGTCAGGCTTCGCTCGATTACGCAAAGAAAAATGGCATTGCTAATCCTGCAAAAGATCCAAAATGTCTTAAATGTCATTCAACTTATGATATTGCCGGCGCCAATCTTCGGGCAGGAATCCTTCCTGAAGAGGGCGTTTCATGCGAGTCGTGCCATGGCCCGGGTAGTACGTACAAATCACCTACTCTGATGAAGAATAAGGCACAATCGCTGGCAAACGGACTGATTCTTCCCACAAAAGAACTTTGTATTAAATGTCATAATAAAGAAAATCCTTTCTTTAAAGAATTCAATTTTGAAACCTTTGTTGCAAAGATTGCACACCCTAATCCTGCCGCTAAAAAGATATAACTATCTATCTTCGATAATACTCATAAATCCTTTGCTTTTTTATAAGGCTAAGGATTTGTGTTTTGGAACAATGCCTTAGTAATTTGATTTATCTGAGCATTTCTCAATACAACATGATAATTATTATAGAAAACCGAAACTCACTTATTTTAATTATTTTTGCAAACAATAAAAAAAATGATAAAAGATGAAAAAGTCAATAATTTTAATAGCATTAGTACTTGCTTTTGTAAACTGCAAAGGACCACGCTCGGGGCCATTGGTTAAAGAGAATTTTACTACAACCGGCCAGGTTCAGAGTCAGACTCAAAATCCAGTTGCTGAAGGAAGTGCCCATATGGGTCAGGTTGCATCTGAAAAAGTAAATGTTGTTGTCGAGCCTTGCGCCGGATGTACAACAATTGCAAAACTTATGGAAAATAAAAAATCAGAATCCGGGAAGGTTCTAAGGGTTAAAGGCAGCGTTACAAAGTTTAACCCACAGATTATGGGTAAAAACTGGGTACATATTCAGGATGGATCAGAATTCAGTGGAACATTTGATCTTACTATTACAACCGATTTAGAGGTAGTTGTTGGTCAGATAGTTACCTTCGAAGGAAAGATTGCTCTCGATAAAGATTTTGGTTATGGCTACTCCTATAATGTACTAATGGAAGAAGGCAAAATAGTGCAATAATCTATTTTTGTATTTGGTTCCGAGGTTGAGCTCATAACCTTAAGGATATTAAGAAGGTGTATCTAAAGGTTTAGCAAGCTCCCAACCTGAAATACAGTAAATGATAACAACCACGCAATCCCAGTGGTATAAAATACCGTAAATGCAGCCCATTTCCAGCTTCCTGATTCTCTTTTAATGGCAGCAACTACTCCAATACATGGAAAATAAGTAAGAATAAACAACATAAAGGAAAAGGCTATCAGCGGACTAAATACAGGTTTTCCCCCGGAATCAATCTGAGTATGTATTTTTTCAACAAGCGATGCTTTTCCTGAATCATGATCTGCCTGAAATATAACACCCAAAGTACTAACAACTACCTCTTTTGCAGCCAATCCTGAAAGAATACTTACACTAAGTCGCCAGTCAAACCCAAGTGGCTTCATAACCGGTTCAATTGAATGTCCTATTATACCCATATACGATTTGCCTTGCCTTTCGCTATGCTGTTCCATTGTTAATTTTTTAACAGATTCTTCCTTTACCGATGTGTTTAACCCTGATTTTTCAATCGATTTAATTTCTCCAGCAAAATCCTTTGATAAGTAAACTTTTCGGGGAAAATTAGACAAAACCCAGACGATAATTGATGCAATCAGTATTATACCGCCAATCTTCCTGAGGTATAATCCTGTTCTGAACACAACATGTTTGTATATACTTCTTACTGTTGGAACTCTGTATGGAGGTAATTCCATAACAAAGGGGATCTCTTCCGATTTGAAAAAAATCCACTTTAAAATAAGTGCTGAAAGTATAGCAAAAATCACCCCAAGAACGTACAGAAGAAAAAGGACTGAACCCTGATTTTTTGCAAAAAATGCACTGATAAAGAGAATGTATACTGGTAGTCTGGCGCTGCACGACATAAACGGTGTAATAAGCATTGTAATCAAACGGTCTCTGCGGCTCTCAATAATCCTTGTAGCCATTATTGCCGGCACATTACATCCAAACCCCATGAAAAGAGGAATAAACGATTTACCGTGAAGACCAATCTTATGCATTACCTTATCCATAATAAAGACAGCCCTGGCCATATAGCCGGTATCTTCCATAAATGAGATAAAGAGAAACAGAATAATAATGTTGGGAAGAAAAACAATGACACCTCCTACCCCGCCAATTATTCCTTCAACAAGGAAATCTCTCACAATACCAGTAGGTATCATAGAACTTGTGAACTCAGCTAACTTCCCTGTACCCAGTTCCATCCAGTGCTTAGGATAACCTCCGAGTTTGAATGTGGTAAAAAACGTCAGCCACATGAAAAAAATAAATATAGGAATGCCCAGATACTTGTTTGTAAGATAGTTATCTATGCTTTTTGATTTTTGAAGCCTCTCAACTTTGTTCAGTTTCATGGTTTCCTTAAGAGCACCGGAAATAAACCCGTAACGAAGGTCTGTGATAACTGTCTCTACAGGTTCTGAAAATATCTTTTCAAGTTTAAGATACTCCCTTTTAGCAGTCTCGATAATTTCACCCGAATTGATACATCGCTTTATACTTTTTGAGTACTCTTTATCATTCTCAAGTAACTCAATGGCAAGATACCGCGATGATATAATATTTGTAAATGCTTTGTTGTCGTCAATCTTTATTTTTGATTGAATAGCGCAAATTGAGTTTTCGATTTCCGTTCCATAGTTGATATGGATATGTCTTACTCCCGGCTCTCTGCTTTCGTATACTTCAATTATTTTATCGAAAAGTTCAATAATACCTTTTCCTTTTGAACTTACCGTCGGAATAACCGGCACCCCTAATAGCATTCCAAGTGAGGTATAGTCAAGGATATCTCCCTTTTTCTCCAACTCGTCGTACATGTTAAGTGCAATAACAACCTGAACACCCATATCAATCAACTGGGTTGTCAGATATAGGTTCCTTTCTATATTCGAGGCATCGACTATATTGACAATTATGTCAGGTTTATTATCAAAAATGAAGTTTCTGAGATAAATCTCTTCCGGAGAATAGCTTTTAATAGAGTATGTTCCCGGCAGATCAACTATTGAAAAATTATACCCCGATTGTTTATACGAGGCCTCTTTTGAATCTACTGTAACACCTGCATAATTGCCTACCTTTTCAGTAGAACCCGATGCAAAATTAAACAGTGTGGTCTTTCCGGAATTTGGATTACCTACGAGTGCAATCTGTATGTTTTTGGTTTTCTCAATCCAGGAGCCTGCTTCATTTTCGCTTGTCAGTACCCCATTGGAAGAATGAATCTCTTCAGATAAATTGTCAGTATCTACTTCAATAAGTTGAGCTTCGCTACTCCTTAGCGAAATATGAGATCCCATTATTTTGTATTCAATAGGATCTCTGAGGGGAGCTTTTTTTATTACAGAAACTTTTTTCCCAACAACAAAACCCATCTCTGAAAGACGTTGCCTGAATTGACCTCTGCCCTTGACTTTTAAAATTACCCCCTCTTCTCCCTCATTGAGATCATATAATGTCGTCATCCGAATATTTCAATACACTTAAGAAACCATTAAATGGTAATAATGTTCAAAAGGTGCTGGATGCTGGGTGCCGGTACTGGGTACTACCAGAACCCAGAACCCAGAACCCGGTTATTATTCCACCTTAATCTTTACAACAATCTTCCTTACCTGTGAGTTTTCACCTGCTTTAATTCCCGGGCGATGGGCTTCGGAAGGGAAGAAAATAAAAAACCGATCGGGGGTTGCCTTATATGAAGAGCTTTTTGTAACTGTCATAAATTCGATATCTTTAACCTCATTGTAAGGGGTAACTTCTTCCTTCTTCATAGTCAAAGGTGCAACCTGTTCCATCTCAACTCCATTGATAACATATTGAATATCAATATATTTCCTGTGAGCTTCAAAATTCGCATCTTCTTCATTTTTAGAAAGATAATCAGTAACAGGAGCAAATACATTAACACCATCAATTTCAAATCTTTTGACTTCTAGTTTAGGTAAATCATTGCTTTTCAGAAAAGTAAATGCTTTATCCCATCTCTCTTTATTCTTAAAATAAGAAATGGCAAATTCTTTTCTGTTTATTGAAGCATCTGGCAAAACTGTCCAGCCATTCAGCCATTCGCCTTTTTCAAACCATTTATCAATCTGAGTACTGCTCCATTTTGCTGGATCGGATGAACTCTTGCATCCAAAAAAACCAAGGAAACTTGTCAAAATCATAATTTTTAGTAATAAGTTTTTCATAATTCAGTAATTTTTTAGACTTTTTAATATTTGATAAAAATAATAATTATCGCAATAATAATCACACAAAGACTCATAAAGTTTATGAATTGACCAGGCTTAATACTACCTTTTTTTTGGAATTCAACTTATTAAAATATAAATTTACAGGAATCGGATTTTGAAATTAAAATTTTTATCTATGAAAAGGGAAATTTCGTTAATAAGTGTACTAACAGTGCTTGCTATTTTCATTTCAACAGAATCATTTTCTCAGGACTGGCCTCAATTCAGAGGAATTGGACGAGATGCTAAAGTAACGGGGTTTAAAGCTCCTGCTTCATGGCCGGCTGAACTAAAACAGGAATGGAAAATGCAGGTAGGCTTTGGCGATGCTACTCCTGCCCTCTCAGGAAATAAAATTTATCTTAACACACGGCAGGGAGCCGATGAGGTCATTTTATGTCTAGATGCTGCTACAGGTAAAGAATTATGGAAAAACCAATATCCTTCAGTGGCTGTTACAGGTCCTGCAGGTTCTCATCCCGGGCCAAGAAGTACTCCTGCAATTGCCGGTGGAAAGATAGTTACATTTGGCGCTTCTGCTATCCTTTCATGCCTCGATGCTAATACAGGTAAGGTGATCTGGAGAAGAGAGAACCCAACAAATGTGGTTCCCCAGTTTTTTACAGGAATGTCTCCACTTATTGTAGATAATTTATGCATTGCTCATGTTGGCACCAAAGATAATGGAGAAGTTCTTGCGCTTGATCTGAATACAGGTAACGAAAAATGGAAATGGGCTGGTGATGGTCCTGCATATGCTTCTCCTTCTGTTATGACTATTGACGGTAAAAAGCACCTTATCATTCAATCCGAGAAAAACCTTATGGCAATCAATCTTACCGACAGCAAACTCATCTGGCAGATACCGACACCTATACAACAAAGGTTTTATAATAGTGTTAGTCCTTATATTGATGGTCAGATTATATACTATTCGGGCCAGGGTTCCGGAACGAAAGCAATTAAGGTTGAAAAATCAGGAAATGAATATGTTACAAAAGAACTTTGGAGTAATACTGAAGTAAGTTCAAAATGGAATACCCCGGTACTTAAAGATGGATTTCTATATGGCTTTACAGATCAAAAACGGATCTACTGCCTGAATGCTTCAACCGGCAAAACAGCATGGATTGATAATACAGTTAACAGCGACTTTGCTACTATTGTCGATTGCGGATCTGTTATAATCGGATTACCCAGTACTCAAAACCTGATCGTTTTCAAACCTGAATCCACTGCATATACTGAAGTTGTAAAATACAAGGTATCTGAGACGCCAATCTATGCGTTCCCTATTGTGGCTGGAAATCTCATATATATAAAAGATGCTGAATCACTTACTCTTTATAAAATAAATTAACAATGAAAAATAAAACTCAAATAATCAGTCTGCTAACCGCATTGGCTCTTTTGATTTCAACAGACTCATTTTCTCAGGATTGGCCACAATTCAGAGGAATTGGCCGCGATGCTAAAGTAACTGGTTTTAAAGCTACTGCTGCATGGCCTGCGGATCTCATTCAACAATGGAAAATTACGGTTGGTAAAGGTGATGCAACACCGGTACTGGTTGAAAAGAAAATCTACCTGAATACACGTCAGGGAGACAATGAGGTAATAATGTGCCTCGATGCAGCAACAGGAAAAGAAATCTGGAAAAACACTTTTCCGGCACCTGTTGTAACGGGTCCTCCGGCATCTCATCCCGGACCACGAAGCACTCCAGCCATTGCCTCAGGCAAAATCGTAACATTAGGTGTTGCCGGATTACTCTCTTGTCTCGACGCTGCAACCGGTAAGGTATTATGGCGCAAAGAAGATGTAACTCATGCAGCTCCTGACAACTGGCCTGGAATGTCGCCATTGATTGCTGATGGATTATGTATTGCAAGCCTTGGTAAGAAAGACACTGGAATAGTTGTTGCTTATGATCTTATTACCGGTAACGAAAAATGGAAATGGGCAGGTGAAGGACCTTCATTTTCATCACCCTCCTTAATGACTATAGAAAAGACAAAACAAGTTGTTCTTCTGACTGAAAAGAACCTAATTGGTTTGGCTTTATCTGATGGTAAACTTCTCTGGCAGGTACCAGCTCCGGCTCAACAAAGGTATTTCAATGCTGTAAGCCCGTACATTGACGGTCAAACTATCTATTATTCAGGATCAGGAAAAGGCACAAAGGCAATAAAAGTGATTAAGCAGGGAGAAAAGTATGTAACTGAAGAACTCTGGAACAACACTACTATAGGCGGCAAATTTAATACTCCTATACTAAAAGACGGGTTTCTTTATGGATTCTCCGATCAAAAACGGATTTATTGTATAAATGCCTCAACCGGAGAAACAGCATGGGTCGATAATGCAGTAAGTAGTGACTTTGGCTCAATTGTAGACTGTGGTTCGGTCATTATTGGATTAACCAGTACTCAAAACCTGATTGTCCTTAAACCTGATGCAAAAGCATATACCGAGATAGTACGGTATAAAGTTTCGGAGACACCGGTTTATGCATACCCCATTGTTGCCGGAAACGATATTTATGTAAAGGATGCCGAATCATTGATAGTATTTAAATTAAATAAGTAGAATGCCAGGTGATAAACATAAAAACTTCGTTGATCAAAATTCTTTTTTTACTCTCTTCTCTATTTATTTTAGAAGGATGTGCAAACGGGTTAATATCACAGAAAAAACAAAATAAAGCTTTTTCAAAGGGAGCCGATATTGGCTGGTTGCAGCAAATGGAGGCAACAGGTTATAAGTTTTATAACGATCAGGGTATTGAGCAGGACTGCTTTCAGATACTAAAAGACCATGGCATAAATACAGTCAGGTTAAGAACATGGGTAAATCCTTCAAATAATAAAACAAGTGGACATTGCAGCAAAGAGGAAATGGTTGAATTGGCAGTGCGTGCAAAGAAGTGGGGAATGAGAGTAATGGTCAATTTTCACTATAGCGACACCTGGGCTGATCCCGGAAAACAAAAGAAACCTGCAGCATGGGAAGGACATGATTTTCCTCAATTGCTGAATGATGTTTACAATTACACCTACGATGTAATGACTGCTCTTAAAGAAAAGGGTGTTTATCCTGAATGGGTTCAGGTTGGAAATGAGATACCTGGGGGAATGATTTACCCTGAAGGAAGCACAGCTAACTGGGGCCAGTTAGCTCAGTTAATCAATAAAGGTTATGACGCCATTAAGGCTGTCAGTCCAAAGTCAAAAGTAATTCTGCATGTTGACCAGGGTAATAACAGTGAACGGTTCATAACCTGGTTCGATAATGCAAAATTGAACGGAGCAAAATATGATGTAATTGGTTTCTCTTATTATACATACTGGCTTAAGGGGAAGCCTGATTATACCCTTTCAATTGATGATCTGGGGAATAACCTGAAAGATATGGCTTCCAGATATGGAAAAGAAGTAATGGTAGTTGAAGTAGGTGGTGAAGATACTAAGGTTCAAAACACCTATGACATGCTTATTGCAGTTCAGAAAAAAGTTAAAGAAGTGCCGGATGGAAAAGGCCTGGGTGTAATATACTGGGAACCTCAGGGAGCAAGAACCTGGAGTCGTTACGCACTAAGCGCCTGGGGCGATGATGGAAGACCGACTAAAGCGATGGATGCCTTTTTAATAGAATAACAAAGATTATATTTTTATGTTTTATAACATATATTGGTAAGAATTCTGGTGCCCGAATCACCAGATCTTTTCCATGAGAAGGATATTTCTTAATTCATTTGTACTTAAATTTTCCCTTATTTCACCAGCATCAACAACAGTAATAAAACCTGATTCCTCGGAAACAACTACAATAAGGGCATCCGTGTGTTCTGACATACCGACTGCCGCTCTGTGTCTCATCCCAAACCTTGTTGGGAGTGTTACCTGCTCGGTGACCGGCAAGGGGCATCTTGCAGCAAAAATAAGTCCGGCTTCAATTAATATTGCACCATCATGCAAGGGTGTATTTTTGAAGAATATAGTTTCGATTAACTCCGCCCTTATCTGGGCATTAATGATTTCACCACCTTCAGAATAGATACCAAGGCTGCTTTTTCTGCCAATAACTATCAGAGCACCGATTTTCTTTTTTGCCATAGATTCACATGCCCTTATAATCTCTTCAGCTTCTTTCGTACTTACCTTTTCATCACTAGCCGATGAGAAAAATCTTCCTAATGATGATCTGCTCCCCGATATATACCTGTTTCCTATAACAAGTAGAAACCTTCTTACTTCCTGTTGGAATACAATTATAATTGCAATTACTCCTACGCCCATCACTTGTCCAAGCAATGAACTAATCATCTCCATATTAAGAGCTTTCACTACAACCCATAACAGGTAAATAAAAAATATGACAATAAAAATACTGAATGCTGCAGTTCCTCTGATAAGTTTATACAACTGAAAAAGAACTATTGCAACCAGGATTATATCTATTATGTCAGGAATGGTTATATGAAATGGCATGTTTAATAATATAATAATCGTAAAAGTAGAGAAAGATTTTTAATATGTAACTTTTAAGTCGAAAGTCAAAAGTCAAAAGTCAAAAGACGAAAGCCGGAACACCTAATAAGAATTTACTGATTACTGATTACTGATTACAGTTCCCTAAGTTTCATAATCAACCGAATCGTCTCGACCGCTTCCTTAACATCATGAACCCTAAGAATGTCTGCTCCATTGGTCAGGGCAATTGCGTTTAGTACTGATGTTCCGTTAAGTGCTTCATCAGCAGTAATATCAAGTGTTTTCCAGATCATCGATTTTCTCGATAATCCCACCATTAATGGCAATCCGGCTATCGAAAAATCGCCGAGTCTCCGCAGTAAGTCAAAGTTATGATCAATTGTTTTGCCGAAACCAAATCCCGGATCAATAATAATATCCTTAACTCCTACCGACTGAAGTCTGTAGATCCTTTCTCCAAACCATTTCAGAATGTCGGCAACGACATCATCATAAACAGGATTGTTCTGCATTGAGCGCGAATCTCCTTTCATGTGCATCATTATATAAGGAACGTTCAGCTTTTCAATTACTGAAAACATTTCTTCATCCAGATCGCCTCCCGATATATCATTAATTATATGAGCTCCGCATTCCAGAACAGCTTCACGAGCTATTTCCGCATTAAAAGTATCGACCGATATAATTGCTTCAGGCAGTTCCCTGTTAATAATCTTTATCGCCTTCAGAACCCGTCCGGCTTCCTCTTTTTTCGAAATATCCTGAGCCCCGGGACGAGACGAATAACCTCCTACATCAAGAATATCAGCACCCTCTGCCAGCATTTTTGTAGCTGCTCTAAGTATTTCCTCATCAGTATTATACCGGCTCCCTTTGTAGAAGGAGTCGGGTGTAATATTTAAGATACCCATAACCTTCGGAATCTTCAGATCCAGAAGGTTCCTGCCTGCGTTAATATATCTTGGCTTTTCCAACACAACACTTTTATTTATTATACGAAATTAGTGAATTAAATTGTCATTCAGTAGCAAACAACTGAATGACGGCCAAAGGCCAAATGATCTTATAATTTAACTTGTAATTCATTTCCATCTTTGCTCATCGCTTATTACATTTGTACTGAAAGAAATCAATCTGTTAAATGAAACTTTTTGTTATTGAAGGTGTTGACGGTGCAGGAAAATCCACACAGATCAAACTGTTGAAAGATTACTTTTTAAAAAAAGGATATAGTTGTGAATATATGCACTTTCCAAGAACAGATGCTCCATATTTCGGTGAACTTATTGCAAGGTTTCTCAGGGGTGAATTTGGTTCCCTGAATGACGTTGATCCATATATTGTCGCAATGATCTATGCCGGCGACCGAAAAGACGCATCAGAAATGATAGGGAAGTGGTTAAAAGAGGGAAAGATCGTCTTACTCGACAGATATACTTATTCAAATATAGCTTACCAATGTGCCAAGCTGACTGAGATATCTGCTCAGGACAACCTAATGAAATGGATCCTGTCGCTTGAATTTGAACATTTCGCCATTCCACGGCCCGACCTGAATATCTTCCTCGATGTGCCTTTTGCCTTCACAGAGAAAAAGTTATTAAATACCAGAACCGGAACTGACCGGTCGTATCTGAACGGATCGAAGGATATTCATGAAGAGAGTCTGGGATTTCAGAAAAAGGTAAGGGATATTTATCTGAAAGTTGCAAAAACTGACTCCAGATTGGCAGTAGTTGACTGCAGCAATATTAAAGGCGGTATGTTGTCTCCCGATGAAATTTTTAAGCTGATTATGGAAATACTTACTTACAGAAAGCTAATCTGATATGAGAGTGCTAAAAATAGTTAGCAGACTGGTAATTGGATTGACTTTTATCTTTTCCGGAGTAGTAAAAGCAATTGATCCTCTGGGCTCAGCTTACAAGTTTCATGACTATTTTCAGGCATTCAATATTGGTTTTTTGAATTCGCTCAGTCTTCCACTGGCAATTTTATTATGTACTGCCGAATTTACAGCTGGCTTCTCTGTTCTTACAGGCGTGAGACAAAAAACCGGGATTATGGGTGTTTTGATCCTAATGGTGATTTTCACTCCTCTCACTTTTATCCTTGCATTAACTAACCCTGTTTCAGATTGCGGTTGTTTTGGCGATGCCATTCATCTCACCAACTGGCAGACTTTTGGGAAAAATATTATTCTGCTGGCACTTGCAATTGTTCTTATTATCAATAAGAAAAATACTAAACAGCTTTTTGCCACAGCAAAAGAATGGCTCATAATATTGCTCACAATTATCCTTTTTATACTTTTTTCGCTTTACAACCTGAGATATCTTCCGGTAATAGATTTCTTACCATACAAAACCGGAGTAAAAATTGCCGATCAGATGATTATGCCCGAAGGGATGTCTGGCGACGTATACCAGACAACCTTTATTTATGAAAAAGATGGAACCAAAAAGGAGTTTACCTTAAATAACTATCCTGCAAACGACACTAACTGGAAGTTTGTTGAACAGAAATCGGTTCTGGTAAAAAAAGGTTACCAGCCTTCAATACATGGATTCAGCATTTCTTCAATTATTGACGGGGATATTACCCGGAAAGTATTAGATCATAAAGGGTACTCTGTGCTGATGATATCAAAAAAGCTTGCTGATGCCAGGGAGAAAAGTCTTGCGCAGGGATTTGAGCTTGGCAGGTATCTTGTCGAAAAAAGAATTGATTTTTATGTTTTAACATCTTCCGGGGCATTGGAGATGAAAAATTATGTAAATGGACTTGAATTCTGTACGGTTGATGAGACTACCTTGAAAAGCATGGTAAGGGCAAACCCCGGATATATTCTTCTCAAGGATGGCGAAATAATAGAAAAATGGTCGTCAGCAAATCTTCCGGGTAAAGATTGGTTTGCCAAACTATTTCTTGTAACTAAATAATTTTAATATCAACTTTAGGCAATCCAAACTTTAGTTCACTTTAAGTACTGGATTTTTTGTAACTTTAAATATTATTACCTTTTAAAATACTAATTTATATGAGAAAAAAAATTGTTGCCGGAAACTGGAAAATGAATATGGATCTGGCAGAGGGTCTGAAGTTCGCAGGATCGATTGACAAATATTTCAAGGAAAATCCTTCAGGGAAAGCATCTGTTATATTATGTACTCCATTTATTCACCTTGCCGGCGCCCATGAAATATTGAAACATGGTAAGGTGGCTCTGGGAGCACAAAATTGTGCTTCAGAAGCCTCAGGAGCTTATACTGGAGAAGTATCGGCATGGATGGTTAAAAGCACAGGAGCCGAATATGTTATTCTGGGACACTCTGAAAGAAGAAGCTACTACCATGAAGACGATAAGCTGATTAACAAAAAAACTTTACTTGCAATTAATAGCGGACTAAAAGTAATATTCTGTTGCGGAGAAGTACAAAGTGAGAGAGAATCAGGAAGTCATTTCAGAATTGTAAAAAGACAACTGGAAGAGGGATTATTCAATCTTACAGTGGAACAGATGGATATGATCATTGTTGCTTATGAACCGGTTTGGGCTATTGGGACCGGACTAACAGCTTCACCCGATCAGGCGCAGGAAATGCATAAATTCATCCGCGACGAGGTTAAAGAGAAATATGGAAATGACTGTGCAAAAAAACTGCCAATCCTTTACGGTGGAAGTTGTAAACCATCAAACGCCAAAGAGATTTTCTCAAAACCCGATGTAGATGGTGGTCTGATTGGTGGCGCCGCATTGAAGAAAGAAGATTTCGCCGGTATTGTTGAAGCGTTTTAAAGCCCCCCATCCCCCTTAAAGGGCATAGCCGTCAACTTAAGGGCAGTATTGAAATACAGTGCTTAGATAAAGTTTCCCCTCCTTTTGAAGGAGGGGTGGCCGGGACAGTTGATTTTCTGATTTTTACAATGTTCATTTCCCGGCCGGGGTGGTTGATTCATTTCTTTCTTTATATCTTTATATCTTTATATCTATGAGAAGCAAAATCATCTTAACCCCCCCGGCCGCAACCAACTTTTGCAATACTTTGGCTACATTGTATTGCGGCCACCCCTCCTTCAAAAGGAGGGGAAAATGTTATGAGAGAACTGAACATCGATATTCCAATCCTTTTATCTATGTTAATCCTCCCTGGAAAATCTTTTTCAGGCTCCTTAGGTTGACGGTTATGCCCTTAAGGCGGCAGGGGGGCAAAAAAGTTAAAGCAATGGGTTAATATTCAGG
>DATCHE010000004.1:0-3355 GCA_036508535.1 Bacteroidales bacterium | reverse complement strand
TATAGGCACATAAAAATATCCCTTTTCCGGAACTTTTTCAGGATTATACTGAGCAGTGGAATGAGCAAAATCGACCCCTTTCTCTTTTTCCATCTGAAGCACCTCTATATAATGAATTTGCGGGTCACGCGACTGATTGTTCTCTTTTACACATGCATAAACGCATCTTCTGCATCCGACACACCTTGATAAATCGAGGGCATATCCAAATAAGGTTCCATCAATTGCAGGTTTGTCAGACACATGAAATTCCTTTCCGTATTTCTCTTTGTATTTAATTTCCAGATCTTTAATTATCTTATCCTTTTCCTTTTTCGATAAAGTTTTAAAGTTCTTCTGAAGGAATTTATCAAACGAATTGGAATTACAGCCTGAAAGCGCAAGTGCTGAGAATGTTGCTAATGAAATATTTTTTATGAATGATCTTCTTGAACTTTTGTTTTTCATTTTAACTGAATAATCAATAAGGTAGTTAATTAATATCTTCCTGTTTCACCGGTGGCGGATCCGGTATAAGTTCTTTAAATTTTGGTGCGTGCGGATTATGACAACTTACGCAAAGCAAATATTCTTTTTTCCCGTTCCATTCACCTGTTCTTTTACCATGAACCCCGACTTTCCAGTCTCTGTATTTTTCACCATGGCACTGACCGCAAAGTTTATATGATTCCTTAAAATCCAATAATTTTCCACTCGCAAGCCTTAAAGAATCTCTGTTCTTAAGATCATGGCAGTCGAGGCACCAACGGTTTTCACTATCATGATTAAACATAGCAGAAATGTCATCGTGCCAATCTACTAATACCCTTCTTACAGGATTCGGTTTTAAATTTTTATGACAGTCAGTACAGGGAAATATACCATCGCTGAACGGGGGTGGTTCTACAGCATATTGCGTAGATTGGTCAGTTCCTTTAGTTTCTTCTATTGCAGTATTTACCTTATTTATTCCATTGATCTCTGAGTCTTTATTTTTACAGCCATATAACACAATGAAACAAAGTGTTATAAGGGTAACGGGTAATTTAATGTTTTTGGGAAACGGATACTTCATCTTAAATTAACTTTTCAAATAAAAAAAACTTAATTGCATTGTAGAAAACCTCTTTTATTTAATCAAACTGAAAATTTTTAAGAGTCGTTTTCAATTATTGCTAATTGCCCTGAAATGTCATTGTTCTCAACAAGATTCTGGAACTAATTTATTGGGAACAACCAGGAAAAGAATGATTATAAGTACAAAAGCAATTATAACTTTAATTTTCTGTTTTCCCAAATATTTTTGGTAGTTATTGGTTATTTCAATCCATAGTATTTATTAATTGAATCAATGTTGTTTTTCTTAATATCTGTAACTAGTATCTTCCTTTGTTATATATAGCACCCAAATTGATGAAATAATATTTTAAATTTTGTTTGCGGTTATATGAGATCATTGTATCTTTGTTTTAATCAGCCCTATAATGATAAATTTCCCGTATGACAAAAAGCCGGGAAATTATTAATAAATTTATACAGACTTTAGCACGATAATTGCATTTATCACTTTAATTAAAACTATATTTTTATGAAAACTTTGAAACTTTTTTTTGTCAGCGCTTCAGTTTTGATGTTGAGTGCAACATTGGTAGCACAACCTAAGCCGTGGGTTGTACCGGCTGCTTCCAGTACAATGAAAAACCCTGTTGCTCAGAGTGCAGCAAGTACAAAGACCGGGTTGGATCTTTATACAAAAAATTGCGCATCCTGTCATGGGAAAGCCGGATTGGGCGATGGAGTAAAGGCCAGGGCTCTTAAAACATTCCCGGGTGATTTTTCAAAAGCAGATTTCCAGGGACAAACTGATGGGGATCATTTCTTTAAAACCAAAGTCGGAAGAGGTGAAATGCCAAAATACGAAGGCAAACTGGCGGATAATGATATCTGGAATCTTGTCAATTACATGAGAACATTAAAGAAGTAAAATATAAATAATTGTCCTTCCGAAAAAAAGAGGTTGACCTTTATTGGTCAACCTCTTTTTTTCTTTGTACCTTTGAGCTCCTTCACGATAATTCAACTACTACTTTGCAGGTTTTGGAATAAAAAGAAACCCCCAAAGGCACTGCTTCAGGGGTATATAAGATTAATCTTTGCTAAGAATCAAACATCCTATGGTAGTACAGCCAGTGAGTTTGTCAGCAAAGTTTTAGTATATGTATAATTATGAATACCTAAACTATACTCTCTAAGGCATAACTGGAAATTGATTATAGCACCCATTTGTGCATTTGTAAGTGTAATCTTTGGCAAGGTATTATTAAAAGTAATCTGTGCAGTGTTAAAGCCTGTTGTACCGGTTGCCTGAAACTGAGTTGTATTATAAGTAGGACCTGTAGGATTGTTGACAGGATCATATATATTCATGTATCCGTCATAATTATTGGTTGTAAGTCCGGCCCATAGATTAGTGGGTGCTAAAAAGTCCTCGGCTGTGCCGTCAAAATTATAATCGAAATTGATATAAGAATTTTCAGTAGAGACCGGGTTTCTGTTGAGAATATCCACTCCTCCGATTTTTAATTTTGCAGCTAAATTGTCAAGAAGTAATTTAATTTCATCCCTGGTCTGTTTCCAGTATTTTGATGTTGTTGCAGAAGAAATAGGGTTTGCTTCGTGGCAACCAGATACATTACACCCGTTGAAGTTTCCTTTTGCAAAAAATGTGTGACCGCCGGTTCTTCCCGTAACTGGTGCCATATGGCAATCCTCGCATGAAGCAACAGTTGAATGTTGTGAATTGGAATAACCCGTTCCGAATTCTACACCCCCGATACCAGCAAATATTGCTCCGACAGTTCCATAATGCGTATGAGTTCTATAGCCCGGTTTAAGAACATTCAGGCTGTTCGATCTGGCAGCATCATAGAACACAGCTGTGGGATTACTTACTAATCCAGCATAATTCAAAACATTTTTATCAGTATTTGAATTTGTAAACGGACGAGGTTGGTGACATTTTACGCATAAATTACTTTTGCTGTCATCTTGTTTAAGATCAATGGTTTTAGCACCGCCAAAAAAGGTCATTGGTACTGCTGCTGTGGATGTCAGCGGCATGAAATCATCATGTGTATAAGTCGTATGTAATTTGCTGTGACACATGGTACAGCGCATTTCACCGTAAGATTTATCTGGGGCTGAAGCATAGGGGTTAGAATAAGTTGTTGCAGGGGCCACAATTGAAAAGACAGTTGATACATTGTTTGCAACTACATTCTTGAAGCCTTCCGATGTATGACATGGGGCACAACCCGAACTTCCGGATTCACCAAAAGCAGCTTCTCCGTAGGCATGTTTTGATAATTCAAACATG
>DATCHE010000003.1:0-7290 GCA_036508535.1 Bacteroidales bacterium | reverse complement strand
AACCTGCTTTGGCAATATTGCTTCTTTCCCGGCAGGGAATGTGTTTACACTTTTTACTGCCACGATCAGGTTAACAAGAAGAATAGCTGCCAGAATTGACGGAATAATCCACATACGCGGTTTAAGCCACTTTTTTTCAGTCTCTCTTTCCAGCCCTATATTCAGCATCATCGTTACAAATATGAACAGTACCATAATTGCTCCGGCATAAATTATTACCTCCAGGGCCGCTATAAATGGTGCACTTAATAAATAGAAAATTACTGATATAGCTAAAAGAGATAAAATAAGATATAGCAGTGAATGAATGGCATTCCTGCCAGAAATAGCCATTATTGTTGATATAATTGCCACCACCGCTGCTATATAGAAAAATATATCCATTTTACTTCATGTTAATTAAGGCAATATTTCTTTTATGTCGACTGGCTTTTCTTCATTATAACCTTCTCCTTTCCCTTTCACTCCCATTTCCACACCTGCATTTTTATAAAAGTTATATCCCGGATATTTACCTTCTCCGCTTATTAACAGGTGTTCCTTTTCATATACCATATTCTGTCTGTCATATTCTGCCATCTCAAAATCGGGTATAAGCTGAATGGCATAAGTTGGACAGGCTTCTTCGCAGAATCCGCAGAAAATGCATCTTGAAAAGTTGATCCTGAAAAATTCAGGGTATCTCCTGCCTGCTTCATCCTCAGTGGCCTGAAGAGAAATACAATCTACCGGACATGCAGCTGCACAAAGATAGCAGGCAACACATCTTTCATTTTTATCAGCGTCCAGTGTCAGCACTATTCTACCCCTGTAACGGGGAGCAAGATATGGCTTTACTTCAGGATATTCCACAGTTTCAGTTTTGTGAAACACATGAAGAAAAGTAAGCCACATACTGCGTAGGATACTGATCATAAAAGGGTTGATATTTGAATAATTATTATCACTTTAAAAATATAAGGATTGCTCCGGTTACTAATAGATTAAGTAATGACAGGGGCAATAGAATTTTCCATCCCAGTTCCATTAACTGATCATATCTTGGCCGGGGTAATGAAGCCCTGAGCAGGATAAACACACAAATAAAAAAGAATGTTTTAAACAAAAACCAAAAAACAGGAGGAAGAAATGATGGTCCGAGCCATCCACCAAAAAACAGGGTGGCGATCAGAGCTGAAATAAGTGTAATGCCGAGATACTCACCAACAAAAAACATCCCGAACTTCATACCGGAATATTCCGAATGATAACCGGCTATAAGTTCACCTTCAGCCTCTGGAATATCAAATGGCAGCCGGTGCGTTTCTGCTATGCCGGCAATAAAGAAAACTATAAAGCCAATAATCTGCGGAATGAAGAACCACCCCCCCTTCTGTGCCTCTACTATTCTACAAAAACTAAAGCTGTCAGCCATCATTACTACCCCCATCAGCGAAAGACCCATGAATACTTCGTAAGTAAGCATTTGTGCGGATGCTCTCATGGCACCTATCAATGAATACTTGTTATTTGAAGCCCATCCTCCCAGAACAATGCTATAAACACCCAGCGATGAATTACCAAGAAAAAACAGTATACCAATGTTAGAGTCAAATACATAAAAATTCGGACCAAAGGGTACAACGGCAAAAGTCAGTAATATCGTAATCATCAGAATTCCCGGAGCTAATATAAAAACCGGCTTGTCTGAAAAGGGCGGGACCCAGTCCTCTTTGAAAAATAGCTTGATTGTATCGGCAATTACTTGTCCGAGACCAAACGGACCTACACGATTCGGACCCAGTCTGTCCTGCCAGACTGAAAGAAGTCTTCTCTCAACCCAGATCAATCCGGCTGCAATAGACAATGCTATTAAAAGTACTCCGGCTATTATAAATATATATTTCATGAACGGCAAGTTACAGTTTATGAAATTTCCCGTTACAAGGAAAATCTACAAATGGCATCCCAGGTAAATTTACTGACAAAGCGACCAATCCCTGAACCAGACTATTATCGATTTTTACTTCTACTTGAAATTTGGTTTTTGAGATTTCAAGTTGAACATGATCACTATCCTTTATAATAAGGATGTCAGCATCTTTCTGGTTCATCAGTACAAATGGATCCTTAATTCTTTGAAGCATAGAGGGACCAAAGGAACCAAGTTCCTCGCTTCCAAAGATCTGGTATACAGGAATAATATGATATTCACTCTTAGCTACTTTAGAGATCTGAGTCTCTTGTTTGAAATAAACAATTTTGTTTACCCCTGCCGGCTCAATAAGTCTGACTCCGGGATCACCACCCTTCATGGATCCATTTGGTTCATCGAGATAATTATACATAGCCTGCACAGAGTTCCACCCGGGAGTCCAGTAAAACGGCACAAGCGAAGATGGCGGATTCTCCTGCTGCCCTTCCATACTGAATGCTAACGGGGAGTCATGATCCTGTGGAAGTTTTGGCTCACTTACTGCAACATTTGCATTCATTGCTGTCCTGCCACTGTAACGTATTGTTTGTCGTGGTATTTTCATATTCAGCATACGAAAATCTGCGCCAGGCATATATTGCAATAACTTTAAGAAGACAGGAAATTCATCAGCAAGAGATTCAACAATATCATCAAACCGGTTCCATGAAACCACTCCATACTTGATTTGTACAAGATCTGCAATCCATCTCCAGCTTTCCTTTAGCGGATTTTTGCCGTTTATTGCTTTGTAAAAGCGTTGTGCCCGGCCTTCATTATTTACTATCGTACCTTCCGATTCAGCAAATGTAGCTGCCGGCAGTAATAAATCAGCATTCCGAACAGTTTTGTTCGGAATATGATCGAGAACAATTACCTGCCTGCTTTTCTTAAACAGTTCATTTACTGAATCTTCAGTTGCTCTTCTGTACAAATCATTTTCAATGACAACAAGTGTGTCAATCTTTTCATTTTCAGAGAATATTAAAGCATCTCCAAATGATTTGCCGGGAAGCAACGACAATCCCATACTGTTGCATTCCGGTAGTACCATACTAAGCATGACATTTATACCGGAAGACAATAGCGCAGTTGTAATATTTAATGCTGCAACCAGTACTGCTTCATTACCAGAACTTACCCCTGAAATAATTAAAGGATTCCGGGCATTTTTCAACGAATGTGCAATCTTGTCTGCAAGCATCTGAACCTCTTTTTTGCCAGACATTATATCCGGTACATTCTTGTCCAGATTTTTAGCAACTCTGAAGCCCAGATTAGCGATATCGTTATTTGAGGCATGAAATACCTCCTCCGCAATTTCATCGAGAGAATCAATAAATGGTGTGGCAATAAATACGGGATATCTTGAATCCTGCATCAGTTCCCGTAAAGGAGCATCGTTCCATAACGGGATACCTTTCTTCTTTGCTTCATCATTCGCCACACTACGGGCAGCCTGAAGCACAGCGAGCGCAATCATCGGTGCCGAATTTATCAGATCTTCACCAAGAACCAAGACTGCGTCAGCCTTTTCGATTTGTTTCAATGAAGGAGTGTGTATACCACTATTCTGTAAGTACTCTGTAACTTTTTTGGTTAACAGATATTCAGTATCTGAGATGCCATGATAGAAATTCTCCTTCCCAACAAGAGACAATAATGCAAAGTTAGATTCGAGCGACGCTCTGGGTGAACCTATTCCTACAATTTTTTTATCTTTTGAAAATGACTCATTCAGAATTGAAAATATACGTTCGTCTTCAACCGGTTCAGGTTTCATGTTCTTTTCAAAACGGATCAGTGTAGTTTTTATCCTCTTTTCATCGTTTACAAATTCATATCCGAAACGGCCTCTGTCACAAATAAAATATCCGTTCACTGCTCCATTATACCTGCTCATTATCCGTCTCAGAGAGCCATATCGTTCACTGGCAATTGTATTACATCCTGCGCTGCAATGAACACAGACTGAGGGAGCATTTGACAGATCCCATTTGCGTGTGAAATGCTTTTTCAATGTTTTATCTGTGAAGACTCCCGTCGGGCATACTTCAACAAGATTACCACTGAATTCATTTTCCAGGGTTCCCTCTTCATGCCGTCCAAAATAAACGTGATTTCGTGAAGAGAAGACATTAAGATCTTTTCCGCCTGCATAATCCCTGTAAAACCTGACACATCTGTAGCACTGAATGCACCGGTTCATCTCATGACTTATAAATGGGCCCAGGTTCTGATCATTATAGGTTCTTTTGGCGAAATCAAAACGTCTGTAATTGTGGCCGGTCATAACTGTCATATCCTGTAAATGGCATTCACCGCCCTCGTCACAAACCGGACAATCGTGCGGATGATTTGTCATCAGGCTTTCAATCACAGATGCCCTGAAACTTCTCGCCTCATCATCTTCGATTGAAACTATCAATCCTTCGGTTACCGGTTCCAAGCACGACATAACAATACGACCCTTTTTGTCATCTTTATCCTTGAATTTCTTTACCGCACAAAGCCTGCACGCACCGACTGAACCAAGAGCAGGATGAAAGCAGAAATGTGGTATATCAAGTCCAAGAGCCAGACAAGTTTCAAGAAGATTCTTTTCCGGTTTTACCTCGTAATCTATTCCGTCTATCCAGATCTTAGCCATATTTATCTCCAGTGACATTTTTTTTCATTAATATGCTTTACAAAATCATCATGAAAATATTTCAGTCCGCTCTGTAATGGTTCAGCAGCTCCCGGTGCATGAGCACAGAAGGTATTACCCGGACCAAAATATTTTGCATTAAAATTAAGCAAATCAATGTATTCCATTTTTCCTGTGCCCTCCTCGATTGATGCGAGCATTTTTTCAACCCAAGGGAGACCTTCACGGCATGGTGTGCACCAGCCACAGCTTTCAAGAGCAAAGAATTTTTCAACATTATGAATGAAGGCGACAGGGCATGTTTTATCATCAAGGATAATCATCGTACCTGTTCCAAGTCTGCTGCCAGCTGCAGCAACTGTTGAAAAATCCATTTTCACATCGAGATGTTCTTCCACAAGAAAGTCGGTAGAAGCCCCTCCCGGTAATGCTCCTTTGAATTTGTATCCATTGGTCATGCCTCCGGCATGTTCCTCAAGAAGTTCCCGTACAGTTATTCCCAGGGGCAGCTCCCATATTCCGGGGTTTTTAACTTTCCCGCTTACTCCAAAGAGCTTGGTTCCACCTGTGGCAGTCAAACTTAAACCTTTGAACCAGTCAGCGCCATTTTCAACAAGATGTGAGATCCACGAGAGAGTTTCAACGTTATTAACTACAGTAGGTCTTCCAAACAAACCGCTTATTGCAGGAAATGGCGGTTTTGTTCTTGGTACAGCTCTTTTCCCTTCAAGTGAATTTAGCAAAGTTGTCTCTTCTCCACAGATATATCTTCCTGCACTGGAGTGTACATACAAATCGAGATTAAAATCTGATCCGAGAATATTTCTTCCAAGATAACCTGCCTTATAAGCTTCATCTATTGCTCTGCGAAGTCCCACCTCGGCTTTTTTATAAGCCCAGCGAAGAAATATATATGCTTTTTCAGCCTGAATAGCGTAAGCTGAAATAATCATTCCTTCAATAAGCTGATGTGGATTACCTTCCAGAAGGTACCTGTCTTTAAAAGTCCCTGGTTCCATCTCATCGGCATTACATATCAGGTATTTTAGTTTTGATCTGTCTCTTTCCGCCGGCATCAGGCTCCATTTTACTCCGGTGGGAAAACCAGCACCCCCCCGTCCGAGCAGGTTAGAAGTTTTAACCAGATTTGTAATTTCACCCGGAGCCATTCTTTTCAATGCTTTTGAGACAGCACTATAACCACCAGCCTGCTTATATTCTTCAAGATTATAAGCATCAGAGCCCGGCTTAATATGTTTGGTCAATGGCCTTTCCATCTCAGATTATTTATATCGAGCCAATAATTCATCAATCTTTTCTATTGTAAGCCTGTTGAAATGATCATAGTTAATCATCATGGCAGGTGCATTATCACAATCGCCAAGACACGATATCGGTAGAAGAGTGAACCGTCCGTCGGATGTTGTGCCCCCGAAGCTGATTCCAAGTTTCTTTGAAATGTACACATATAACGATTCATAACCCATTACCATACAACTAACACTGTCGCATATGAGTATAACATTCCTGCCTACAGGTTTCCGATAGATCCTGCTATAAAACGTGGCAACGCTATCGACCTCTTCATTTGAAATACTAAGTAATTGAGCAATATCCTTCACTGACTCATCTGACACCCATCCCCGGTGATGCTGAACAATTTTTAAAGCATCAATACATGCTACAGCAGGAAAGGGATATTGACTTATCTCACTCCGGATCTCTTGTATTTCTTCTTCAGTCAGCATTGTAAATTAATTTTGTTGCTGGTTGCTTGTTGCTGGTTACTGGTTTGCTTCTAACTTTTATCTTGTGACTTTTATCTTTTGTCTTATGCTTTTCACTTTCTCCTTTCTTCTTTTTTTAACGATCCAGATCCGCTAGAACGAAATCCATAGCACCAAGTATAGCGATCAGGTCTGGTATTGTGTATCCTTTGGTTATAAATGGCAGCATCTGAATATGTGGAAAAGACGGTGTTCGTATTCTTGAACGGTAGGAGGATGTACCTCCATCGCTTATTAAGTAATAACCATTACTCCCCTTTGCTGCCTCAATAGGTATCATTGCTTCTCCTGCAGGTATGACAGGGCCCCATGAGACACCAACAAAATGAGTGATGAGTGTTTCTATGTCTTTCATAGTTTTGTCTTTTCGAGGTGGTATTGCCAGAGGATGATCTGATTTGTAATGACCGGCCGGCATGTTATTTATACACTGTTGAATTATTCGCAGGCTCTGACGCATCTCTTCCATACGCACTGTCGCTCTGTCATAGCAGTCACCATTTTTCCCAAGTGGTATATCAAATTCGAAATTATCAATACCTGAATAAGGCCTTTTCTTGCGGTAATCCCAGTCATAACCAGTTGCTCTGAGTCCCGATCCGGTTATGCCCCATTCGATAGCTTCCTTTGTTGTATATACCCCGATACCTATTGTTCTTGCTTTCAGTATCCGGTTTTTAAGAACAATATTATCAAATTCTTTTAGTCTCCTCGGAAAGTAATTTACAAACTCCTGCATGAGCTTATCCCATCCGTCAGGCAAATCATGAGCAACCCCGCCAATTCTGAACCACGATGGGTGCATCCGTCCGCCGGTAATAGCAATTACTATATCAAAGATCCGTTCCCTGTCGTTGAAAGCATAGAAAACAGGTGACATCTGTCCCATATCCTGAGCA
>DATCHE010000002.1:0-11145 GCA_036508535.1 Bacteroidales bacterium | reverse complement strand
CAGGATACGGATTTGAGCCCGGGTCAACGATTCAGGATGTCGATAGAGGCGGAGATGCCTTAACAGGAGATTTCGTAACCAGTGATTCATTTTTTAAGTTTTCAGTTGCTCTTCCGGAAGGAAATTACAAGGTTACCGTAACTCTGGGCGACGCATCCGGTACGTCGATGACGACAGTAAAGTCAGAGACAAGAAGGTTAATGCTTGAACGTGTTGCCACCTCAAAAGGAAAGTTTGAAACGCGTTCATTTATTGTCAACACACGTACTACAACTATGTCTCCCGGTAATGAACTTAAACTCGACTCCCGTGAATGGAATCTTCAAACGAAAAAGATTCTCTCCGCTACCTGGGATGATAAGCTTACATTGCAATTTAGTGATGAACATCCTTGTGTTTGTTCCATCGAAATAGTACCGGCCGACAGTGCGATAACCGTATTTATCATTGGAGATTCCACAGTAACCGACCAGCAGGGTGATGGGTCAGGCTCATGGGGACAAAATATGGCACGCTGGTTTGGACTGCATGTGGCTGTTGCAAATCACGCGGAGTCCGGACAGACTCTGAAAGCGTTCAGGTTTCAGCACCGTTGGGAAAAACTCATGGACCTGATTAAACCCGGCGATTATGTATTCATGCAATTCGGCCATAATGATTCCAAAAAGAGCGGACATGACCCTATGTGGCCTGCTGATGATAAAGCAGGTGATTGGGCAATAACCCATTCCGATGCCAATACCGATTATAAGTGGGGCCTTGCCACCAATGCAGTAGAGATAATGCGACATGGGGGAATTCCGGTTATAGTTTCTCCCATAACCAGGATAGATAAAGCTACAGGACAGGCCAATGGCGCTGCTCATGGTGATTATCCTAAAGCCGCACGTGAGGCAGCGGAGCTTGCCGGTTGTGCTTTTATTGATTTGTTTGCTATGAGTATAGAAACCGTGAATGCTGTTGGTCCTGCTATAGCACCATTTGCCTACGCAGACGGAACACATACCAGTTCATACGGAGGGTATTTGTACTCGCGTTGTGTTGTTGAAGGAATAAAGAAGGCTAACCTCGATCTGGTACAGTACCTTTTACCAGATGCCGGAGCTTATGACATTTCGCATCCGACACCAGCATGGGCTGATTTCAAGATATCATACGACCGTGGTGGCTCTGCTCCGTCGTCCCCGCGAAATGGTTCACGACCTGCACAGCAAAATCAGGAAAGTCAGCCTCGGGAACAGTAGCAAGAGAGAAAATAATAGTATGAATTTGATCAATAGCTTCAAATAACGTAAAATTTATTATTTTTGCACTCCAAACCCACGGTCGGTTAACCGAGTGGCTAGGTAGCGGTCTGCAAAACCGTTTACGGCGGTTCGAATCCGCCACCGACCTCAATAAAATCCCTGAGCACGAAGTGCAAGGGATTTTTTGTTTTCCCCCGAAGCCAGCTTGCTGAGCTGAGTGGGGAAAACAAAAAATACCGTAAAGCCGCGCAGCGGTTCAGGGATTTTATTGAAGCGCCCCAAAAACCGGATCATTGAAAATAATCCGCCACCGACCTCAATTTCAAACCCTATTAATGCAGCAGATCAGCATGATAGGGTTTTTTATTGCCTGATTTGTCCCGTATTTGTCCCATGTTTTGAATAACTGATGAAAATAGGCCGATTAAATTGATGACATCTCTCAGTAGTCGTTAAAGGAGCTCGGCAGCCAGATTCTTTTGTGGCATGTTCTTCAGCTCACTCAGGAACCTATCATCTAGTATTTCAATGTTGGGCTTCTTTAAACCATCAGCATCAAAGACATCAATAACATCATCGGAAGACTTACTCTTGCCTGAATATATCGACCGAAATCTCCACTGCCGGAATCGTTCCTCTGTTCTCAAGCCAGTGTGTTGTGTTCCTATCCTCAGGCCAACCCACTCCCGGCCCATAGTCCGTTGCGACTCCATTTCGATGGTCAGTAATCGTTCCCAGCAATATGTAAACAGTGCCTGGTCTGTCTATATGGTTGTGAATCGGGCCAATGACTCCTCCAGGTTCAATGGTCACCATGCGCATTCGAAGTTGGCGTCCTGCCATGCCCTCAATCTCAAGGCCAAGGTCAACTGTTGTAAGTAAATTCACCGTAACGCCCTTCGTTTCAGGTGTAATCTGTTCGTTACTCATAATGCACTCTCCTCTCTGCATTTATAGTACCTAATATTAGATTTAGATTATGTATAATAATTGAAAAAGCAATTGTTACTTTCCATGACCACCTAATCTTGGTTGGCTGTAATTAGTTAATTGTTTATTAATGTTATTAACACCTCAATTCTCTAATAGTCATATAGCCATATAGTCAATTAATCCTTAATACAACGAACAGAAAAGCCATTCTGCTTATCGAGGCTGACCCTGCCATTACCGGTATTACCGTAAAACATGCTCACGCCCCAGCCATAAGCAGCTGAGCTCTCTGATGAACTCCACCAAAAACCATAGTTTCCCATGAGGCTGAATGTACCATCCTTGCTACGGGTGCCACCCGCAAGAGCTGTAAACCCAGTTTCATTGGTTGCTCCTGCATTAGGACTTATCCAATGGTTTGTACCTGTTTCTTTAAGTTTGCCCCCGGCAACTGAATAATCTCCCAAAAAGGTTGTAAGGGTACTCCACTCGGCATCAGTTGGCACATGCCAACCTGTTGGGCATACACCACGACTGTCTGTTACTGCATTCCATGTATATAGTCTGCCATAACTTGTAACATTGTTCTCATTCCCAAGATAAGCCCATTGGTATTTAGCTGCGCTTTCACTGGTAATATCTTTAGTTACGGGAATTGTCGTTCCTATTAAATCACCGTTCCGGTATTTTGTTGTTTTTAGATTCTCTGTCATCCACACCTGCGTACCGATAGTAACAGTATTATAGACATTGCCGTCTTTATCAGTCAGAAGAGCATTGTCAGTACTTTTCTTACAACTATTTGTAAAAATAAGTACAGATCCCGTAATCAGTAGGATCATCCAGATCTTGTTTTTTGTTTTCATATTTTTAGATAAAATTTATTTTATAGAGATGTGTTCCTTCACAATTTTAAAATTGGACTAATTAACTTTTTACATTGTGATTAATAATACTGTATAACCAATAGAATAAGTATTTGTTCAATTCAATTTATTGGGGAAGCTCTGTTTTTAATCTTCTTTTGTTATAATCCATCATCATGTAACTACTTAATAATTAAAACTTAAAACATGTTCACGGTGATTTTTTAGAGTGTATATATTTAAAGAATTCATGTTGGCACAAGCAAACCACTTTATCATTTGTGGATAACGCTATTATGTCAATTAAATATTTTTAGTTTTTTACCATACCGGACATTATTTTGAGGTTTAAGAAAACTATCATTGTCAAAACGGCAGTAAATATCAGAGGAAGAGTATCGTCATTCTCCCCTCAAATCTGTAAATAATGTAACTTATTCCTGTAATTGTGTAACAGCATCCGGAACATGTGATAATATCTTTGTTTAGGTAATTATTGTAGTTACCCGTATAATATTGGTAACACATAAATTTTCTTAAATATTAACATAAATCTAAAAAAAAATGAAAAAAATTGCAATGTATTTATTGGCAGCTTGTTTGTCATTAACATTTCTTCCACTTCAGGCAAATGCAGCAACAACTGCTGCACCAACAACTACAACTGTTCCCAGCCCTGCTGCAGCAGCAGAAGCTAAGACTCTCGAATTAAGATTAAACGAAATTAATGCGATGGATAAAACCAATTTGAAGTCGTCAGAAAAGAAAAGTATGAGAAAAGAAGTACGTTCAATCAATCACAAACTTAGAGAAATTGGCGGTGGTGTTTACGTTTCAGCAGGTGCGTTGATTGTTATTTTAATTCTTCTTATTGTTCTGTTGTAAGCTATTATAAGAAATAGATTTTAGAGAATCGAAGGATTTCAGTTAAAAGACAGAATTACGATCGGAGGGGAAAAAGTTTATCTAGTCTGAATACAAAGCGAATCCTCTCTTTCAGGGTCCCATTTATTGAATAGAGGTTGTTGGAAACAAGAACAGGAATATAGATCTCAAAAAAGTTCCATATTCCTGACTTGAATCCTGCTTCGAAAAATACCTGGGACTTTACATTTTGTAACGAGTTACGATCGTTTACCAGTAACGTAGCAAAAGGTTTTACAGGAATCCGTGAAGCTATTCCCGGCAGAGTGGTGGTCAATGAAAGCGAGCAGATCCAACGGCTATAACCAATACTGTCATTGACAGGAGTTACCAAACCTCCCTCAGACATAGACATTTGCCTTGAAAAAAATGTTTTTGGGAACTCTCCAAACCGATTGGGATATACCCCGGTGTATAAATATTGTTCACGTCCACCTCTGCCGCTGGAAGCAAAAGCATAAATAGGATCTGATGCGTTCTCCAGCATGGTCCCGGCAAATATTCTTATATCCAGACCGTTCCCTTTCCCGTTATAACTGTGCTTATAATTCAGTTCCAGTGATGTCTTTTGATATGATTTTCCGGCTTCAAAAGAAAGCAACATGTTGTACGGATTTATCATTCCGGTATTTTCAACAAAGTATCCAAATTGAAGATATGAACGCATCTTTGCCTGTTGAAGTAATTTAATCTGAACCAGATCAGACGCTTGTATATAATACCCAAATACTTTCTGATTTATCTGTAAAGTCAGGTCTCTCGATCTGAAAGAGAGATCTGAGCCTGCCTTTAAATTATGATATTTCTGATCTCCCGGTGCACCAAACTGCGATGCCTCCATTGAAAACGATGCACGTCTGATGAATTTGTTATAAGGAATTATGTTTAATGAAATTTTCCCATAACCGGTAATCCCTTGATTAAGAAAAGAATAGAAGGGCATTGCAAAGTATTCAATGGGTTTTGGAAGCAATGTTCCATTATGTAAAGCCACCCCAACCATAAAACCATCTGTCTTGTTCCAGTCGAACGCGGGGAGATAAATTATTGAATGTTTATCAGGATCATCAATAGTATACAAGAATTGAGGTCGGACAGGATCACTTTTACGGAGAATACCAGAAGTACGGATGTTGTTGTTCAAACGGAATAATTCAGTCATTTTATGTTCCGGATCGATTCTAATCTCAGAATAATTTTTTATTTCCGTATTGATCCATTTCTTCCCTTTAAAACCATCAATCCAGTTTTCAGAACAGATTGAATCGCCAATCATCCCGGATATTAAGAGTGGGGCTTTTATCTCTCCATTGTTTTTAATCAGCAACTTATTATCAGCAAGCTTAACTAACTTATAATCGATCCTTTTAGTTGTACCCAGAAAATCATCAAAGAACCACGAGAGATCTTTATCTGTATGTGATTCAAAGACTCTTCTTAGATCTTCCGGTTGCGGATGCTTGCCATTCCATTTACGGTAATAATTATGTATTGTGGAATCGAAGATGGAATCTCCAAGATAAGCCCTCAGGTAGTTTAACCCAAGTCCTGCTTTATAATAAACAATTCCACCATAATTATTATAGGTGTATTTTGTAGCATCAAGATTTACAGGTTGCTCTAAATTCATTCGGGCAGGTACGAGCCATTCCAGTTCCTGAATTCTTTGCACCGGCATTTTATCTATATGAAATATCTTAGCCAGTTTTATGTTTTTAAATTTAATCTCCCATAGTTTCTTCCCCGGATATCTTTGTTCCATATATCTCGACTCATACGCGCTTGCGAAGCTTTCGTCCATATAGGGATTCCTCCGTTCATTTGATCCGATTGCGCTATAAAACCAACTATGACAAATTTCATGGGCAATCACTTCATCTAAAAGGTAAGGATCACCAGCAAGACCAATAACAGTAAGTCCGGGATATTCCATGCCTGCTCCGGAAGTAAGTGCGCTCTGAATTGCTGTAAAAGTATTATATGGGTAGTCCCCGTTCCATTTTGAAAAATACCAGAGCGCATTATTTATATACGTGATGGATTTTGTCCAGAGAGGCGCCTCCTGGTTAGTAAACATTGCCCACGTATCTACTTCCCTGCCTGATTCCGGGAGTATAACTTTGCCTTTTAGAACGTGAAATCTCTTATCAGCAAACCAGGCGAAATCATGTATCTGATTTTCAGTATACCGCAAAGTCTTCATCTTGCCCGATGATGGTGGAAATTTTTCATCTGCAGAATAAGCAGCTTTCATCCAGGCAGTATCTCTGGAAAGGATATCCAGCATAACTTTTTCTTTTTCATTTTGCAGGTTTCCGGTTGCACCTACAATATAATTGTCAGGCAAAGTAATACTTACATCAAAACTACCGTATTCTGAGTAGAACTCACCCTGATCGAGATATGGTATCTGATGCCATCCCGACCGATCGTAAACAGCTGGTTTTGGATACCATTGGGAGATCTGATATGATTCTCCGATATGTCCAAGCCGTGAAGTTATTCCTTTAGGTATTCCAACATGAAAAGGAGTTGTTATCATTATTGTATCTCCAGGCTTTAGAGGCTCATTTAGAATTATTTTGCAGATATCACAGGAGTCGGGTAATAGATTCCACGCGACAGGGATACCTTGAATATTAAAGTTCAAAGAATCGATGTATCCCCTCAGTTCCGGATCCTTGAACAGTTTTGTCTTCCCATCGCGGTTGAGGATTTCTTTTGCTAACCCGGTGGAATTGTTTGAATACGCATTTGGCCAGAGATGAAAATACAAAAAACTGAGAGTGTCCGGGGAATTGTTTATATACTCCACAGATTCGAAAGCACTCAGTTCATGCTTACTGTCATTAAGTGTAACGTGAATTTTGTAATTTACTTCCTGTTGAAAATACTCCTGTGCAGACACTTGAATACAAGGCAATAAAATTACCACACTCAGAAGTACGATATGTTTTATAACATATTTATAATTTTTTTTTCGAAAACTGTTCCAACCTGAAATTTTCATTGCTGGAACAAAGTTAATTACTATTATATAGATATACAACTTTTGATGCCTTCCCTAGGCCCCATAAATTTTTTTGATCCGCCAGCTGGCGGACCTTTCTGATAATTTGCTTAAAATCCATGTATAAGGAAAGGATGAATGAAGAACCGAGGCCCGCAAGGCGGGACGAGCTCACCGAATGGTTATCTTAATCTACTTACGATTACCTGAATCCAAACCGATAGCTGAACTTTATAAGAAAGACATTATGTGGTGTGATTTCTCCGGAATTAAACAGATTGCCCAGGTCGTTGAAAAGATCGAGAGATCCTGATGAATTTGATCCACTCCTAGTCTGGCTCCAGACAAGGAAAACAGATGACCCCGGATTGTACTCCCATCTGACCACGAAATTTGAGAGAAACTCCTGCACATTGAAGTCTTTTTTATCAAATGTGTAGTCGGTAATTCCATCATTATTCTCATCAATATTATAATTATCCCCGTCAGGACTGATCTGATTCGGTGAA
Source organism: Bacteroidales bacterium (assembly GCA_036508535.1). Classification (GTDB taxonomy): domain Bacteria; phylum Bacteroidota; class Bacteroidia; order Bacteroidales; family VadinHA17; genus LD21. The sequence goes on along the minus strand of DATCHE010000002.1, from coordinate 3,656 downwards.
AATATCCTGAACCGGTCAGAATAAGAATTTGCCATCGGATCAACAATATATTTATGATCATAGTAGCTGCCGGATGCAATAAATGGCTGTCCCCAGTATTGGAATGTAAGATCAGGGCTCAAATTCAGGCTTATCCTGAATGATGTGCTAATGGTTTTCCTATCGATACTGGCAAAAATGTACCTGCTGTTGTTTTGGTATTGTTCCTCAGACACATATTGCAGGTCTGAGTACGATTTACTGAATCCCGGACTCAGGGTAAGGACCAGGGCATTTATTGGTTTATATGTTATATCCACACCAGCGTAAAAACTACGGGAATTATTTTCGTAACCTTTTCCTCCGTTTGCATATACATCAAAAACCAGTTTTTTGCGGTTATCTGTTGAGAAACCGATTCGCGAATTAGTACTTCCGGGGGTTTTCATTGTCGGGCCGCCACGAAGCATTCCGGTTGAAACCGAGGGTGTGTTAAAGCTGCCTCCTGACCAGATGTTCCAGTAATTCTTCAGGTTCATGCTGGCATTCCATTCGAATCCGCCTCCGGTCCAGTCCCCGCCAAAGTTAGTTACACCATAAAAATCAGCACTTATATTATATCTTTTGTAAATCCATTTAGGGTCCCAAACACTATATCCGGCCCATAGTAATGACAAAACCTGATCAGCTTCTCTCATATAGCCAAGATCATTAGTTTCAAATCCCGGTGTTTTCCATAATGTGGCGCTCATAAAATTCCAGTGTCCGTTCATCTTAACTAACTGCATTCTTCCCCCGGATCCGGCAAGGGAAGTTCTGTTTGTATCAAGAACTGCGTACCCTTTATCAGGGCGCTGGAAGTAATGAGCCGAAGATTGTTGAGTGTTCTCAAGTGCTTCTTTAGAACCCTCTACCAGGCTAAAAGCAGTATTGATGTTAAACATCCAGTTTTTGTCTTTGAAATATTGTGTAAAATCAACTCCCCCCGTGTATGCTGATTTGTGCATAATATCGCTGAGGTTTTCATCGAGCCTACGGTTTGTACTGGTAAAAATCCCTCCGATAATAGTTTTCCCATCGTTAATGTCTTTCTGAATGCGACCAACAAGATAATTAGTAAGTGGTTCTACTGTTTCAAATATCCTGCCGCCCACTGTATCAATTTCAGCCTTTTCTTCAGCAGTCATAGCCTCCACAAATCCGACTGAAAGTCCGTTTTTTGTCTTTCCGGTAAGTTTGGCTGCCCCAAGAATTGCTGTGTTGGCCGGCACACTAGAATTCCATCCGTCTTTCAAATCCGGATCGCCATGTGGCTGACGTCCTATTCTCCTGGAATAAAAGAGGTTGTCGTTTCCCACACCTCCGTCACCAACGCCTAAAGCGAAGTTTGTTATGTTGTTACCTTCCACAAAAAACGGACGTTTTTCGTTGAGGAAAGTCTCATAGGCTGAAAGATTTACTTCAGAAGGATCAGCTTCTACCTGTCCATAGTCGGGGTTTATGGTAAGATCCATTGTCATATTATTAGTCACCCCGATCTTGGCATCAATTCCTCCGTTAAATCCGAACAATTTTCCTTTGGCCCGGAATGGATTTTCAGGTTCTGCTTCAAATGTTTCCGCTTTGCCGACTCCGTAAGGGGTAACATCAAAAATTTTCCTGGGTTTAATTTGCTCTAACCCTTTTAATTCTCCAAAAAGATGAACCAATCCGGGAGCATCTTTTGGAATATGCTGCCAGAAGGAAGTCTCGTTCTTCCGGTAAAGTATTCTTGCTACTTCAAGTCCCCACACATCCCCTGAGTTTTTTTCAAACCGTACCTGGCTGAATGGGATTTTCATCTCAGCAACCCATCCTTCGCTGTTTACAGAGGTTTTCACCCACCAGTTAGGATCCCACGAAGAGTCCTCATTCTGCCCGTCGTTGGTAAACATGTGGTCGTACTTAACTCCCGAAGAGCTTACTCCGAAAAGAAAACCTGTACGGAGATCATGAAAGCTGTCTAAAATTATACCGGCCAGATCTCCGTCAACATTATCGCGTCGGGTTAACCGGTTAACAATGCTGTCGGGACTTGTATCGTAAGCTTTGATAGCCACATAGAGGTTATTATCATCAAAAAGAATTTTAAATTCAGTTCTTTGCGACGCTTCTTTGCCGTTGTATGGTTCATTCTGTGTAAAGTCATCAACCCAGTCACCGGTTTTCCACAAATCCTCATTAAGAATTCCGTTAATTACAGGAACAGAAGATATACGTGTAGCTTTATATTGCTTTTTATCAATGGTCTGTCCGGTAACAGCCGGCAGAAGGAAAAATATAAGTAATCCGGAAAAGAGAAATCTCCTCATGCAGGTTTAGGTATTTCTTGTTTTTTGATTAAAGACGGATTAGAATTGGGTTTGTTGCAAAGGGGAAGAGGTTATTTTTTTGCCCCAACCGCCCCCCAACACCCCTGATTCTTGCCCCCCTGCCCCCCTAAAGGGGGGTTAATGCTCATATACACTTTGAATTAGCCCCCCTTCAGGGGGGTTGGGGGGTAGCTGGGCGCTTTAGGGGGGCAGGGAGGCTTAAGCTTAATCATAAAGCTTAATAAATTCAAAAGTACTGCCTGTATATGCCATAAACTTTAAAAAATCAGCCCTGGAAATAACCAGTGAGGCTGTGTTAACATTTGGGTGAAATGTAAGCCGCTCACAATCTTTTAATTTTTCATCGATAAAGAGATGCACATGATTTTCAGTGTCATTAATGAGTCCAAAAGGAGACACCGAACCGGGCTCAACACCAAGGTGTTTTTTAAGTCTTACATCAGATGCAAAGGAAAGCTTCCCCTGACCGAGTCTTTTCTCAAGGTCGTGTATATTCAATTGTCTGAGATGCTCGAGTATTACAAGATAGTGCCTGTCTCCTTTATGGTTCCTGAAGAAAATATTTTTGCACCTTCCTGAGTTGTAATCTTTCCAATGGATCTTTGCGTCATCAATTGTGGCAAGAGGAGGATGTTCGTAATATTCAAATTGAATTGACAGTTTCCCTAAAAGTTCATAAAGTTCTTTTTGTCCCCTCATCAGACAATCCTTTTCTTTGGGATAAAAGAAAAATCCATCTCGACAAGCAATGCTATATCAACACCTGCTTCTTTGAGATCCAGATCCTCCTCATCATAAAACCACTCAATAACAACCTGGTTACCTGATTGAGAAAGTCTTTTCAGTTCGATAAAGATATCGTACAGGAATTTTGCAGATGATGAATTGAAATAAATTAAATCGGTTTGAAATTTAAGAGGATTTTCAGAAGTATAGATTTTGTTCTCTCCACAAAGAATAATGTTTGTGAAGCTTCTAATCCATTCAACAACAGGATAGTACATTTTGCGGACATCTTCTGGTGAAGATTTCCCCTTTATCATGAAAATATTTTCTTCAGGAGAAAAATTGATCTCAGGAGTAGAAGGTGTTGAAGAAATATATAGCTTTTGCATCTGCAGATCTTTTTACAAATTTGCATCATTTTTTTGATTATTGCAAAATTTATTAAACGGTCCCCCGATTTCAGATTAATACATTATTCTCTTCTATAGGCTGATAGCCCTTGTCTTCAAGGAGTTCGCCTCCCATAGATGCAACGACAGCTAACCGGTCGCAGACTTCATTTTCAACATTACTTGAATG
>DATCHE010000001.1:0-4100 GCA_036508535.1 Bacteroidales bacterium | reverse complement strand
TTACCGTCACCGGCGAGAATTAATTCACCATTAAGTCCCATTTCACATGCTCTTTCAAAAGCTAAAATTGTAAGATCAGGACCCTTGACATCGATCAATCTGCCAATAAACAAAAATTTCAACCATTTTTTCTGAGGATCTCTGTATTTAATCTGGGCTGATATCGGAACTCCGGGAGTACTGACATGAATTCTCTCTGAACTGATATTTATTTCTTCGAGCTTCCTTTTTGTACTTATTGAATTAGCAATAAAAAAAACATTCAGAGGTAGTTTCTTAACCTCTTTTACATAATCACCCCACCATAGTCTTCTCCATTTGCGTTTAAGACTGTATACTTCCCAGGTAACATCAATGCCATGACAGTGAACAAACACAGGCTTATGAAAATCCTTAAAGACTTTTCCGTATTGTACCGCGTTCGTTAAAAAGTGTATGATAATCAAATCTATATTCTTATCCTTTGATTCTCTCCTTAAGATCTTCCGGCATTTAATATCGATCCTTATATCCGAAACAAGCCTGAATAATCGTGATTTATAATTTTTACCTTTTGGAAGAAGAACAACTTTCCTGTTACCTGTCAGCCCTTCTTCAGGCATCTCTTCTTCAATAATAGTAGTAATATATGGAGAAAGAAATTCAAAATTCCTTCTCATCCATAAATGGGAAGAACTACAAATACGCGGACCATAGAACAGTATTCTCATAGTCAGGTCAGAACAGGGAAGCGATTCACTAGAAAGGATTTATCAACTATTATAATCTTACCCAGTTATCCGGTATCATTCCCTGTAACTGATTGTCAATAGCAGGATCGGCAAATAATTTTTCAGGAGCTATTATGATCTTGTCAGGATTGCTGTTTAACCACGCACCCCACCAGCCAAAAGTACTGTTCCCGATAATATTGTGTTTACAGTTTGACATTAACCGCAGATCATCGGCTTCGCTGCCGGATGAAGTGTTAATATCGGAATAATATATAAAGTTTGCAGAACTAATTGTATTAAAATTTTCTTTTACCCATTTCATTTCATCGCTGAAAAAGAACAAAACAGGCTTACTTAATTTCTTAACCAGATAATTAATTGCTCTTAAATAATACTCTTTGTCAGTGGTCCCCAGAACAGGCAGGTTTTTAAAATCCCCTCTTCTTATATGTATGGCAACTGACTCACAATTCATTATTTTACTTAATAAAGCAGTATTGGATTGGTTGGGTAAGTTTTTAAACATAAAATCCTGTTTTATTATTTCCTCTGATCCTGCAAAATATTTAACATTCTGCCAGTAGCCAATTAAATAACTGTTATTGGAGAGTTTCATAAATTCAGGATCATAGCCATGTCCTTTCTGGGAAACCATCTTTGATAGAGGAAATCGGTAACCTGTTTTTCTATTGAGCCATGAGATCTTTAATTTTGAGAAAAGCCTGCTTCTTTTGATAAAGTGGTTCAACTCTTCTTCACTGATTATATCTTCAATTATACAAAAATTATTTAAACCATAATTTCTATAATCAACATTCCCACCCAATACCCCATTCTTTATAAAGCTCAGATCAATTTTCAAAAATGTATTATTGCGTATTGCCAGGGCCCTGCCTGCTGCATATTGAAACATCTGGTTACCCATACCTCCCTGTAACATCACGATAATCATAAACTAATTTATTTTTAAGACTTTTTTATACACCATTGTAATTCTTTCAGCTATGCCTTCCGAATCAATTCCTAAATCAACAATACGTTGACGTCCCTTGGCTTTACCTTCATTTTTACTAAACAGAATTGCTTTATTAAGAGTTTCTGCAAAGTCATTTGGTGTAAATGCTCCCAGAAAGCATCCTGGCGTATCACCGAATATAAATCTAACATCACCAACATCGGTTGAAACTACAGGACAATTACATGCCATTGCTTCCTTAATAACATTCGGAGAACCTTCGTGAAAGGAAGTTAAAACAACCAGATCAGATGCATTTAACCATTTGTGAATTTCATCCTGGTTTTTGTTAAATACCGGTATCAATCGAACATTATCCCTGTTCAGGCATCTGACAGCTTCCTGTGCGAGCGAATAATTTTTTTCCGGACGTTCAGGATTTGAAACAAATGCAATAATTATTTCTGCGGGGGGAAGATTTAATTCTTTTCTGCACAGCGTTTTGTCTTGAGGATAAAAATGTTTCAGATCTACCCCGTTAGGTATAATCTCCGCATTTTTAATTTTTAAAATGTCGAACATCCGGGAGGACTTCACAATGGAATAATTGTAATAACGGGAAGCCAGAAACCGGTTTACCTTAGTCAGAACAATACTTGATTTACGAATTTTGCCGTTTTTAAGATTCGAACCTAACAAATCGTCCCCCATAAACGATACTACCAGAGGGAATCCCCGGTTTGCCAGAAGTGCGATAATTCCACTCAAACCATAATGAGCATTGATTAGATCGTAATTTTTTCCTTTAAGATATTTACGAAGTTTAAAGGTGGCATTACAATAACCTTCTAATCCCCTTCCCTGAATTGTAAAGAAATCAACCTTATGACCGTACTCAATCAGTGATTTACCCTGATTCTCAACAAGAGGACTAATACCGTTCAATGCATTGCCGCTACTTACAAACAGAATATTCATTGATACAATTACCTGAAATAATGTCCGTTACAATATATTATAAGTAGGAGTCACAGTATTCCCGGGCCGTTCTGTTTATATCAAAGTTGATTATACAATGATTATAGGCTGACTCAATTAATTTAACGATTTCTCCGTTTTCGTATAATCTCATAGCATTTTCGATTTGTAATGCCAGGTCTTCATAATTATCATTTTCAAAAATAATGCCATGTTTACCATACGCCAGGATCTCGGCCGGTCCTTCAATATCGGAGGCTATTACCGGCACTTTTGCTGCCATGGCTTCCACGACTGTAAGGCCAAAGCCTTCGATTCGGCTCGGATGAACAAATAAATCGTATCTGTGAAGATTTTCATAAACCCACTCACGGCTTTTGTTCCCGAGTAAAAAAATATGTTCCTGCAAATTGAATTCATCAATGAGTCTTTGAATAAAATCTCTTGAATTCCCTTCACCCACAAAATCGAGTCTGATATTTTTAATTCCCTTTTTTTTTATTAACAGATTTAGCGCATTTACCAATAAATCCTGCCCTTTAGCCTTATGATCAAGCCGTTTTACAAGAATGATTTTATAGATATCCGGAGCATAAAACAGATCTCGTTTTTGAATGTCCTTTGTCTTAATACCATTGTAAATAACTTCACACTTGAGATTACTCCGTGATTCAACATCAAGTTTTACAGTTTTTGAAATAGCAAATATTTTACTGTAATTCATCATTGGCCTGACATCCATATTGGTATTATGAACCGTTAGTACAACCGGGGCTCTGCAAAGAGGCCTGATCAGTTTTCCTATTTCAGGATCATGGATATGAATTACATCTGCTCTGAATTTTATTCTTAATAAAATAATCAGTTTAATTACAGGCAGAATACTTTTACTTGCCCGCGAACGGTTCAATTCGAAAAACTTTATTCCTCTTAAGATTCTTTCCCTGATTGATTTTTCTACATTATTGTTTATAACAATTATTCCCACCTCATTATTGTTGTTAAACTGCTCATTGGCAATATCAACAAGCATATTTTCTTTACCAGCATTTGGTAAACTGAATGTTATATGAATGATCTTCATAAAATTAAAAGAGTTTCGACCTTCATTAATTTGGCCTCATTGATTTTGGCGTCGTCGGTTCTTCGTTTAGCCCGGCTCCGCCGGCTGGCGGAGAGCGAAGAACCGGAGCCCCGCCTTACGGGTAAACTCCGCGGAGCTCGGCGAAGCCAAAATCAATGAAACCTGATACTAATCAAATTACAAATAAGTCTCACAATATTTCTGCGCTGTTCCGGTAATATTAAAGTTGATTAAACAATGATTATAGGCCGAACTAATTATTTTAACGATTTCTCCGGTTTCATAAAAATGAATAGCCTGCTCAATTCTTAATGCCAGTTCCTCATAATTGTTATTTTCAAATAAAATTCCATGCTTTCCATATTCCAAA